>DATHSI010000227.1:0-42078 GCA_035464315.1 Candidatus Sulfomarinibacteraceae bacterium
GTCGCCCGGATCGCCGCCCCACATTGGCCACTCGCGGTGGCGGGCGTAGACGGTGAATAACCCTTCATTCGTTTCCCACCCTTCGAGCCCGGAGGCGGTCAGACCGGCGTAGACCATGCGGTCCCCCTCATAGGCCGCAAAAATCTCTTCGAAAAGATCCACAGCGACCCAGTACTCGTCTTCGCCAACTTCTTCAGGTCGTGGAGCCACGTCAACCAGGGCCAGGAACGTCTGCTTGACCCACTGCCCGTTGCCAATGTCCATCCATAGCCAACCGTCATCGCCCAGAGCCACGTCGTAAATCTCTACGAACGTGTATCGCGGCAGCCAATCACTGCCCTCCGGGGGCGGCTGGTCGGGGCCGGGCGCCGGCTGCGCCCTTTGCATCAGCCAGCCGAAGGGGCGCTCCGGCTGCCGGTTCACTTCCACGCCTGTCAGACGGCTGCCATTGTAGTGGTGCATGGTCTCGGCCCGTGCATACTCATTGTCCGCTACCTTGTACCATTGGTTACCGGCTTCATCGGCGACGACGCCTTCAATGGTGTAATAGAGGATACCCACCGTCCCTTCCACAGCAATCTCCGCATCCGCTGTGGGTTGTGTGTAGAGGGGGGCGTGATCCTCAAGCCAGGAGTAGGTGCGGTTGAACATCAGGCCGCCGGATCGGAAACCGGGACCGGAGAATGTAGCGGGTTCAGGCCGCGCGTCGCAGACATAGACGCCGGCCACCGATCGCTGGCAGTTGGCAGCCTCCGCCCGGTCGGCAAAAAAGGCCAGGGTCAGGAGCAGTATTGGGCCAATCAGGAGCAGACGAAGTTTTTTCATAGCTTTAATCTGGTCAGGCGTGTTGGCAACATCAGACAAAATGACTGTGCGCCAACCGGGCCGTCACGTTAACAGTACGACATTCAGTGGGCCGCAACTCAATCGGCCAGCGTGGGCGCGGCGACCGTCGTGTGATCGCTGTACTGCGCCAGTATGTGGTCGGGCGCCTTCTTCTGAACCAGCACCCACAGGTCGTTGGGCGCCTTCTCCGACCAGAAGAAGACCCACTCGGCATCTCGCGGCGGCATGTTCACACAACCGTGACTCCGTTGCCGTCCAAATAGATTGTGCCAATAAGCGCCGTGTAAAGAAATACCTCCGTCAAAGTACATGGAATGGGGGACGTGCTCAATATTGTAGAAATCATCGCCGACCTCACCACCGGACATGGGCGCGGAGAGGTGACGATCCCACACCTGAAACAGGCCGGGTCGTGTGGGCCAGCGATCGAGACCGCTGGAAACCAGTGAGGCGTAAACCATGTCGTCCCCTTCGTAGGCAGCGAAGACCTGCTCGGTGAGATCGACATCTACCCAGAATTCATCTTCTCCCACCTCTTCAGGGCGCGGTGTGAGGTCCACGATGGAAAGGTAATTCTCTCTGACCCACTGCCCGTCGCCGATGTCGTACCATAACCAGCCATCAGACCCTTCGGCAGCATCGTAAATCTGTACGAAGTCATAGCGCTCCAGGAAGGTGCGTTGTCCTTCCGGGGGCACAGGACCCGCGGGAGTGGACCGCAGGATCCATGTGTCCAGCATCCAGCCGAAGGGGCGAGACGGTTGGCCGTTAATCTCCATACCGGTGAAAGGTGTACCTTCCACAATGTTTACGTAGCCGGAGAGCGTCCAGCCGCCCATCATTTTGAACCACCGGTTGCCATCAGCATCTGTAGCAACGCCCTGGATGGTATTGTAAAGGAAGCCAACGCCGGCATCGCCGATAAGTGGCGCGTCCAGGGTGGGCTCGGCGTGCAGAGGCGCGTGGTCTTCGATCCAGGAGTAGGTAAAACGGGACAGGATGCTGTCCTCGCGGGGTTCCGGCGTCACGAACTGCGCCGGCTGCGGACGCGCATCGCAAACGTAGCCCATAACGGGGGAGGCGATATAACAGGCCGCAGCCTCGCCGCGCGAGACGTTAAGGAACAGGGCGGCCAGCAAGACAGCGGCGGATGCGAAGAAAATGACAGTGCGTTTCATAGGGGCAGGATACTCCTCCTCATCGTTTCTAGCACTATACTGGCCCGTCCTGGCCTCTACCTGTCGCGCCGGCGACGAAAAGAAGGCGCTTTTCCTTCGGACAGTGATCCCTTGACATACGGTCTATCCCTGCGGACAGGGGTATTATACGTCAAAGTGTCACAGATTGAAGTAAGATAAGTTACCTGATTGTACCATAATCCGCGTTGCGATCCATTGGTTTGTGGCGCTGGCGGTAAGGAATACTTACAATCTAAGTGAACGAGAAAACAAGCCGCCCGAGTATGGGTGATGTCGAAAGGACGGAGAAACCGTTAGTAGAATCAATTGGAGTTGGCATGTCGCAGGACACAGACCCGGATGACGATTGGCGCGATGCCGTGCGCGAGGCGATGCATGAGGCAACGCTTCACGAAGCGCAGCAGCGCTTTGACAGCAGGGAGCCAGTTTACAATTATCGCTGGGAGCATGTGCGAGCTGTTCGTACGCTGGCCCTGAAGCTGGCACGGATGATGGGAGCCGACGAGGAGGTTGTGGAGGCCGCGGCATGGCTGCACGATGTGCGCAAGGTGGCCGGTGAGGAACACCCTGAAGAGGGGGCCGAATTTGCGCGCCGTTTCCTGGCCCAGACCAATTTTCCCCCCCATAAGATCGAACGCGTGGCCCAGGCCATTGCCGCGCACAAGGGGCTGTGGCGCGAGGAACCGTTACAGAGCGTGGAGGCGCAGGTGTTGTGGGATGCGGATAAACTCTCCAAGCTTGGCCTGACCGCCGCCTTCCACTGGACGGGGATGAGCTTCGCCAATGGCAATCCGCTGAGTACCGAAGACCTGATCGCCATGGCCCGCGATACCGATTGGCAGGAGAGGACTGTCGCCAGCATGCACACCCCGGCGGCGCGCCGGACCGCCGCAGAACGGTTGGCTTCGTATAACAAGCTCTGGGATTCTCTTGAGGCGGAACTGGAGGGGCGGGATTTGCAGTGAATGGGGATCGGAGATTAGCGATTAGTGAGCGAAACTGATTCAATCGCCAATCGCCAATCCCTACTCAACCACCTTTATAGAAAAAGTCCGTCACCACTGGGTGTACATAACCAGGGCGGAACAGCGCCTGCCATTCCCAGGTGTCGTCGAAGCTGCCGCCTTCCCGGTTGGCCAGGGCCCAGTAGCTGAAGGCCATGAAGTATGGTTCCGCGTTCTGCATATAGCCGTACTGGTAGCGCAACAGGCGCGTGACCGTTTGCGGGTTGTCGCTATAGCTGCCGCCTTCGGTGCCAATCATGGGCAGAGAGCGATGCAGGTGGTTGCGCACGATCTGGTCATAGTTGCGGAAAAGCAGGAAACCGTGGGGATCGTCCAGCGGGCGCGTGCCGTGGTAATTGTGTACGGAGAGCCAGGCCCAATTTAGCACTGCCGTGTCGCCATTATATTTAATGGCGCGCAGGGTGCGGTCCAGGAAGGCGTAGTGGTCGTAAGCGCCGCCGGGACTCAGCGCACCGAAGCCGGGCAGGCCTCCGTTGGCGATCACCTGTCGCGCTTCATCAGTCCACACCCGCGCATAGAGGTTGGGGTTCGCCGATCCCTGGTGGTTCTCATCGTTCACGTTTGGCTCGTTGTAGAGTTGGAAATAATAGACGCCGCGCTGGCGGTAGTGGGCAACCATGGCGCCCAGATCGCCGTCGTGAGGCGTCAGGGTGCTGCGGTAGACGCGCATGACGGGCATGATGCCATTTGCCACCAGGCGATCTACCAGATAATCGTTGTCGCCGATGTTGGTGCCGTCATTGAGAAAGACCACCCACTTGATGTGCATTTTCACCATTTCGGCCACAAAACGATCCACGACGGCCGGTTCCTGCTTCACGGTGGGGATCCAATGCATGCCCCAGCCGTTGTCGCCCGCGGGCCGCGGGTAGGCCTCGACAGGAATCATGTCTCTGGGGCCGTACTCTGTGAGCGGGCGCACGTCGGATGTGGCGGTAGGCGTCGGCGTCGTGGTTGGCGTTTCAGTCGGCGTGGATGTGGGCGTGATCGGGGTGTTGGTGGGAATGGGCAGGGGGGTGGCTGTCGCTGCTCGTTCCCGGGTTGGCGGTGGCTTTGTCGCGGGCGCCGTAGGCGGCGGCCCGGCCGGCGTCCAGGTCGGTGGGATAACCGTCTCCGTGGGCGTTGCAGTCTGCGCCGCGGAGGCCAGAGTAGGCAGCGCAGCCATAGCCTCCAGTGGCGGCAACTGGCAGCCGCTTAGAGACCATGCCAGCAGAAAAAGCGTGATTCTTCCCAGGCGGGAAAACGTTCTCACAATGCGGTGTCCGGTCGTTCTGTTGCCATGGTGTCATCTCCTATCGTGAGTGTAAGAAGAAAAGCCCGAGACGAAATGGGTAAATGTGGCTAGAGGCGCCCACGCCCGTTTGCGGCCGGCCGGAGCCGCTTAACATAGCGCAATTGTACTAGTCCGTTAGAACTCTGCACATAATTGTCGCAAGCAGTATAATATTAAGGGTAGGGAACTCCATCTTCCTACAAGGATGCCTTCACCTGTGAAAGGAGGTACCCGTCGCCAGCTTCTGCATGTCCCCAATGGCCATTGTGTGGGCAATCGATCCCAAAACGAGCTCAAGGAGAAATTCCGACCCTGTTTGATAGCATTGCAGATATTCCAGGAGTTGATCAGGATCTGTCGCCAGAGGCGCGCCAGGGGCTGCAGTTGTTTTGGGACGTATACCGCGAGCGTTATCAGGACGCCGAGCGCCACCTGCAGCAGGAGATGGCCGATCATGAGGTGTTTGGCAAATTTGTAAAGCAGGTAGATCCGGATCAGGCTGCCGAGCAGGGCAGACGCTCGTATCAACTACTTGACGACGCCATTCGTAATGACAACTGGGGCGCTTACTTCAGTCACCTGGGCCAGCAGGGCGCCTATTATGCCCATCGCGACGTGCGTTTTGCCAGCTGGTTTGAAGTGATTCGTAGCCTGGAGCGTTTCATAATTCCACACCTCATCGACGCTTACGGGGACGACGAGGCCCAGTTTGAACTCGCGCTGTGCGGCATGTCCACCTACGTGACGATGTCTACGGCGGTGCTCAGTGAAGCGTATATGTCGGCGAAAGAGGAAACGATTGTGCGACAACGGGAAGCGATCCGCGAGCTTTCCACACCCGTGTTACAGTTGCGCGACGGATTGTTGATCTTGCCGATTATCGGTGTGCTGGACACGCAGCGCGCGCAACAGTTGACCCACACGCTATTGCACGCCATCCGCCGCCTGCGGGGGCGTATTGTGGTCATCGATGTTACCGGCGTGCCCGTCGTAGACTCGCAGGTAGCCAGCTATCTGATACAGACGGTGGATGCTGCACGGCTTATGGGCGCCAAATCGATATTGACCGGCCTTTCGCCGGAAGTTGCCCAGACGTTGGTCACCGTTGGCGTCGACCTGCGGGCGGTCTTGACGTTGGGCGATCTTCAGAGTGGTTTGGAGAAAGCGGAGCATTTCCTGGGATACCGCGTGGAAAAGCATGACGATACTGGCTATTGGGATGGGGGCCAGGAGCAGATACCGTGACCGTACCTGTTCTAAAGCAACATCACTTTCTGATCGCATCCGTGCAGAGCGCGCTGACGGATGATGACATGGAGGACATGCAGCGCCGGCTGGTGCTCCGTGTGGGCGACGATCGCATTCGGGGTGTGATTATTGACGTTACAGTCGTAGACGTGTTGGACTCCTACTCCTCGCGCACTCTGCGCGCGATTGCCGACATGATTCGACTGCGTGGTGCGGAGACCGTGATCGTGGGCATCCAACCAGATGTGGCCTTCGCCATGATTCAACTGGGACTCACGCTGGAGGATATACCCACAGCCCTGGATCTGGAAGAAGGGATTCGTCTTCTGAACGCGCGGATCCGAAGGCATCACCATTATGGACAGTGAGAAACGGGTTGCGATTCAAGGTACGAGCGACATCGTCAGCGCCCGCCAGCAGGGCCGCCAGTTGGCCATAGATCTCGGTTTCAGTACCAGTGACCAGGCTTTGATCGCCACGGCCATCTCCGAGGTGGCGCGCAACATTGTTCTATACGCCAGGTGGGGCGCGATCACTTTCTCCATCGTCGAGAAAAACGGGCGGCGGGGTATGCGCATCGTTGCCACCGATGATGGGCCAGGAATTAAAGACGTTGAGCTTGCCATGCAGGATGGCTATTCCACAAGCCAGGGGCTGGGTCTGGGGTTGCCCGGCGCCCGTCGTCTGATGGACGATTTTGAACTTGAGTCAGAAGTGGGACGCGGCACGACCATCGTCATGAGCAAGTGGTTGAAACCTGATATCGTCCGGCCGTGAGTGTAGGCAGGATCATCGAAGTTGGCGTGGCGGCTGCTCCTCATCCGGGCCAACTGGTTTCTGGAGATCGCCACACCATCGTACAACGCGAGGAAGGAGACGTGCTGGTTGCACTGGTCGACGCCCTGGGTCACGGTCAGGAGGCCGCCGCGACGGCGGCGGCGGCCGTAACCGCGATTGAGACGTATGCCGGAGAGTCGTTGGTAACGCTGGTCGAGCGTTGCCATGAGAAGTTGCGACGCTCGCGGGGCGTGGCCATGAGTCTGGCTCACTTTTCGCCCGGCGGACGTCTGCGCTGGCTCAGCGTAGGCAATGTGGACGGTGTGCTCCTCAGTAGCGACCACAACAATCTCTTTAGCACAAGGCACATGGTGTTGCGTGGAGGAGTTGTTGGTTACCGCCTTCCCCCGCTCAAACTTCGAGAGATAGACGTCTCAGCGCGCGATATCATGATCATGGCCACAGATGGCATCCGGCGGGACTTCGCCGCGGCTGCCCACGCCGGCAGACAGGACCCCCAGGTCCTTGCTGACTCTATTCTGCAGAGGTATGGGCGAAGGTCTGATGATGCACTGGTTCTCGTCGCCGAATATCGTGGAGAAACGTCATGACTGTCCAGGCCGATTATTTCCAACAACAGTACGCCACAGCCTTGCGGGAGTTCCTGCGCAGCGGTGACGAGCAGGCGCTACAGACAGCGTATGAATTGGGCCGCTCGGCGACGCAGTCGGAGCTGCCGCTATTGGACCTGGCGACCATCTACCACGAGGCGCTGCGCTCTATGCTGGTCAGAGAGGCGTCTCCCGGCGAGGAAGTGGCGTTGCTCACGGCCGCCGGCACCTTTTTCCTGGAGAGCCTGACCTCGCTGGAGATGACGCTGCGCCGCCTGCAGGAAACCAACCGCTCCCTACGCGTGCTCAACGACCGCTTGCAGAAGGCCAACGAAACGCTGGAAGAGCGAGTTCAGCAGCGCACGTCCCGCCTGAGCCAAAGCGTGCAACTGTTACAAAAGGAAATCGCGCGCCGGCATCGCGCGCAGCAGGCGCTACGCGAGAGCGAAGCGCGTTATCGGCGTCTGGTGGAGCGCTCGCCGGCGCCCACGGCGGTTTTTACACAGGATGCTATTCTCTTCGTCAATACTGCCGCCACCCACCTTCTTGGCGCACGAGAGCCCGAGGAGCTGGTCGGGAAGCCGGTCACCTCGATCTTGGCGGAAGGCAGGCGGCAGGGGATGTTGCAGGGGATCGATGCTATGCTGGCAGAGGGTAATGAGTACGCCCCAGTGGAAGTTCAGCTGGTGCGCCTGGATGGCGAAATCATCGACGTGGAGATTGTAGCCACCCATATCGCTTACGAAGGGCGCACGGCGATTCAATTAGTCGGCTACGACGTAACCGAGCGCAGGCAGGCAGAGGCAGCGGAGCGCGAGCAGCGCGCATTGGCTGAAGCATTGGCTGCCTCAGCGGCATCCCTGAACCGCACCCTGGACTTCGACGAGGTTTTGCAGCGCGCCCTGATTCACATTGACAATGTGCTGCCGCACGATGGGGCCAATATCATGCTTATCGAAGGAGACGTGGCGCGGGTTGTACACTGTCGCGGCTACGATGAACGGATTGATCGGGGACGCATCGTCGGCCTGGAGCTGCCGATGAATCACGTTGGCCCGCTGCGCCATATGTGGGAGAGGGGAGAAGCTATCGTCATTTCCGACACACGGCACAATGACCAGTGGTTGACGATGGAGCCCACTGCCTGGGTGCGCTCCTACGTCGCGGCACCCATCCGGTTGGAGGGCGAGACGATAGGTTTTCTCAGCGCGGACGGCGCCCGGCCCAATCAGTTTGCGGCGAAGCACGCAGAACGTCTGACGGCCTTTGCTGACCAGGTGTCTCTGGCCATGCAAAACGCGCGTCTCTACGAACAGTTGAGCAACTACAGCGCTTCTTTGGAACAGGCGGTGAGCGAGCGCACGGAGGAACTGCAGGCGGCTAACAAACGGCTGGAAACGATTCTGCAATCGGTGGGTGATGCGCTACTGGTCGTCGATCAGCAGGGGCGAGTGGAACAGGTGAACCCGGCCTTTGAACAACAGACGGGCTACGGGTCGGACGCCGTGCGCGAGCGCCGTCTCTCCGATTTCCTGCCGGGGCTTGAGATCCCCTGGCAGACGCTTCGGGAGAACACATCTGCCGGCGAGAAGCCAGGTCTATGGCACGGTGAGTTCCAGTTGGAGCGTAGCGATGGTACGCTCTATGATGCCGCAGTGACGGTGGCGCCCCTTTATGATGGCGACGGTGACCACACCGGCTTCGTAGCCGCCCTGATGGACGTCAGCCTGCTCAAGGAAGTGGCGCGTAGCAAGGATGCGTTCGCCGCCAACGTCTCGCACGAGCTGCGCACGCCTATCACCAGCCTGAAGCTGAATCACTCCCTTGCCTCACATAGCGAAGAGGGCGAAAATCCTTACCTGGAGCGGCTGGGTCGGGACATCGACCGGCTAAATTCGCTCATCGAGGATCTGCTACGTCTATCGCGGTTGGAGCAAGGGCAAGTGGAACTGGAGCTTGACGCGGTAGATCTCGGCGCCCTGGCGCGCCGCTATGTGGAAGACCGCCAGGCGTTGGCCGAGAGCCTTGGTCTACAATTGGAGTTTCGCCAGGAAGGCACATTCCCCACAATCAACGCCGATCCCGGCCTGTTGGAACAGGTTGTCAGCATTTTTCTGACCAATGCCATGAACTATACTCCGGCCGGAGGCGAGGTGTTGGTGACTGTGGAATCGCGGCGCAGCGAAGGCCGTGATTGGGTGGGGGTTCGCGTGAGCGACACAGGGCCGGGCCTCACCGACGACGATCAGGCGCACCTCTTTGAACGCTTTTATCGCGGCAAAACGGGGCTGGCATCCGGCGTGCCCGGCACCGGTCTGGGCCTGAACATTGCGCGCGAGATCGTAACGCGCCACGATGGCCACATAGAGGTGCAAAGCGAGGGCGTTCCGGGCAAGGGTGCTGCTTTCACGGCCTGGTTCCCGGCGCCTGCCTGAGTGCAGATGCACATTTAACACGTTTCTGAAAGCAAATACAACCTTTTGCAACCAACGACTCCTGTTCGCGTATAGGAGGATAAGATGGCATTAGCCGATAATCTTCGGAGGATGAATGATGACAGAAGAACATGAACCAAATGTGGAAGAGTTGAAGTCTGAAGAACGCATCAAGATAGAGGTGGAAGAGGAGGAGCCCTTTAAGACCGAGAAGGGGGCTCCCCGTGCAGATGTGTCGGACGCCCTACGTGATCTGGGCCGGCAATTTGCGGAAACCCTGCAGTCGGCCTGGAACAGCCAGGAGCGTCGCGAGTTTGAGGCCGAGGTCAAAGAAGGCGTGCGTCGATTTGGCGACGAGGTGAATAAAGTCTTCAGTGAAGCCAAAGAGAGCCCGACGGCCAAGAAAGTGAAAGAGGAGGCCGAGGACGTGCGCGGGCGCGTGGAAAGCGGCGAGCTAGGACGCAAGGCGCGCAGCAGCATGGTTGAGGGCCTACAGTGGTTGAGCCAGGAGTTGGCCCGGCTTGCCGAGCAGTTCAGCCCGCCCGAGGAGCAGGCTGGCGACGACGAGAAACTGTAGGGGGCGGGTGTCGCTGTTGCGCCTAGAGATGCGGCAGCACAGTGTGGGCCATGGCTGCCAGCCCGTCCAGATCGTCCAGGTCCAGCCACTGTAACAGAATACGGTAGGCGCCGGCTTCCTCGTAGGCTTTGATCTGTTGCACAAAGTCGTCGCCGGCGCCTACGATCAGTCCGTGCTGGCGCAACTCTTCGACGCTGCGCCCGCGCGCTGCCGCTTTTTCGTCAACTTCGGTTTCGTCGCGGCCGAAGATGGTGCCGGTCATCAACGAGCGCCGCACGTCCTGCGGCTGCCGGTCCTCAGCTTCCAGCAATTCGTCAAGCCGGCTGTTAAGCTCGGCAAAGTGCTCGGCTGTGGTAAACACGCCGTTCCACTCCTGCGCGTAACGCGCGGCAAGCGGCAGTGTGCGCCGCGGACCGTTGCCGCCGACAAGAATGGGCGGACCTCCCGCGCGTTGTGGGCGAGGCAGAAGCAACGCCTCGTTCAGTTGATAGTACTCTCCGTCAAAATCGACCGGCTCATCCTGCTGTAGCAGGCGGGTGACCACCTCCATTCCTTCTTCAAAGCGATCAAAACGTTGGGCCGTGGGCAGCAAATCATGCCCGAACTTATGATGTTCGCGCTCCTGCCAGCCAGCGCCGAGCCCTAAGATGAGACGTCCGCCGGAGAGATCGTCTACGCCGGCTGCCATGCGCGCTGTCATCGTTGGCTCGCGGAAGGAAAAGGGCGTGACCATCGGCCCGAACTCTAGCCGCTCACTGTTATCCGCCAGCCAGGTCAACGACACCCACAACTCAAGCGAATCCTTATCGGGCGCGCTGGCGTTCGTATAGTGGTCGGACCGGAAGAGCCCGACGAAACCCAACTCCTCCACCGCGCGCGCTATCCGCCGCCAACGCGGCCAGTTCAATCCGTTTTGTCCTTCAATCATGATGGCAACTTCCATGGCGTCTCCTCCGGGACCGATGATTCAACGAACAGTAGCCAATTATAAGCACACTCTGCCCATGGCGCCCACTGCGGCTTGTGGCGATTGGAGCGGGAGTATCTGCCTGGCGCTCACTCCGCTTGCTTGACCAGGGCCGGGCCCACTGCTATAGTTGCCACTCGAAGCGACTGCCGAGCCTCCACTGAATATCCGTTGAGTTGTCCTGGCACTGCCCGGACCCTGTCAAAGAAGGACATACATGCCTGCGAACGACGTTTTCAAATCGTTGGCGCTGGACATGCTGGCCCAGCGTTGCGCGGAAGAAAGTGATCACTTCTTTCACCGCAGGGAGCATGACCCACGATACTGCTACGAGCTGTTTCGGCGGGCCATAGTCGAGCACAATGAGGCAGCGTGGGCCAGGATTTGCCGCAACTATCGGCCCCTTGTCGCCGGCTGGGTCAAGCGACAGCGCGCCTTTCGCCAGTCAGGCGAGGAGGTCAGTTTCTTTGTTAACGGCGCTTTCGCCAAGATGTGGTCGGCGATGTCCCCTCAGAAATTCGATTCATTTTCTGATCTAAAATCCCTGCTGCGCTATCTTCAACTGTGCGTGTCCAGTGTTGTGACCGACTACGCGCGGAACGCCGACTATCACCAGATGTTAGATGATTTGCCGCCAGGCATTGAAGAAGCTACTGGTGTGGACGTGGAGCAACGCGCCCTGGACAGCACGGTGCGTTCCAGTTTCTGGCAGGCGGTGGATGCTCGCCTTAACGACGACAAGGAGCGGCTCGTCGTTCACTATTCTTACATAGTGGGTTTCAAGCCCGGCGATATTTATCGCGAGCAGCAGGAACTTTTCGATGATGTACGCGAGATTTATCGTATTAAGGAAAATGTCCTGGCGCGGTTGCGCCGTGACGATGCTTTGCAACAATTGTTGCGACAGCATGCCTGAAAACGGTGCTGACTCTCGTTCATTAGGGCAAAGAAAGGTGGGTTGTAAGAGGAGAAACCCATGAATGAAGAGCACAGAACCCCGCAGGCCAGCGATGCGGAACTGCTGGTCTACCTTGATGGTGAACTACCACCCCGACGTGCCCGTGAAATTGAACAATCCGCAAGTAACCGTCAGCGATTGGCCGAGCTGGCGCAGCAAGAGCGCCAGCTGAAGCAGCACCTCTACCGCAGCGCCTGCCCTGATGCCCATCAACTGGGCGAATACCATTTGCAGTTGCTCTCTGGGCCGGAGGCGGAGCGCATTGCAGCACACCTCGAAATCTGTCCTTATTGTGCGCAAGAGCTAAAGCAACTACTGGCGTACCTCGATGACGTGGCATCCGAACTGGAATACAGTGTGTTGGAGCGCCTAAAGGTGCTCGTGGCGCGGGTGTCGCCGGATCTGGGCGTTGGCGGTCCCCTGGCAGAGCCGGCGCTGGCAGGCGTCCGAGGCGACGATACGGGCCCCCTGGTTTACAGAGCAGAGGATGTCCAGGTCTCGCTGGAGGTGCAGGATGACGTCAACGCCGCCGATCACCGCAGTGTATTAGGCCTGGTCCTGGGCGCCGATGCGCAGGGTTGGGGCGTTTATCTCTGGCGCGAAGATGAGGAGATAGCGGACACGACGGTCGACGAGTTGGGCAACTTCATGCTCAGTGGCGTCGAACCGGATACCTATCGCCTCTTGCTTCACGGTGAACAGGTCCTGATCCACATTCCGGAACTCACTGTTTCCTGAGGGAGATGCCGGGTCAGGCAACCTGTTCCTATTTAGCGACCGCTGAATTGCTTATGAATATAGAAGATGTGCTGGCGCAGTTGTGGGCCTTGCCCGACAGCGTAAGCCGGCGACGATTTCTGGATGAAACGGCCGCTGCACGGACGCCGGCCCGGTTGCAGGAATTGGGTGTTGCCCTGAAGGCCAGCGCCGACCAGTTCCTGCACAGTAACATCGAGCGCTGTCTGGAGGCGGCGGCGCTGTTGCAGCATCTGGCCCAAACCAGCGGATACGTATCGCTGCGCGCCTTAGGCTTACTGGCCGAAGCCAATGCCCGGGCCATTGGGTTGAGCGAGTACCGGCAAGCGATCACGCTCTATAATGAGGCGGGAGACATCTATGAGGCAAATGGGCAGGATGAAGAGTGGGCAAGGGCGCAGATCGGCAAGCTGTGGCCTCTTGCTACCCTGGGCCGCTATGATGAGGCTTTGAAAACGGGCCGGCGGGCAGCGGTCAAGTTGCGCGCCGCCGAAGCCTGGCTGCCGTTGGCCAAATTGACGTCTAACATTGCCATTATCTACGGGCGCATGGGGCAGGATCGTGAGGCGCTGGCCAACTTTGAGGACGCTCGCGATAGCTACCGCCAGTTAGGGGAGAAGGGGCGTCCTTACCTGGCGCGGGTTGAACTGAACCGCGCCATCATTCTGCGTAATCTGGGCCGCTTCCAGGGTTCTATCGCCGCCAGCGAGGCGGCGCTGGGCTACCTGCCGGAAGGCGCCGAACAGCGAATCGACCGCGCTCGCGCAAAGCAGAGCCTGGCTATCACCTATTTCGTCCTGGGCAAATATAACGAGGCGCTTCAGCTCCTGGACGAAGTGCGCGACGTTTTCCTCGACGACGGGCGCCAGCGCGACGCCATTCTCGTAGAGCTGTTTATCAGCGACTGCCTCCTGCAGTTGCGCCGTTTCAGGGCCGTTCTGGAAAAGTGTGCCCAGGTGCGGGCTCTTTTTCAGGATTTGGGCACGCGCTTTGAAGTGGCCCAGGCTGTGCTCAATGAGGCAGTGGCTTATGCGGGGTTAGAGCAGTACGAGGCAGCGGACAGCTCATTGCAGGAAGCGCGCGATCTGTTTCGGCAGGAGAACAACGAGGTCTGGCTTGCATTTGCCGATCTGGAGTGGGCATCTTTGCTGCTTCACCAGGGGCAGCTGGAGGAGAGCGGCGCTATTGCCCGGCGCTGCGCCGCCATTTTTGGCGACCAACAGCAGGTGGTGCCCCAGGCGCAGGCCTGGCTGGTGGCGGCGCGGGCAGCTGCGGGCCAGAATCGCGTGGCGCGGGCGCGCGAACTGCTGCGGGAAGCGCTGGCGGTCGGTGAAGAACATTCGCTGCCTACGCTCGTCTACCAGGCGCGTCACCTTCTGGGGGGGCTGGCGCGGGACGCACGGAACGGCAGCCAGGCGTTGCAGCAGTTTGACGCGGCTATTGAGGCCCTGGAGCAGCTACGTGGACGCTTGATGGTGGAGTATCGCGCCGATTTTCTGGAGGACAAGAACGTCCTTTACGAAGACGCCGTGAGCCTGTGTGCCGAGTTGCAACGCCCGCAGCTGGGCCTGGAGTATGCCGAGCGGGCTAAGTCCAGGGCGCTGCTCGATTTGCTGGCCTACCGCCTGGACGTGGGCCTTCAGGCCCGTCGTGAGGAAGACCATCCACTCGTCGCCGAGCTGACGGCGCTGCGTGCGGAACGTGATCGTCTCTACCGCCGTTGGCAGAGCGGTGAAGGGCACACAGAGCGGGGCTGGGCCACCGCCGACGACGGCTGGCAGGAAGCGCAGCAGGACGTGTTGCGCATCGAGAATCGCATCACAGAATTATGGCACCGGCTCCTGATCCATAACGCCGACTATGCGCGGGATGCTGCGCTGTGGCAGGTGCGCACCGAACCGGTACAGCCCTATCTGGATGATGATACGCTGCTGTTGGAATATTTTGTGGCCCGCGGGCAGCTGTTACTTTTTCTGGTCACGGCGGAATCCATCGAGGTGCAGCCGCTGGCAGCGCCTATGGCGCGCGTGCAGCAGTTGTCGCAGCTTCTGTGGCTTAACCTGCGCTCCGTTCCCCGCAGCGATGCGTCGCAGGAGGCGCACCTGACCAAAAACGCGCGCGCCATCCTGCAACGGCTCTACGATCTCCTGTTGCGCCCGCTGCTGCCACGTCTGGAGCAGTGGCCGAAAGTGATTGTGGTGCCCCACGGCCCATTGCACTATCTGCCCTTCCATGCCCTGCACGATGGACGGCGCTATCTGCTGCAGGATCACGAGGTCAGCTATCTGCCCGGCGCCAGCTTCTTGCGCTATTGTCATCAGGCCACACTGGGCCACGACGCAGGGCCGGTGGGCACGGATGTGGTGGCTGTGGGCCATTCCCTCGGCGGATCGTTGCCCTACACGGTGGACGAAGCTCGCGCTGTGGCTTCGCTGTGGCAGGGACAGGTCCTCGTCGAAGAGGAAGCCACGCGGCAGGAAGTGGGCCGCATGGCGGCCCTGGCCCGGCTGTTGCATGTAGCGGCGCACGGTGACTTTCGCCCCGATAATCCCCTCTTCTCCGGCCTCTCTCTGGACGATGGCTGGCTGACCACCCTGGATATTTTCAACCTTCGGCTGCAGGCGTCGCTGGTCACGCTCAGCGCCTGCCAGACCGGGCGCAATGTGGTAGCCGGCGGCGACGAGTTGTTGGGCCTTATGCGCGCTTTTCTCTATGCCGGGGCTGCCTCTCTGGTGCTCTCCTTTTGGGCCGTAGAGGATCGCTCGACGGCGCGGCTGATGGAGACCTTCTACAACCGGCTGGCGCGCGGAGAGAGTAAAGGGGCCGCTCTACGGGCGGCACAGCGCCACTTTATCAGTGATGGCCACTCTGCCGGAGAAGAACCGCATCCCTATTACTGGGCTCCATTCTTCCTGGTTGGGGCCACCACCGCTCTGTAGATCTTTCCGGAAAAGACGCTCGCTCTTCGTTTACATCCATGAAGTAGTTCCAGAGAGGGCTGCTTCTTTTCATCGTCTTAAATCGTGCCCTATGCAACCGGAGTTCGTCATCATGTTGAAACGTCATTCGCAACTCTTTCTGCTCATCGCAGCCCTGGCAGCTTTTTCCCTGCTCGCCGTGGGCTGCCAGCCACAGCCGGAGCCGACGCCAGCACCGGAACCGTTCCCCGCACCGGTTGAGTTTGAGGCCAACGTCCTGCCGCCCGGTCCCGATCTACCCCGGGTCCAATTGCGTCCGGGCCAGGCGCTGGTCGACGAACAGCTTGTGATCACCGGCGTCGGCGCAGACATCGACCGCGTGCTCGGTGCGCTGCCCGAGTTGCAGCTAGAGCCGTTGACCAGCACCTCTTTCGACTACCTGGAACGATACCAGTTGCCTGCGCCGGGCGGCGACCGGGATCAGCAGCAGAGCGTGGGCAAACGGCGCCGCAGCGGTCTGAGCTCCGTCATGCAGCAGGAGATGGCCACCCTGCGCGTTGACCTCTACGCGTTCTCCGCTGGCACTCCGCCGCTCTCCGACACACTGCAGATCATCGCCGACACGGTTGAAGAGCTGGGCCAGGAACAGCAAGTACGCGTGGTCGCCGAGCCCAACTATGTGATGGGCTTCGAGATTACGGGCGACCCCTGGGCGGTTGAAGGCAGCCCGTGGGCCGTAGAGGGCAGCCCCTGGGCCGTGGAAGGGAGCCCCGCCGACGGCGGGCCGCATGCCAGCGATCACTTCTGGCAGCAGTGGGCCTTAGATGCCGGCAGCGGCATTGGCTTATTCTCTGCCGGCGCGCCTCCCGCCGGGCGTAATGCGGAGGGCGTGGGCGAGGGGATACGCGTTGCCGTTTTCGACACCTCGCCGTTTTCCGGCCCCGGCGGCTACCGTTTTGATCGCTGGGGACCGCCGGATGTACCGTCGCTGGCCCTCACTGTTTCAGAGCCGGTGGTGGTGCCCGTTTCTATGACCGGCGAGGATATTGTACTGATCAGCGACCACGGGCTCTTTGTCTCCGGCCTGGCCTACGCTGTGGCTCCCGCCGCCGAGATTCACCTGGTCAAGGTGTTGAATGAGCATGGGCAGGGCACGCTGCAGGCTTTCATCGACGCCCTGAACCTGTATATGCAGGAAAACGCCTCTCCGCCGGACGGCCTGAACAATACGATTATCAACCTCAGCCTGGGCACGTCGGAACCGGATGACGAGGAACTGCCGCCGGAAGCGCGACGCGCCATTGCGCGCATGCTGGCGGTGTGGGGCTACCGGCCTCTGGCGGGCGAAGACAGCGTCGTCTTTTCGCTGGAATTGCCCATGCTCATCGCTGAAGGGCTGGGAGCCACCATCGTCGCCGCTTCGGGCAATGACTCCATGAGCCCGCCGGAGGCCGCGCCGCTGCCGTCGCAGATTCCCGCCGCCTATCCGCAGATCCTTGGGGTCGAGGCCAGCAACCAGCAGCAGGCGCGTTCCTGCTTTGCTAACGAGGGCGATCTGGCTGCCCCGGGCGGCGATGGAGACGCCAACTGTGAGCCGGACCTGGAAGCCTGCGAAGGCATCGAGGGCGGCAGTTGCGGGGCCGGCGTTGTGAGCTATGTGCTGGCGGAACACGAGGGATTCGCCTACTGGGCGGGCACTTCGTTTGCCACCCCCCTGGTCAGCGGCCTGGCGGGCCTGGTCCAGGAGGCGGGCGCCGGCAACCCCGACGTGGTACGTCAGACGGTGCTCTGCTCCGCTCAGAACACGGGCATCGTAGATGTGGTGGAGGCGCTGACCAGTTGTGCCACGCCGTAGCTGCGGTGGTTGCCAAGATCAGAGATTGCGTCAGTGCTGTATTGCCGGGCCAGCATCGGGTTCATCGCACCCTCCTTTGTTAACTTTACGTAAATATACGACTATGCTATAGTAAGCGGCAAAGATTGGGGCGAAGCCCCTTCGTCACTGTCTCAGTTGAGGAGGTGTAGAAATGTCATCACGACAGAGCGTATTGAAGATAGCAGCATTCCTGCTTGTCGTGAGCCTGTTCCTGGCTGCGTGCGAGCGTCCCTTGCAGGACGCCGGCGACACGGCTGAGGAGGTGGCGACCGAGGTGGCCCAGGAGCTGGAAGAGGTGGATGGTGAGGAGGCGCCTGAGGAAACGGTGGCGCCCGCGCCAGATGAAGCCGAGGAAGCGGTGGCGACTGATGAGGAGACACCGGAAGCGACAGAAGTGCCAAGTGCGACGCCGGCGGACACGCCAGAAAGCGAAGTAGAGGACGACGCCTCGCCGCGGGCGGGTGATGACGAGGAAGCTGAGCCTACTGAAGAGGCGCAGGCTGACGACGAGGAAGAAGCGGAAGCGGCGGAAGAAACCGCGGCAGAAGACGAAGAAGCGGAGTCGGCAGAAGAGGAAATGGAAGCGGCCGAGGAGGAATCGGCGGAAGAAGCTGCGGCCACTGAGGCGGAGACGACCGGGGAGGAGCGCGTGCACGTGGTGCAACCCGGCGAGAATTTGTACCGCATCGGCCTGCAGTACGGTATTTCCTGGGTTGTCCTGGCTGAGTACAACGGCATTCCCAACGCCAACGCCATCTACACGGGCCAGCAGATTCGGATACCGGCGACAGATGACGCCACGCCTACGCCTACGCCAACGCCGGATCCGTCTGCAGAGACGACGTACGTGGTGCAACCGGGTGACAATCTGTATCGTATTGGGCGCGCCTATGGTGTGAGTTGGGTGGAGATTGCCGAACTGAACGGCATTGTCAATCCCAACCAGATTTACGCGGGACAGGAGTTGCGGATCCCGGCTGAAGAGCCGGATCCCGCACCACAGGTGACGCACACGGTGCAGGCAAACGAGACGTTGTTCCGGATCAGCCTGCAGTACGGCGTGTCCTGGACGAGCATTGCCGAGGCCAACGATCTGACGTCGCCATACGTTATCTATCCCGGCCAGACGCTGGTTATCCCAGGCGGATAGACAGCTTTGCAGCAAATAAGACAATGGACGGGCGTCATTCACGCCTATCAAGATTACCTGCCCTTTCCCCGCGATGCGCGCATCATCAGCCTGAACGAGGGGCAGACACCCCTGATCCGCGCCGAGCGGCTGGCGTCTGCTCTAGCGCCTGACAGCGATTTTGATCTATACCTCAAGTATGAAGGGTTGAACCCCACGGGTTCCTTTAAAGATCGGGGCATGACCGCCGCCGTGACGCAGGCGGTGCGCGAGGGAGCGCACACCATTATCTGCGCCAGTACGGGCAACACCGCAGCCAGCGCTGCGGCTTATGCCGCGCGCGCCGGTTTGCGCTGCCTGGTGCTGGTGCCGGAAGGCAAGATTGCGCTGGGCAAGCTGGCGGCCTGTCTGGCCTACGGCGCAGAAGTAATCGCCATCGATGGCTCCTTCGACGACGCTCTTGAACTGGTGCGATCCATTGTGGCGAAGCACCCTATTGCGCTCGTCAATTCCGTCAACCCCTGGCGCTTGCAGGGGCAGAAGACGGGCGCCTTTGAGATCTGCGACCAGTTAGGGGGACGCGCTCCAGATTGGCACTGCCTGCCCGTGGGCAACGCGGGCAACATCACTGCGTACTGGATGGGTTACAAGGAGTATGAGCAGGGGAAGCCGCGCCTGTTGGGCGGTCAGGCTGCGGGGGCCGCGCCACTGGTGCAGGGCAGCGTGGTGCGTTCGCCAGAGACGGTGGCTACAGCCATTCGCATCGGCAACCCGGCGCGCTGGCACGAGGCGATGCAGGCGCTTGACGAGTCCGGCGGCATCGTCACCGCCGTCAGCGACGAGGCGATCCTGGAGAGCTGGAAGCTGTTGGCCAGCGTCGAGGGTATTTTTGTAGAGCCAGCCTCGGCGACCGGCGTGGCGGCCCTGAAGCAGCAGATAGAACAGGGAGCCATCGACCCGCAGGGCAAAACGGCCGTCTGCGTGCTAACGGGCCACGGCCTGAAGGATCCGGACACGGCAGTCAATCAGGCGGCGGCCCCCCACACGCTGCCGGCAACGATTGAAGCGCTGGAAGGCTATCTGAGTGATAATGGTCGTTGAACGCGCCCGCCCATCGTTAACATCGGGCGGCAAGTTGCCAGCCCGTGGCTCAACCCCCGTCGCCGTAATCCAGAAAACGCTCTTCAATCCAGCCCGCTTCACCCTCTAACGTCTGCACCTCGCGCCATAGCGCACCGCCCTGGTTGGCTCGACGCGATAAGACGAGCAACGTCTGGCCGTGGCTGACCAGCTCCAGTTCCTGGCCGCCCGGTGATCGATAGAGCCAGATGTTGGCGCCGTCAGAGTCGACGACGGCCGTTTCTCCCTCCACCGGTGTCGGCGTCAGGGTAGGGGTGGGGGTGAAGGTCGGCGTGGGGGTTGACGTTGGCGTCTGGCTGGGGGTCGGTGTGGGGCTTGGCGTCCAGGTGGGGGTTGGCGTGTCGGTGGTGACGCGCGTGGGTGTGGCTGTGGCTGCCGCCGCTTCTTCTCCTTCCACCGTGGGCTCGCCAGGCTCGCCTTCATCCGTTGGCGTGGGAATGTCCGGCGTGGCTACCGGCGTTGTCTCCACGCCTTCGCCTTCGCTACCCTCAACCTCGTCATTTTCCGCGTCGAGCGTGGGTTCTTCGCGCGTGGGCACGCCACCGAAGGCGCCCGAGGAGGGGCGCGTAATTGTGGCGGTTCCCGTGATAGCCACAGTGGTGGTCATAGGCGCCGCCGGCTGGTCCTCCTCCGGTGACGGGACGGCGTCGCCGGCGACCGTCACCGGTGTCTCATCATCTACGCTGGCGACCGGTTCTACCTGCGGCTCACCCAGAGGCACCCCGGCGACGAAGAAGCCGGCGATCAGCAGCAGGCAGGCGAAAGCATAGCCTGTAAAGGCCCGCACCCGCAGATCAAGGCGATAAACGTCCAGACCCAGTCGTCGCATGAGCCCAGGTGATTGTCCGATGAGGGCCAGTGTTACAAATATCAGGGCGCCAAGGGCCGAGAGACCCATGCCCCATAGAGTCCATGTTGGAAATCCCATCATTGGCGGGATTATAACGGCTTTCGCCGCAAGGTGTTAATGAGCCGCGCCGCTTTCGCTACTTTCCAATCTGCACGTTATAATGTGGGAGATCCTGAAATGGTATACTGGCAAGAATAAGGAACCGTAAGTAACGATCCGGCGGATCGTTTTACCTGGCAATACGACACACGGAGAATGCTATGGCAAATCAATATCAAGCGATCGTCCTTGGCGCAGGGCCGGCCGGTTACGTCGCTGCCATCCGCGCGGCGCAGCTGGGCCTGAAAACGGCTATTGTGGAGAAAGAGGCCCTCGGAGGTGTTTGTCTCAATGTAGGCTGCATTCCCTCCAAAGCGTTGTTGAAAAATGCGGAGGTGGCCCACACGCTGCAGCACCGCGGCAAGGAGTTCGGATTCAGCTTCGAAAACCTGGACCTGGATTATGCTGCGGCTTTCACGCGCAGCCGGCAGGTGAGCGAGCGGCTGGTCAAAGGCGTGGGTTTCCTTATGAGGAAGAATGAAATCGACGTGTTTGAAGGCGCCGGCTCGCTGACGGGACGCAATAGCTTGCAGGTGGCTCTGAACGACGGCGGCGAGGAGACGCTGAACTTTGACAACCTCATCCTGGCCACCGGCGCCCGGCCGCGCATGATTCCCGGCGTGGAGGTCGATGGCGAGAAGATTGTGACCTATCTGGAAGCAATCATGTCGGACGACGTGCCGGAGAAGGCCGTGATCATCGGCGCGGGCCCCATCGGTATGGAATTTGCCTACGTGTGGGCCAATTATGGAACGGACGTGACCATCGTTGAGATGATGTCGCATCTCCTACCCAACGAAGATCCGGAAGTCAGCCAGGTTGTGGAGAAGGCCTACCGCAAGCTGGGCATCACCTACCACACGGATAGCATGGTTGAAAGTGTGGAGACCACCGACGACGGTGTGAAGGTGAGCATCAAAGATGGTGAGGATCTGGAGGTTGACCAGGTGCTGGTGGCCATTGGCTTCCAACCCAACGTAGACAGTATCGGCCTCAACGGCGATCTCGAGCTGGAGACAAATGAGTGGGGCGGCATTGCCGTGGACGAGGGCATGCGCACCAGCGTTCCCAACATTTATGCCGTCGGCGATCTGGTTGCGCCTGAGAATTTGATGCTGGCTCACATTGGTTCGGCCATGGGCCTGGTCGCTGCGGAAACGATTGCCGAGCATCCGACGATCAGCCTGGAGTACCTGATGCTGCCGCGCTGTACATATTGCCAGCCCCAGGTGGCCAGCTTTGGCTATACAGAGGAACAGGCCCAGGAAGAGGGCTACGAGATCAACGTGGGCAAATTCCCCTTCCAGCCCAACGGCAAAGCGCTGGGACTGGGCGAGCGCGACGGTTTTATCAAGATTGTGGCCGATGCTCGCTACGGTGAGATTCTGGGAGCGCACATGGTGGGCCCGGATGTCACCGAGTTGCTGCCAGAGCTGACGCTGGCGCGCATGAACGAGCTGACCGCAGAGGAAATTGCGCGCAACGTGCACGCGCACCCCACGCTCAGCGAGGTGATCATGGAGGCTGCGCACGGTGTGGAGGGGGATCCCATCCACATTTAGGCGCTTCTAGGATAAAAAAAGAGGCCGCTGATGCGGCCTCTCCAGTGGGCGGTACAAGACTCGAACTTGTGACCTCTACGATGTCAACGTAGCGCTCTAACCAACTGAGCTAACCGCCCGTGCAGCAAGAACATATTATATCATTTATTGGTCGCGTGGCAACAGGAGAAGGCAGCAGGCAGACGTGGAGGGCGTAGGCAGCCTTGGCACGACGCAAACGCAGAACCAGAGATGAGCAACCGGGCGGCAGCGGCGCCCAGGCAGGGTGGCAGCCCAATCTGCTTACCCTCGTAGCCATCGCCGTCCTGTTCAGCGTGGTTGCGGCTCTTTTCCTGCGCAGCAACCAGGGCCGTCCTTTGGGGCTGCCCGGCGCTTATGCCTGGGTCAGCGCCCTGACTATCGCCTTCGTGCTGCGCCTGCTGATCCTCGCCCGCTACGTGCTGCCACCCGAGGCGGACAGCGGCGCCGGCTCAACCTCGAACCGCGAGAGGGAGCGAAGTTGGCGTGAGGGGCTGCACATGTTGTTCTACTACTTTGGCGTGTTGGCCATGCCCACCTGGCTGCGCAATCGTCTGCGGGCGCCCGCGCGCCAGGTTCCCTTCAATCTGCCCCCTTCCTTCGCCGAGTTTGAGGCCGGTTTTTTGGAGAGTCACCGTTTCCTGGTTCTGGGCCGAGGCGTTCGCTTTTCTAGAGCCGCGGGTCCAGGATACGTGCACCTGCAAAAAGGGGAGCGCATCGAAGAAGTTGTGGATCTTCGCCGCCAGGAGCGGCAGCAGGTGGTGGAGGCTGTGACTCGCGACGGCATTGAGCTGGAGGCCACGATCACGGTTTCCTTCCGGATTCGACAACCGGGCGAGCGGGACGGAAATGACGCGCCTGCGCCGGGCGCCATCCCCTATCCCTTCGACCGCGACGCCGCCTTTCGACTCACTTATGCTGACGGGATGGGTCCCACGTCGGAAATTCCCTGGAATGAGCGCATCCATCCCCGCGCCGCTGCCTTGTTGGTGGCCGAGTTATCCACATACCGGCTGGATGAGCTGTTCTTGCCGGCGCCCGATGAGACGCTTAATCCAGCAGACAATGTCTCTGAAGATGCCGTTGCGGCGGACAACGGCGAAGATGCCATGGTTTCACCAATCCAGAACATTACGCACGCTGTGCACACTAACTTGCGCGATGAGGAACTGTTGCAGATTTTCGACTGCAGCGAGGCTGACGAATGCCCCGTGGAAATCCTGGAGGTGAGCGTCGACCGACTGCAGCCGCCGGAAGATGTAATGCAGGAGCGCATTGAGAGCTGGCAGGACGCCTGGCAGCGACGCCGGGCGCGAGAAAGCGCCGCCCGCGGAGCGAGTCCCGAGAGCGATAGGGCGCGCGCCGTCGCCATGCTCAGGCTCGTGGAACACGTCATGCGCGACATTGAAGACGTGGAGCGCGCAGAACGACGGGCCCTGTGTAATGCTGTTCTGAATAACGTAACCGCCTTGATAGAGGATCTGGTCGCCGACGGCGAGCGCCATGTCCTGCCGCAACACAATCGCGAGGCGCTTGAGGATGCCACCCTGTGGCTGAAAGATCTACCGGGACCGGAGGATGCCCGATGAGCGGCGCTGATCAAGCTACGGCGCGCGTAGAGCACGCAGCAGAAAGACCGGCGTGTGAGCCCGCGCGTCCACAGCCGATGCCTGGCCAATATCTGGCCATCGCCCTCTTTGTTCTCAGCTATTGGATGGTTGTCGGCGTCTGGTTGCAAGACGTGGATCTGACGCAACCGCCGCTCTGGTGGCAGGAGCAGGCGGCTGCCTTTCCGCTGCTAAGCGTAATTCCTACGTGGTTGGTCAGCTATGTTTCGACATTCGCTTCCTGGGCGGCGGCGCGCCACATACTGATCCCCTTTGTGGCCGGCTGGTGGCTGGCTAACGCCGTGGGCAATGGATTTGTACAGAGCTTCTACAATTTCCCGACCAGGGCGGAGGCAGCGCGATTCCTGCATCGCCTGCAGCAGCAAAGGAGCGGCGGCTCGGTGGCCGCGTCCCCCCGGCGTCTGCACCCGACGATGATGCTGACCCTGATCACGGCGCCGTTTGCCTTTCTCTTCGTACTGCTCATCGTCATTTCTGTGGTCGGCCCCTCCACCTTGCGCGGCAGCGCCCTCTACAACGCTCTTCTGGTGATATTGGGCGGCGTGTGGTTCATTATGGTCGTCGCCTACTTGCTCAGCCAGTTCATGGGAGACGCACCGGCTCCCGGATTGCACCTGCAGCGTGACACCCTGGACGAGATGCGCAAGACACAGACGCTGCTGCGCGTGGGCGGGCCGGGCCGCGTCATTGTGGGCAACAGCGATGCCGCGATCACCGAATATAATGGGCGCTTCTGCCGCGTGCTGGGACCGGGCGCGCACAGATTGCGTTCCTTTGAATATGTGAACGCGGTCGTGGACCTGCGTCCCCAGGAGCGCCACGGCGAAATTCAGGCCATGACGCGGGATGGCATTGCAGTGTCGGTTGACGTCTCGGTGACTTTCCGCATTGATCGAGATGATCGCCACTTTGGCGACGACCTCAGCAGCAATGGGGGCCACGGCGAGGCCCCGCGGCCCACCAAGGAACAACTGTACCTGTTTGGACGGCGAGCGGCGGCGCAGGCGGCGTACGATGAAGCGCTTGTGCCTGACCCGCAAAGCGGTTTGAAGGGCCGCGCTCAGGCCCTGTTATGGTCCTCTCGCCCGCTGACCGTCGTGGCCCGTGAATTCCGCCAGGCGCTGAGTGAAACGCCTCTTATCGAGCTTTTCGATCCGGAGAGCCGTAAGCAGGCGCTGCACGTCGACCTGCTGCAAAACATCAGGCGGGACAGCCGCGCCAGCCTTCATGACGATGGCATTGAGTTGATTTCCCTGCATCTGGGCCCTTTGCGAGTGCGCGAGGAAATCCTGACTCAGCACCTTAACGACTGGCGCTCTTACTGGCAGGAGCAGCGCATTCAAGAACAGGAGATCGAGGTGCAAACAACCCTGGTCGAGCGCGCGCGCAAGGAAGCCGAGGTGATGATGTTGCGCGCCGTTTTGGAAAGCATTCAGGAGGCGCAGTACGAGGACGGCGCTCGCCTGTCTCGCGACGAGGTGGCCCGACGCCTGCTGCAGGCATTGGACGGCGCTATGTACGATTTACCGCCTCCCCCCAATGTAGAGGAGGGGGAGGATGTGCTGGAGCGTCTGCGCGCCCTCCATGCCCGCCTTTCACCGGGTGATACTGAGTGGTAGGTTGGTAGTGGCAGCTTCAGCCGCCTAGCAGCTAAGGCCGCCACTACCAGCCCGCGATGGCTCAGCGCGGGGGGAGCCCGACCGGGCGCTGCGAGGCGCTCTTGTCCAGGGCCAGTTCCGCACTCTGCAACTCATAGGCGCCCATATCCACCAAGGCGTTGACGATGCGCGGGTGGTCCGCCAGGTCGTTGCCTACATCGCTGATGGTGGCTGCGCCGCTGCCCGCGCCGTCCAGATCGGCGTCGTTGTCGCCGGCGTCAACGGCCGGGGAGCCGGGCTGCAGGCGCAGATCGCCGTAGTCATTGTCCGTCAGCGTGGTCCAGTCGCCGTCGCCGGAATCGGGCGCCCGCGTGAAGAGCGGATCGGTGTCGATATTATTGCCGCCGTATTCGGCCACATTTCCGCTAAACGAGACGTTGGCCAGCGCCGGAGCTGTATAGCTGACGGCCATACCGCCGCCTTACAGGGCCAAGTCACCGGTGAAGTCCACGTTTAGGAGGGTGAGGTTGCTGTTGCCGTCGAATGCATTACTCTGCGCTGCCGGCACGTTTTCGCTAAAACCAATGGCGGCCAGGCCGCCGCCTCCGTCATCGGGGAAAACTAAACCGTCGGCCGATCCCGCGGTGATGATAAACCCATCGAGCACGGCGCTGCTGTCGGTGTCTATACTGGTGACCACGTGATAGGCATTCTCGCCGCTGATATCTTCTGCGTCGTTGACTACGCCGTCGACATCCGTGCTGTCGGGAAACGTCTCGTGGTCAATGTCGCCGCTGAGCACGGTGATATTATTTTCCCAATCTCGCTCCTCCCGTTGCGCCTCCGTACCGTCAAAGCCGCCGTAGATGGCGACTCCGTTCTGCAGCATAAAGGTGGACGTGCGATCATCATTGGTCTGGCCTGCGCCTTCGTCTGGGTAGTAAACGCTGGCGGCGACCCAGATTTCGTCGCCACTGGCGGCGACCGCCAGGGCATCCTGTAGCGTGGGGTAGGCATTGTCCCAACTGCTGCCGTCTCCGGCGCCGCCGGCGTTGGCGTCGACGTAGAGGATGCTGGACTGCGCCTGCGCTGCGCCCGGCCCCAGCAACATCAACAGGAATACGGTTGCGCACAGGGCCGCGACGGTGCTGAGAAGCAACACAAAGGCAGGACGGTATGCGGTCAGACGTGGGGTGCGTGAATTCATGACGAGCCTCTCCGAGGTGCGGATGATTATTTCGTTAGTATAGATGGTGGCTGTTGTCCAAACTGGCAAGAAAGTCCACTACGAATGATAGCAGCACGCTATAATTGCTGCCAGCGTAAGAAGTTGCGAGTGAAGGGTACAATCACTACCGCCTGAGTCAAAATCCGGTATGATTGAAGGGACTGGCAGGCGTTTCCGTGTCAGACCGTGTACCACCTGCCCCTTTGAGTACGCTTACAGAATTTCTTCGCGAATAAAAGATGCCCAAAGCGTACCTAAATACGAGAAGACCTCATAAGACGGAGGAGAGATGGCTGAGCACATTCTGGTAATCGGGGCAACGTTGCTGGACGTTAAGGGCAAACCGACCGACGGTCTGGAGCCGGCAACCTCTAATCCGGGCCGCATCCGCACTGCGCGGGGGGGCACGGCGCGCAACGTGGCCGAGAACCTGGCTCGCCTGGGGGCAGAGGTCGTTCTGGTGTCAGCCATTGGGGACGACGACATCGGCGCCCAACTCATTGCCCAGACGGCGGAAGCCGGCGTGAATGTGGAACACGTGCACGTGTCCCAGGGCCAGACCAGCGGCTCTTACATGGCCATTCTGGAAATAGACGGCACGCTGTCTGTGGCGCTGGACGACACCCGCGTGGTTGAGCACCTCACGGGACAGTTTCTCTATCGCCGTCGCCGCCTGTTCCGCGACGCCCAGTTCGTCATGTACGACGGCAGCCTCTCCTCGTCAGCTATGGAAACGATTATGCGCCTGGCGCGGGAGAACAACGTACCGGTCGTTGCCGATCCTTCCTCGGCCCGGCTGGCGGATAAGTTGTGCCCCTACCTGCACGCGCTGGACCTCGTGGTGCCCAACGAGGTGGAGGCGGCCCATCTCTGTGGCGTAGATTTCTTCGGCTATGACGCAGACGCCAGCCTGGACGCAGCGCGGCAATTGGTGCGCCAGGGCGTGTCCAAGGCCGTCGTCACCCTCTCTGATTTTGGGTTGGCTTACGCCACGTCGGATGAGAACGGTTATATCCCGCCCCGATACAGTGAAATGGTTGATAGCACGGGCACCGGCGACGCCATTACCGCGGCGATTGTCTTTGGTATGGTTAACGGCCTGCCGACCATCGAGTGTATGCGCCTGGGGGCCGCCGCGGCAGGGCTGACCCTGCAGACGCACCACACCGTGGTTCCCGACCTGAGCCTGGATATGCTCTACGATCATCTGATTGTTTGAGGACCAGAGCACCTGGCAAGAGCGGCGCGTCCCATGAATGACGTCACCGGCTTTCTCATTGCTGTCCTGTACGTATTTAGCGTCATCGGCGCGGCAGAATTACTGCGCCGCCGTTTCGGATACGGTAGCGGCTTCACGCGTAAGGTCATTCACATTGGGGTGGGGATGATGAGCTGGTCGCTGCCCTTTCTCTTCAGCTCGCCCTGGCCTTTCGTCGTCGCCGCCCTCTTTTTCGCTGTCCTTAATTTGCTTGATTGGCGGTACGGCTTTTTCACCTCCATGGCCAGCGCTGACCGCTCCAACCTGGGCACCGTTTACTTTCCCCTGGCCGCCGCGGCCGTCTCTGTTCTGTTTTGGGATGAGCCGCCGCTAATGGTGGCGGCGTTGATGCCCCTGACGTGGGGCGACGGGATTGCGCCTGTGATTGGACGGGCCTTTGGCCGCCACAGTTATACGATACTGGGTCACAGGCGCACCTTACAGGGTTCCGCCGGCTTTTTCTTTGCCGGCCTGTTGTTCACCTGGCTGGCCCTGTGGCTGATGCCCGGTCCTCCTCACATTGCCGCGGGGCCGGCGCTGGGAGTCGCGGCGGCGATCATGGGGGGCACGACGGTGGTGGAAGCAGTGTCTATCTGGGGGCTGGATAACCTGACCATCACGGCAGTGGCCATCCTCATCCTTTCCTGGTGGCCTTTCTAAGCTGATATTATGATTCCTGTGTTCTTATGGTAGAAATGATTGCGCTAACGGTGACGACTGACGGGTGAGGGCGCTGTTATCTGATCCCGTTCGCAACCAACATAAAAAGGAGACACTATTTCGATGGCAGAGATGCTAAACATCAAGCCTGGAGAAGTACCTGAGAATGACGCCGGCTACCTGGAGATGATGACCAAGGTCATCTTCATGGGCGGATTAAACCGGCAGGTGGTGGAGAGTAAGTGGGACGGTTTCCTGAGCGCTTTTGAAGAGTTCGACCCGGCTGGCGTGGCCAGTTTCACTGAAGAGGATGTGGAACGGTTGAGTGAGGACGAACGCATCGTGCGCTATGGGGCCAAAATCCGCGCTGTGGTGAAGAATGCCGGTCGCATGGTGGAGATCGCCGACGAGCATGGTTCCTTCGGCCAGTGGCTGCGCAGCTCCGTGCGCGACGAAGGCGTCGACGACACGGCGCGAGCTCTATCCAGGCACTTCAGCTACGTCAGTGAGGAATCCGCCCGGCGCTACCTCTACGCCGTAGGCGAGGATGTCGGTGAGGTGACGAAGGAAGTGCGGCGCAAGTATGGGCCGGGGGAATAGGAGAGATTGGAGATTGGTTGACTGGAGATTGGTTGCGGATGGCGCCATAGCGCCAAGCCGATAAACGCAGATAATTTGAGATCTTTCATCAGCGTCTATCGGCGTCCATCGGCGGCAAAGATTCTCCAATCTCCAGTCTCCGATCTCCAATCTCCGATCTCCAATCCCTATTCTCTCACAACCACCGGTCCCAATATGTACCGATCCCCAACCAGGTTGCCCTGCGCGTCGGCCAGGTGCAGGCGGCGACCGCTGGTCATTTCGTAGAGACCGACTTCGATGAAGTAATCGCCCGGTGGGAGGTCGTCCCTGATCGTCAGGCGATAGGGGTCCCACAGGCGTTGGCCGGGGAGCCACTTGGGAATCCACAGGTGGGTGGGGGCGGCGCCGCCCAGGGGCGTGTAATCCAGCTCTTGATAGGAGCGGTTGGCGGCGTCGATGAGGTGCACGAAGACAGTATAGCTTTCCTCAGCCTGCGCCAGACTACGCCACTGCAAGAACAGATTGATTGTGTCGCCGTTCTGCACCGTCAGCGGCGTCTGCCACGGGCCGCGGCGCAGCGATAGACCGCTCTGGGCCCAGGCCATAGACAACCCCACACGCTGGCGGAAGTTGGCCAGGAGCTCGTCTGTGTGCGGCGGGCGCGGCTGCGCCCGGACCTCTAGCGGCCCCAGTTCCACGTCCAGCGGCAGAAGCTCGTCCTGGCTCAGGTTCTTGAGAGCCAACGACAGCGGGTAGCTGCCCGCGGGCAAATCGTGGGGCAGTGCGAAGTCGAAACGTTCTACAATTACCTCTTCCGGTTCCCACAGCGGCGTCAGGAGGTGGTGGTCCGTCGTGTAAGTGTATTCAATGGCCTGCTTATCGCCTCCAGACGGCACGCCGCCCAGCGCGAGCGAGGGCACGTAGTACTCCTCCGGCGTTTGTGGTGCACGCATGGCCAGGACGAGGGGCACGAAGTCGCCCGCCGTTACCTCGCGCCGGGGCAGCCCGTAACCAACGACCTCGATCTCCCCCGCCGAGACCGCAAGCTCGTCCAGCTCCGGCGGGATGGATTCCTCGCCCGGTTCCACCACCTCGTAGAACGGTCCGCGCGGTCGCAGCCGGAAACCGGCGGCGACAATCTCGCTGCGGTAGCCGTTAAGGTAGACGGGGCCGCCGCCCAGGTAAGCGTAGACGCTTTCCACCCACGGTTGTTGTGTGGAGACGAATTCGGGGCGCACGTCGGTGGGATCGGGCCAGCGCTCGTTTACAAAGCGCTCGTACCACATGGGCGTCATGTGCTCCCAGTCGTGCAGCAGCACGGCGCGCTCGGCGCGGCCCTCAAAGTAGTCGAAAACCGCTTCCACATAGCCGCGTCCCTCGTCGTAGTCGCGCAACGAAATGTGCGGCAGGTTGCGCGCGGCCTGTTGCACGGGTCCCAGCAAAAAGAAGACGGCGACGAGCAAGGCTGCGACGCGCGCGGTGGATTGTGCCCACCGGCCGGACTGCGTCCAGCGGCTGGATAAAATCCAGCTTGGCGCGGCGTGTACGACGGCCAGCAGCCCCAGGCCGGAGAGCATGCCCCAGAGCATGAAGGGTCCCAGCAGGTAGGCCATGATGTCCTGCGCGCGCAGGCTGATGACGAACGCGTAGTTGGCCAGGAAGGCCACACCGTAGAGCAGCGCCAGCCGCCGGCGCAGCGGGCCGGCGCGCCACAGCCACAGCAAGCCCAGCGGCGCCAGCAGGATGGTGGGCAACGCGTACTGCAGCCGCATCAGCGTCCAGAAAACGAGGGTGCGCAAAGGCTGTTCGGCCAGGCTGTAGAAGGGCAGGCTCTCCGTCAGCCCGCGGGCCAGAACGTGGTCCAGAAAGCCCTGTAGCGTGTTCATGTTGTGCGGCCCGAACACCGGCTCCATCGCGCTGCGCAGAGGGAAGTAGAGCCACACGCTTAACCCCAGCAGCGCCATCAGCAATGTCCTGACGATGGTACGTCCCTGACGCCAAATGCCGGGGCGCACGGTAAGGATGAACAGGCCATAGGCGGGGAAGCCGAAGACGGTCAGTGGATGGTGCGTGATGCCCAGCCCGGCGGAGAGAGCGAAGATGTACAGCCAGCGGTCGTCCCCCTCATCGGTCAACTTGCCGGCGTCTCCGGCGTGGGAGAGTCCCCAGCGCGTCAGGAGGTAGAGGTTGGCCATGAGGAAAGTGGCCGTGATGATGTGCGGGTTGGCGTGAATGGCGTGTTGCCACACGTCGGTTGCCAGGCCCACGGACAGCGCGCCGAATAGGGCCGCCCACCCCGCCGGGAATCGGTCTGGCTCACGCCCGGCGACGGCGCGGATCATTCCGTATATGAAAATGGCGGCAACCGTGGCGCTGGTTGCCGACAGCAGGTGCATGCGCCACGGAATGTCGCCCAAGGGAATCAACGTCTGGAACAGTTTGCCGGCGAGGGTGATGAAGGCATACCCTGGCGGATGGGCGATGCCCAGCACGTTGGCCACCAGCGTATACTCGGTCGGATCGCCGAGGACGAGGGAGCGGGCGAGGGTGAGGAGATAGAGGAGGGGAAGGGCGAGGAGGAGTAGGGGCTGGAGATTGGAGATTAGAGATTGGGGATTAGAGATTGGAGATTGGAGATTACTGGCACGCCTCGCCGCTCGCCGCTCTCCGCTCTCCGCTCTCCGCTCTCCAATCACCATGCCCTTACTTCCTGATTGCGTCATAGATTCTCAGCGTTTCCTGCGCCGCGCGCGCCCAGCTGAAACGGGCGGCCTGTTCCAGGCCTAGATGCCGGCGTTGATGGTAGTCGTCGCTGTCCTGCAGCAGGCGGCGAATCACGTTCGCCATTTCCTCGGTGCTGGTGGGATCGAAGTAGGCCGCTGCGTCGCCGCCCACTTCAGGGTGCGAGCTGCTGTTGCTGGCGGCGACGACCTGGCCACAGGCCATATGCTCCAGGAGCGGCAGGCCGAAGCCTTCGTAGAGGCTGGGCTGCACGGCGAGGTCGGCGGCGGCAATGACGGCGGGTAAATCGTCGTCCGCCACCCAGCCCAACGGCACAACCGCATCCTGTAGGCCCAGCTCTTCGATGCGCGCGAAGAAATCGTCGTAGAGCCAGCCCTTGCTGCCTGCCAGGACCAGGTGCAGGTCGGGGTAGTCGCGGCGCACGATGAGCAGCGCGTCCAGTAGGCGACTCAGGTTCTTGCGCGGTTCGATGGTGCCCAGGTGAATCAGGAACTGCGGGGGCAGATCGTACTGTGCCCGCACGCGTTGCACGTCTCGCGCCTCCGGTGGGCGGAAATGATCGGCCGCTGCTTCGTGAACGACGTGTATCTTAGCCGGATCGACCGCGTAATGCGTGATGATATCCTGTCGTGTGGCCTGCGAAACGGCCACGATGGCTGCGGCGCGCCGGCAGAAAATGGGCATGGCTGCGTTCAGAAACCAATAATTTAACTTTTTGTGGTAGGCGGGAAAGAGCTTGAAAATCAGGTCGTGCACCGTGAGGACGGTGGGCACGCCGCGCAGGGGCAAGAGCAGATGCTCCGTGCTGTGGAACAGCGTGGCGTCCGGCACCAGGCGGTTGAAACCCTTCCGGCTGAGGTGGCCCAGCAACACCAGCATGCGCCACGGTTTGTAGCCCAGCTTTATGCTGCGGCGGGGAGCCGAGGCCAACGAGGTGGGCAGGACACCGTCGGCCCCTCTATTATAGAAAAGAGCGATCTCCTCCGCTCGCTGCGCGCGCAAAGCCTGCGCCAGTCGCTCGCTGTAGCGGCCAAGGCCGGCCCGGCTGTGAACGGCTGCCGACACATCTACGTAGATCACGGCGCCAACCGCAACGCGCCCGCCTGCTGGCTGTTTGTTGCTACGATCATGCTTGCTCCATCATGCTTGCGCCATCATACTTGCTCTTTTTCCCACCACTCCGTGCACCAGGAGACCGCTTTATGAATGCCTTCACGCAGAGGCGTTGCCGGCTCGTAGCCGAGGAGCGCGCGCGCCTTGCCGATGTTGGCCACGTAATGGGTGACTTCGCCCACACGAGAGGGTTCGATGGACATCTCGGGCTCCACGCCCAGGGCCTGGCCTACGTAACGGGCCATGGTCACCAGGCTGTTGCCCTGTCCATAAGCCAGGTTGATGGTGTGGTTGGCCTCGTCGCCGGAAGCCAGCAGGTCAATGCCCGCACGCACGCCCGCGATGCAGTCGTCGACGTAGGTGAAATCGAGTACTTTGTCTTCGCCGTAAATTGTGATCGGTTCGCCGCGGTCGATTTTACGGATAAAGAGGGGGATCACGCGCTCCATGCGCTCCAGGTCGTTATCGTAACGCCCGTAGACGTTGCTGAAGCGGAAAACCAGATAGCGCAACCCGTAACATTGGGCGTAGGCGTAGATCAGGGCCTCCCCGGAGATTTTGCTCGCGGAGTAGGGACTCTCCGTAAAGGCGAAGTCGGCGTACGATTCCTCGGTGATGTAGCGGTGGATATCACCGTACACCTCGCGCGAGCTGCTGAAGATGAGGGGCAGAGCGTTCTGGCGGCAGAACTCGAGCACGTTGTAGGTCATGGTGATATTTTGCAGAGCGCGGTCGGGCTCTTCGACCAACTCGTGCACCTTGGCGTGAGCCGCAAAGTGCACCACGACGTCCAGATCTTCCGGATATTGCACGTGGCCGATGCCGCCCTCGAAGCTGTGATAGGGCGCGCTCAAGTCCTGCAACAGCGTTTCGAATTCGTCCGTCCAGGGGTTGAGACGGATGTCGATGCCAAATACGTAATGTCCATCGCGGAGCAGGCTCAGGGCCAGGTTGGTCCCGATCTGCCCGCTGGAACCGGTAATTAAAACTCGCATAGATTCTCCTTTGCCTCGCGGATTTTATGGGCGTAGGGCATTGGTGGCAAGCGGCCGAGCTCTGCTCGGCTGGGGCCAAGCTTCGCTCGGCTGGGGCCAAACGAAGTTTGGCCGGGCCTGACCGCTGCTTAGTCAGGATTGAACTTCGTTTGGCCGGGCCTGACCGTTGCTTAGCCAGGGTTGGAGTTTGTTCAGCCGGGGCGGTTGAGCAGGACGCGCAGGGCAAAATGGGGCAGGGCCAGCATGCGACGCCAGCGCCAGGGTTCGTGCAGCAGGCGGTGTAGCCATTCCAGCCCCAGGCGTTGCCAGCCACGCGGCGCGCGGATGGCGCGGCCCGTGACGAAGTCGAGAGCGCCGCCCACGCCCAGAGCCAGGCGCACGTCCGTCAGCGCGTGGCGGTTGCGCGCAATCCACTTGTCTTGCCGTGGCGCGCCGTAGGCCACGTAGAGCACGCGGGCGCCGCTGTTGTTGATGCGCGACACGATTTCGTCGTTCTCGGCGGGGTTCGGCGAGCCGGCGTACGCGCCGGCAATCGTCAGCCCTGCATAGCGCGCGCGAAATATCTCGCCCGCCTCCTGGGCCACGCCGGGCGCCGCTCCCAACAGGTACAGGGGCCAGCCCTCCTGCGCCGCTAGCTGCGCCAGATGGTAAACTAGCTCAGACCCCGGTACGCGTTCCGGCAGACGCTGCCCGTAGCGTCGCGCTGCGTAGAGCAGACCTATGCCGTCCGGCAGGCAGAGATCGGCTTCGCGCAACACCTTCAAGAAGTGTGCGTCGCGCTGCGCCGTCATCACAAACTCAGGGTTTACCGTGGCGATCTGGTGCAGGCGCGGCTCCTGCATGAAGGTGCGCGCAAGGCGCAGCGTCTCGTCCATGGTCACGGGATGGATGGGAACGTCCAGAATGGGTAGCGGGCTGGGGGAAGCGCCAGAGACGTCGCTCATGTGTCTGCAACCTTCGCGCCGTCCGCGGCGCTTTCCAGGGCAGCCAGCGCCTCGCGCGCCGCGTTTTTCCAGGTGAAGCGCTGCACGTTGTCCAGGCCGGCTGTTACTAGTTCCTGCCGCAACGTGCCATCCTCTGCCAGGCGGCGAATTCCGCCGGCGATTGCTGCCGTGTCGCGGGCGTCTACCAGCAGCGCGGCATCCCCGGCTACTTCGGGCAGCGAGCTGTTGTCGGCGCACAGGACTGCTGTAGCACAGGCCTGTGCTTCCAGGACGGGGAAGCCGAACCCTTCGTAGAGAGAGGGGAAAAGCAGGGCCGTGGCGCCGCTGAGAAGCGCGGCTTTGTCTTCGGCGGCAACGTATCCGGTCAGGCGCACGCGCGAGGCCACGGCGGGCGGCAGCGTTTCGATGTGGGACAGGATGGGCTGGGCCAGCCAGCCGGGCTTGCCCGCCAGCACCAGTTGCTGGGGCGCGCCGCTGTCGGCGAAGGCGTCCAGCAGGCGCACGAGGTTTTTGCGCGGCTGTAGCGTGCCCAGGTATAGAAAATATGGCCTCTCTATTGCGTAATGGTCGAGCGCGGCAGCAAGGGCTGTCTCCTCGCGCACGGGCTGCAGGTCCGGATCTACGCCAGGGTAGACAACGGTAATTTTCTCCAGTGGGGTACCGTAGAGCCGCGCCAGATCATCTCTGGTGGCCTGTGAATCGGCCAGCACCCGCCGGCTGCGGCGCGCGTTGTGCCGCGTGCTCCAGTTGAGATAGGCGACCTGGAATCGTGTGTGCGCCTCTGGAAAATAGCGGTAGCCGAGATCGTGGATCGTAGCCGCCGCCGCCCCATCGTAAGTGACGGGAATTACATGCGCCGGTGTGAAGAAGAGGTCCGGTGGACGCTGCCGCAGCTCCCAGCCCAGACGGATGTGGGTCCACAGGCGCGGCCAGGGCATGATCACGCTTTCGGCCCGCGAGCCGCGCGGCAAAAAATCAGGGGGAGGTTGGCTCTCGAAATAGAGGCGGATCTGGCGCCCACGCTTCTCCGCCAGCGGGATGAGCTCGCGCAAAAGGTGGTAGGCGTATGCTTCGGTGCCTGTACGTTGGGTTCTGGTTGCCCGGCTGGCATCTATGCCAATGAGCATAATCTGTTTCGTGCGACGATTGCGGCGGGTGCTCTATTGAATCAGGTCCAGACAGGTATCGTCTTCAATGACCAGGAAATCGAGCGCCACCCACCCTTCGGTGCGCGTGATGGCGGCGCGCACCCGCACCCACGTCACCCCGCCGGATTCCACCGAGGGTTCTTCGAGCAGCGACACAATCTCCTCTTCCTGTAGAACCTGCAGTTCGGCGCCTCCCGGTTCCTCACGCAGGTTCAGGCCACTTTCACCTGTACCGCGCACGATGGCGCGACAAACGCGCGGGGTGGGCGTGATGGTCGGCGCGTCGGGATCGGGTGTTGCCGTGGGCGTCTCGGTCGGCGGAAGGCTGGACAGCGTGGCTGTAGGCGTGGGAACGCCTTCGATCTCCTCGCCGGCCTGCACCGCCAGTTCCTGCAGATTTTGTTGCCGCTCGTAGAGCAGGAGGCCAATGGCGCCCAGAAAAAGGAGGGCCGCGGCAATCAGGGTGAAGCTGGCGCGGCGCAAAATCGCCTCGCGCTCCAGGGTGTAGAATCGCGCGCCGCCGCGGCGGATATCGCGGTATGCGATCAGGGCGGCGAGAAAAGCCAGTGCCGTCAGAAGGACGGGGAGAAAAATTCCACTCATGCTCGGTCCAGGGACAGGTCGGCTGCCGACAGCGGTCCGCGGCGCAGAATGCGGGGCGGCGTTGTGGTGCAATCAACGATAGTGGAGGGCACGCCGTGCGCAACCGGCCCGCCGTCCACAATGGCCGCCACGAGCCCGCCCAGGGCAGACAGCGCTTCCTGAGCGTTACGCGCCGGCGCTTCGCCGGAGCGGTTGGCGCTGGTGGTGGCCACGGCGCCGCCGGCGTGGCGAATGATGGCTCGCGCGACTTCGCTATCCGGTATACGCAAAGCGATATTCTCGTTGGGAGACAGGCTGGGGGGCAGGTCGGGCCGGCGGGGCACGATGATGGTCAGCGCGCCGGGCCAAAAACGCTCCATGAGAGAGCGGGCTATGGTGGGGAAGGAACGGGCGACTTTGTCCACGTCGTCGGTGTCTCCCAGCAGGATGGGGATTCCCTTGCTCAGGGGCCGTTCCTTCACCTCGTATAATCTTTTGATAGCCGTCTCCTCAAAGGCGCTGACCCCGACACCGTAGAGGGTGTCGGTGGGAAAGACAACCAGTTGGCCCGCTTTTAACAAGGCCGCCACATTTTCCAGTGCGCCGTAGGCGGCGGCTGGTATGACCTCTGTCTTCATTCCGTCAGGTTCTAATGGTGATTATGCGGTCGTGCCCGCCGTAATCGGGTATCACAGTGACTCGGGCGGCGGGGAATACAGATTGCGCCAAATCCCGGGCGGCCGGGCCCTGGCGCCAGCCAATTTCCAGAAAAATGGCGCCGCCCGGTTCAAGCCGGGAACGAGCCTGGTGCAGCAGACGGCGAATGAAGTCGAGGCCATCCGGTCCACCACGCAGCGCCCCGGCGGGTTCGTACCATTTTACCCCATCGTCGATTGCCGTCCACTCCTCATCTGTAATGTAGGGCAGGTTAGCAACGATCAGATCGGGCCTCTGTGCCAGCGGTTCGAGCAACGACCCCTGCACGAACGTGACCCGGCCTTTCTCCCCGCTTTGGCCGGCGACGCCGTGGCGCGTGGCGTTCTCTCGCGCCACGGTCAGCGCCGCCGCCGAGACGTCGATGGCCAGGATCGTGGCCTGCGGCAAGTGGCGCGCCAGGGTCACGGCGATGCAACCACTGCCGGCGCCCACATCCACGATATACTGCGCCTCGTGTTCCTCGGCCCAGGCGATTGTGTGCTCTACCAGGAGCTCCGTTTCCGGACGCGGGATAAGTACGTCCGGCGTCACCTTGAAGGTCAGTCCGTAGAAGGGGGCTTCGCCGGTGATATAGGGGATTGGCTCCCGCTTTACCGCGCGCGCCACCAGAGCGCGAAAGGCAGTTTCCTCATCGTCCTGTAACCGCTGCTGGGGGTGAGCCGCCAGATAGCTGTGCGCCACGCCCATCACATATTGCAGTAACAGCCGTGCATCCCCTGCGGCGGTGGGCGACGCCTGCAACTGGCGGCGGGCCCAGGCGAGGGCTTGCTGGATGGTCATGGGGGGACTAGAGATTGGAGATCAGAGATTGGAGATCAGAGATCGGAGATTGGGAAACTTACGCTCTCCAACCTCGAATCAACCAATCTCCAGTCAACCGATTTCCAATCTCCCCTGTGGAATCAACTGCTGTTGCTCCAGATAATGCAATATTTGTTGCGCGCTTTCTTGCGGTGTCTGGCGGTCGGTGCGCACGTGGATGTCGGGGCGCACGGGCGCTTCGAAGGGGTCGGAAATGCCGGTGAAGTTTTCGATTTCGCCGGCGATGGCTTTCTCGTATAGCCCTTTTACGTCACGCTCTTTTACTACTTCCAGAGGGGCGTCGACAAAGACTTCGATGAAGTTAGTGGTTTCCTCGCGCACTTTGTCGCGCACCGCCTGATAAGGCGAGATGAAGGAGCAAATGCAGGCGATGCCGTTGCGCGAGAGCAATTTGGCCACGAAGGTCACGCGCTCGATGTTCTTATCGCGGTCTTCCTTGGTGAACCCGAGATCGCGCGTCAGGCTCTCGCGGACCACGTCGCCGTCGAGGCGCTCCACTTTGAGCCCGCGCTTCTTAAGTTCTTCTACCAGAATGAGGGCAATAGTCGTCTTGCCGGCGCCGGAGAGGCCCGTCATCCATACAACAAAGCCCGGGTGTGTGTGATTGTCGTTCATGATCCTATGCTCTTTCTAATCAATTCGCGCCGTTATTCAGGGTAATCTGGTCAGGCCGCACGTAGCCGCGGCGGACCAGGTAATCCAGAATGCGGCGTGCGTTTTCCTCGGCGCTGTATAAAACGGTATCCAGTTTGATCTCCGGATGGAGCGGGGGCTCGTAAGGGTCGTCAACACCGGTGAAGCCCGTGATCTCGCCGCGCCGCGCCTTAGCGTAGAGGCCCTTGGTGTCTCGCTGCTCGCACACTTCAATGGGCGTGTCCACGAACACTTCCACGTAATGGTCCTTGCCCACGGTGTTGCGCACGTCGTTACGCGTGGCGCGGTAGGGGCTGACGGCGGCGCAGATGACCAGCCCGCCGTGGCGCACGATTTCTGAGGCCACAAAGCCCATGCGCCGCACGTTGTCGTCGCGGTCCTCTTTGCTGAAGCCGAGCCCTTCCGAGAAGTGGGTGCGCACGGCGTCACCGTCCAGCAGCGTAATTTGTCGCCCGTGCTCCTGCAGCAGTGTGGTGAGGATCGATGCTGTGGTGGACTTACCGGCGTTGGTCAGCCCTGTAAACCACACGCAGACGCCCTGTTTGTAGCGGGGCGGGTGGGTCTCGGCCAGAATCTGAGCCACCTCGGGGCGCGTGAACCACTGCGGCAGTGGCCGGCCGTTTTGAAGATACTCCTCGCGGACCTGGGTGCCGGATATGGAAGCGGTGCGCGCTTTGTCCGGCACCTTGGTAATCTCCTCGTACCGTTCTTCGTCCGGCAGGTAGACCAGCATGCGGAAGGGCACCACCTTGACGCCGATCTCGTTGCTATACTCTTCACACAGATTCTGTGCTTCGTATGGCCCGTAGAAGGGGTTGCCTTCGGAGTCATCGCCGGGGCCGGCGTGGTCGCGGCCCACAATGAAATGGTTGGCGCCATAGTTACGGCGAATAATGGCGTGCCACAACGCTTCGCGCGGGCCGCCCATGCGCATGGCCAGGGGCAGCAACCCTACCAGCACGCGGTCAGGATCGTAGTAGCGGCTGGCCAATGCCTTGTAGGTGCGCACGCGTGTGTAGTGGTCCACGTCGCCCGGCTTGGTCATGCCCACCGATGGGTGCAGCAGGAGCACGCCGTCAACTTCTTGCGACGCTCGTTTTGTCAATTCCTCGTGCACGCGGTGCAGTGGGTTGCGCGTCTGGAAGGCGACGACGTTGGTGTGACCGAACGACTCCAGCCGCTGCCGGGTCTGGCGCGGCGTCAGCCGCAGATCGATGAAGTCATAATGTTTTGGCGTCTGGATCACTTCGAGTTTGCCGGAAATATTGTATTTGCCCCAACGGTGCATCTCGGCGATTAGCGGGTGGCGCAAATCGTGCTTGCCGAATACCTTCCGCGCTTCTTCTTCCAGATCCCACTCGTAGATTTCCTCGACGGTCATGATGGCCAGGACATCGTTCTTCTCATCGCGCAGGGCGATTTCCCGGTCCAGTTTGACGTCGTCCTCCTCATCAATGGAGAGGGTGATGGGCATGGGGAACAGGCGCCCGCTCTCCAGGCGCATTTCGTTCAGCACGCGCTGGTAATCTGCCCGGCCCATGAAGCGGTCCAACGGGGAAAAGCCTCCCACGGCCAACAGTTCCAGGTCGCACGTGCTGCGCCGCGAGAGCTGAATCGATGGCAATTCGTTGGCGTATGCTTTGCGTTCTTCGACGGCCTCCGGCGGGACCACCAATTCGACCAGGTGGTCGCCGTAAGGGGCGACAAGTTTGCTTGCCTCCTTGACTTTGTTCATGTACTCCTCCAATTGCGCGTGGCTCCCTGGGTCAATGATTGCCAGGGGGATGAGCTCGCTGCCCTGTCACACGATTGTTATGATTCGCTATTTTTCAAAAAAAAGAGCATCGCGATAGCAATGCCTTCGCTATTGTATGGTAACGTCGTTCCTCGACAAGTATAATGCAAAATGGTCATGTAATTGGTAATTTTCTCCTCTCTTAATCCTGATGCAGGAGTCATTATAGCGGCGCTATATGTCACTCTTTCTTACTAAGAACGATCCACAGGACGGGATCTGGAAATGGCAGATTGGCCTTTTTCTTCTGGGCATCGTGTCCTTCTTCCTTTTCGCCGCAGTACGCGGGTGGCCCGCAGCGATAGAGAGCGTAGATGTGGAGCAGACGCGCTTGAACGTTGCGCTCGCACCGCTGTCCCCCGGCAGGACCTTCGTTCAAGAGTTTCGGGCAGAGCGCAACGGTCTCACGGCGGTCGAATTGCTCCTGGCGCGGTTGTCCGAGGAAAGAGGAGGGCAGGTGGTTGTACGCCTTCACGATGGGGCCGGACGGCTGGTGGCCGAGGAGACGTGGCAGGCAACGTCCTTGCGGCACAATCAAACGCTTACCCTGCGTTTTGCGCCGCAACGCGCGTCGGCCGGGGAACGCTATACGCTGTCTCTGGAAGGCCGCAACGAACCGTCCTTTTCCTTCTGGGGCTATGACGCGGATGTGTATGCCGGCGGCGCGTTGACAGGCGCTGACGCCTCTGCACAGGATCTGCGCCTGGTTACCCGCTACCGGCTTTTGCCGGCGGACGCGGTGCGCATCGCAGCTGCTGGACTATGGCAAGGGGCTGGGTTGCTGCTGTTGGCGCTGGCGCTGATACTGATGCCGGGGACGTTGCTTCTCTTGCTGCTGAAGCGGGACGAGCAGGCCTGGGATGCCGCTGCCTGGTGGGGCATGGCCCTGGGCGCGGGTCTTGGCGCCTGGCCTCTGCTGTGGTACTGGCTGACCGTCGCCGGCGGGCGCTGGAGAGGTTGGTCGCTCGCCATGGTGCTGGTCGCCGGTTGGCTGGCGATCCTGGTCCTGTGGCGGCGAAGGAAAGGGAGGGCCGGCAAGCGAGTCCTGCACGCACACCTTCCGCTTGCTTTGTTGCTGTTGCTGGCTGTGACCCTTCGCCTGCTGGCGGTTCGCGATCTTTCCTTTCCCCCGTGGGTTGATTCAACCCGGCACGCCTTGATTACGCAGGTGATGGCCGGGGATGGGCAGATTGTGCGCGACTACTTTCCGTATTTGCCCGTCGAGCGATTCCCTTACCATTTCGGGTTTCACACGCTCTCGGCGGGGTTGCTTCTGCTTGGCGCTGCGGCGATGCCCACCCTGTTGCTGGTGTTGGGGCAGTTACTGAATGCCCTGGCTGCCCTGACG
>DATHSI010000228.1:0-4372 GCA_035464315.1 Candidatus Sulfomarinibacteraceae bacterium
CGTTGAGGTGCAGCCCGGCGATATCCTGATTATTAAGACGGGCTGGTACCGGTATGGATGGAACAGCTCGGCCTCCGACGAATTTCGCTACATGATCAAACATCCGGGCCCTTCGCCTGATTTTGCCGACTGGTGCGTGGAAAAGCAGATCAAATGGCTGGGCGTGGACTGTGTGGCCATGGAACATCCCATGAACACTATCCAGCGCCAATGGCATCCCAAGACGTTCGAGGATGCGAACCGCAAGCTGATTGAACAGTACGGCAAGGATTGGGATGAGATGTACCCGCTGGACAAGTACTACCAGGACATGCACCTGAACCTCTTTCCTAAGGGCATTGTCCACGCAGAGAATCTGGGCAAGGAGATTGCCCAGGCAGACAGCGGCCGGTACTTCATCGCGGGTTTTGTGCAGAAGGGGATGGAACTGGCGTCGATGTGGGGAAGATTCGTGGCGTTCCCTGAGTAAGAGGATTTTCGCCACGAATTACACGAATTGGACGAATTTTTGAGTATATTTTGTGGGGTGGTACGTGGTTGAGATTGTTCATCGACAGCTTTCGTATGCAGTTGTGGGCGCGGCGATGGAGGTCCATGGGACTTTGGGCTCCGGTTTTCTAGAGAGTGTATATCAGGCGGCGCTCTGTCATGAATTGGGGTGTCGTGGAATTACTTATGAGGCCGCCAAACTATTGACGGTTCGATATAAAGGAGTGGTAGTTGGTAATTATGAGGCGGACATCGTTGTCGACGACAAGATTATTCTTGAATTGAAGGCCGTGAAGAAAATCCACCGGCGGCACATGGCGCAGACCCGCCATTACTTAACGGCGACCGGGTTTCGCCTGGGTCTTGTCCTCAACTTCGGCGGCAGCTCCCTTCAGCACAAAAGGGTCGTAAACTAACAGAAGTAATTCGTATAATTCGTGCAATTCGTGGCGAAAAAGTGCGCAGGACCTACCTATGAGAGATAAGAAATACTTCGGAGAGCGCATTAAGCGCAATGAGGACCCGCGGTTGCTGACGGGGCGGGCGTTGTTTGTAGACGATGTCCACTTGCCGGACATGCTGCATGTGGCCTTTGTGCGCAGCCCTTACGCTCACGCGCGGCTGGGCGACATTGACGTAAGCCAGGCGCTGGAGCGGGAGGGGGTCGTCGCCGTATATACGGCCGATGATCTGGGTGATTACTGGCAGCCGGGTCCGCTACTGGTTTCGCCGCCGCCCATTGAGGACATCGTCTTTCACGAGCGCACGCAGGTACCCCTGGCGCGGGGTAAGGTGCGACACGTGGGGGAGATCGTGGCAATGGTGGTCGCCGAGAGCCGCTACGTGGCCGAAGATGCGGCCAATGACGTGCTGGTCGATTATGAAGCGCTGGATGCAGTTGTCGATCTGGAGGAGGCTGTGGCGGACGGGGCGCCGCTGGTGCACGAGGATGTGCCCAATAACGTGGGCGCGCACGTTGTGCAGACCAAAGGCGATTACGAAGAAGCGCGAGCCAGGGCCGACGTCGTCATCCGTCGCCGCTTTGACTACGACCGAGGCACGGCGGCAGCGATGGAGAACCGCGGCATTGTGGCCGACTGGGATCGCAAGGCGCAGAAACTGACCGTGTGGGATACGACGCAGGCGCCCATTCCCATTCGCAATGGGCTGGCAGGGATGCTGGACCTCTCCGAGAACCAGGTGCGCGTCATTGCCCCCTTCATCGGCGGCGGCTTTGGCCCCAAGATCATGATGTTTTACCCGGAAGAAGTGTTGACGCCCTGGGCTTCTATGCAGCTAAACCGTCCTATTAAGTGGATCGAGGATCGCTCCGAAAATTTCGTGGCCACCACGCAGGAGCGGGGGCAGGTGCACGAGGCGGAAATTGCCCTGGACGCCGACGGTCGCATTTTGGGCGTCAAAGATACCTTCTTGCATGATGGCGGCGCCTATATGCCCTACGGCCTGACGGTGCCCATCAACAGCCAGTGCACGTTGCTCGGCCCTTATCACATTCCGAACTACTACTCAGAGTTCAGAGCGCTTTTCACCAATAAGCCCATCGTCACCCCTTATCGCGGCGCGGGTCGCCAGCACGGCGTCTTCGTCATCGAGCGCCTGCTGGACCTGGCGGCGCAGCAGATGGGGCTGGACCGTGTTGAGATTCGCCGCCGCAACTTCATTGCGCCTGACGCCTTTCCGTACGATAACGAAATCATTTACCAGGACTTTGCCCCGTTGGTTTATGACAGCGGCAACTATGAGCCGGTGCTGGACAAGGCACTGGAGATGATCGGCTATCGGGAGTTTCTGGACGAGGTTCAGCCGCGCCTGCGCGCCGAGGGCCGGTGCGTGGGCATCGGCGTGGTGGCCTACGTGGAAGGCACGGGCATTGGACCCTATGAAGGCGCGCGAGTGCAGGTGCAGGCCAGCGGCAAGGTCTCGCTGGTTACCGGCGTGGGCACGCAGGGACAGGGCCACCACACTAGCTTTGCCCAGATTGTGGCCGAGCAGGTGGGCGTGGACGTGAGCGACGTGGAGGTGGTGACCGGCGATACCGACCAATTCTACTGGGGCGCTGGGACGTTTGCCAGCCGCGGAGCGGTGGTAGCGGGCAACGCCATCAACGCCGCAGCGCAGGACGTGCGCAAGAAGATCTTGCATTTCGCCAGCGAGGAACTGGAAGCCGCCGAGGACGATCTAGAGATCGTGGAAGGCGAAGTGCGCGTGAAGGGGGTGCCGGACCGCGCTGTGCCCCTGGGTGAGCTGGCGCAGAAGGCGAATCCCCTGCGCGGTGCGGTGAAACCGGGCGCCGAGCCGGGCCTTGAAGCCACCAACTACTTTGGGCCCGAGCGTGGGGCCACAGCCAGCGGTGTGCATGCCATGATCGTAGAGGTCGACCCGGAGACAATGGAGCTGCAGATTCAGAAGTACGTGGTCGTCCACGATTGTGGTCCCATTATCAACCCTTTGATTCTGGACGGGCAGATCCACGGCGGCGTGGCCCAGGGCATCGGCAATGCCTTCTTTGAAGAGTTGGTCTTTGACGAAACCGGCCAGTTGCTCACCGGCTCCTTCATGGACTACCTGTTGCCCACTTCTCTGGACGTGCCCCGTGTTGAGGTGGGTCATGAGGTAACGCCATCGCCGCTGAATCCGTTAGGCGTCAAGGGCGCCGGCGAAGCAGGCGCTATTCCCGTGGGGCCGCTGTTCGCGCAGGCTATCGAAGACGCGCTGCAGGTCCCCGGATTGGAATTGCGCGAAATTCCGTTGAGCCCCGATCGCCTGTGGCGGTTGGTCGCCGCGGCGCGGTCCGCTTCGGCGCAACCCGCCACCGCGGCGGCTTGATCTTTGCTAATAATAAGAGAATGACGAACCCGCGTTCTAATTCCGTATCTTTATTGTCTTTTGAAGGTTGATCCTGTTAAATGGAGACCTGCGACATATCTGGCAAATTGCGGGAACTGGTTGAGGAGAGACAAGGAGACATGAGAAAATGGAGCAGTTAAAGGGATTATATCGACTGGCGCGGCCATTTAATGCCTTCAGCGGTGCTCTTGCCGTCTTCCTTGGTGGGTATGTAGCGGGTACCGGCGAGTGGTTCAATGTGGCCCTTGCCGCTTTCGTCGCTTTTCTGGTGACAGGAGCGGGCAATGCCTGGAACGATTATCTTGATATTGAAATTGACAAGATTAACCAGCCGCATCGCGCTCTGCCCTCTGGCCAGGTTCCGCCCTGGACCGCTGTTGCTCTCTCCCTGGTTCTGACGGTGGTGGCGCTGATCATTTCCGCCTTCATCAACCTGCCCTCCTTCCTCATCGTACTTGTTTTCAGCATCATCCTCTACCTCTACTCCTGGAAGCTGAAGAGCACCGTTCTGCTGGGCAACCTGACCGTCGCTGTGACCTCGGCGATGACCGTGATCTTTGGCGGTACGGCCGCCGGCAACGTGCAGCCGACGCTCTGGCTGGCTGTGATCATTACCACGGCTATATTGGGCCGTGAAGTGCTCAAGACAATTGCCGATTACGAGGGAGATTTGCGCGAGCAGTGCCACACCATTGCTACGGTGTGGGGGAAGCGCACCGCCCGCGTCTTCTTTTACGTGACCACGGGCCTTACGGTGTGGGTGATGCTCGTGCCCTACCTGATCAAGGTGTACCGCGAAGACATTTCCTTCTGCTCCGTGGTGGACGTCTGCACCTTCCTGGCGCCTTTCGCCGACGTGCTTCCCGTGTATCATCCTGTCTACGCCTATATCGTCGCCTTTGGCGTGTTTCCCGTGGTGGCCTACGTGGTCCTGCAGGTGAAGCGTGGTGTGCCCGGCAGCCGCCTGGAGCAGCTGAGCCAGCTCTTGAAGTATGACTTCCTGATCTGGTTCGTG
>DATHSI010000229.1:0-8669 GCA_035464315.1 Candidatus Sulfomarinibacteraceae bacterium
GCCAGACATAGCGCGCTGGTCATCGGCGCCTTTCTTATCACCTCCGTTCTGAACTATGTCTTCGGCGTTGGACTGAGCTGGTTCCTGGAACCGGCACAGTACGGTGTATTAGGCGTCGCGCAATCCCTGTTGCTGCTGGCGGCCCTCGTGGTCAGCGCCGGATTTAGCTGGACGGCCAACCGCGACGTTGCCGCCGCAGGCGTTAACGCCAGCACGCGAACCCGCTTCCGCACCGCCTGGCTGGCCAACGTGGGCCTGGGAGTTCTGGTGGCTGTTGCGCTCTATGCAGCCTACCGGCTGGACCTCCTGGCTCTGGGCCCCGCCTACCGCGCTGTCGTGCCGCTGGTTGGCCTCACCGCCATTTTTCTGGCAGCGCGCGCCGTCTTAATCGGCGCAGCGCAAGGTCTCTACCACTTTGGCGCCGTTGCCATCAACCAGGTCGCCGAAGTAGCGGTCAAGTTTGGCGCCGGGCTGCTGCTGGTGGTCATGGGTTATGGGGCCGCCGGCGTGATAGCCGCCTTTGCCCTGGGCGCGGCGCTGGCCCTGGTTCACAGCCTGTGGATCGTACGCCCGGCGCGTCTGTGGCAGGGCGGCGGCTGGTTCGACAGCAAGGTGTTTTCCTCCACCGCCCCTCTTTTTGTAGCCATGCTGGGACCGGCGCTGATGCTCAATCTGGACATCCTCGGCCTCAAGCTCCTGGCGCCGCCCACGCGCAGTGACGAGATGGCCGGCTTCTACCAGGCCGCCGTCATCCTGGCCCGCATCCCCGTCTTCACGGCCCGTTCGCTGACGATGGTCGTGTTCTCCTACGTAGCCGGAGCTCAACGCCGGCCCAACGCGCCAGACTACGCCCGCGCCGCGCTTCGCCTGTGGCAGCGTCTCTTACTGCCCGCCGCAATCGCACTGGCTCTGGCGCCACAGGCGGCGTTGACCCTCTTCTTCCCGGCCGCCTATCTCAGCGCGACGCCCGCCTTGCGTGTGGCAGCCGTTGGCGGCGCTTTACTTTCCCTGGTCACCCTGCTGGCGGGCATCGCCCAGGCCAGTGGGCAACGCAACCGTTCCGCCTCCGCGGCGGCGCTGGCGACCGTTGTGCAAATCGTGACGTTATGGTGGCTGGTTCCCAATTGGGGCGCGCTTGGCGCCGCCGCCTCGCTGGTAACCTCGGGCGTCGTGGCCCTTCTGGGTATGAGCGCTCTGCTGCCCACGCCCCGCGCGACGGCGCGCACCTGGTTGCTACAGGCGAGTCCATTGTTAGCGCTGGTCGCGCCCCTGCTCTGGCTGCCCGATGGGTCGCGCCCCCTGGCTCTTCTAAAGTTCGCCCTGAGCGGACTGGCCTACGTACTGGCACTTCTAATGACACAGAAGCCGGCCCGTGCACCGGCGACAACCACGTCGGGCGCATCACGCTGGTTGAACCATCTGGTTCATCTTCTGGCGGGAGGTTAACATGATGAATTCACCCCTTATCTTTGTCGTCATTCCTACCTACAATGAGGCGGACAACCTCCCGGAACTGGCGACGCGCTTAATGAATCTGCCGCTTAAACGCCTGCACCTCCTGATCGTCGACGACAACTCGCCGGACGGCACCGGCCCGGTAGCCGACGCTCTGAAGGAATGTCTTAAAGGCGTACACGTGTTGCACCGCGCCCGAAAGTCAGGGCTGGGCTCGGCTTACCTGGACGGCTTCCACTACGCGCTGAACCACGGCGCTGACTATGTGATACAGATGGACGCCGACTTCTCCCACTCTCCGGAACACATTCCGCAGATGCTGCGACGGGCCAGGGAGTTTGACGTGGTCGTTGGCTCTCGTTATGTAGCAGGCGGAGCGGTTGATCCACGCTGGAGCTGGTGGCGACACGGGCTCAGCCGCTGGGCCAACCAGATCTACGTCCGCGCCATTCTGGGTCTCGACGTCGCCGACGCCACCGCCGGCTTCAAGTGCTGGTCCCGCCCGGCATTACAGGCCGTCCTCCAGCAACCTGTCTCTAGCAGCGGCTACATCTTTCAGGTAGAAATGGCCTATCTGGCCCAGAAGCTCGGTCTGCGCGTGTTCGAAACGCCTATCTACTTCGAAGACCGGCGCATCGGTCGTTCCAAGATGTCCTGGAGCGTCAAAATCGAAGCGATGTGGCGCACGTGGCTCTTGCGCTGGCGCCACGCGCAGGTACAGCCAGAGCCTACGGAGCAGTCATCCCCGTCGCCTGCCCGGCGCGCGCCCATCTCGCCGTTCAAGTTGAGGGAGTTCTGATCCTATGACGAACGTACCCGATACCCTCACCAACCGTAACTGGCTTGCAGCCGATCTACTCATACTCTCCCTGCTTTTTCTGCTTGCCTTTGGCGCAACAGCCTGGAACCTGGACCGCGCGCCGGACGTGTTCACCGACGAAATACTGTACACGCGGGCCGGTACGCGATTGGCCGCCGAGGGCGCTCTGGTCTGGGACAGCGGCCGGCCCCTGGTCGTGCACCCACCGCTCTACTTCCTTGTAGAAGCCGCCTATCTTCAACTAAGCGGCGATCCTGCGGCGCAACTCTACACCGTCGCGGACATCTTCGCCGCTGTGGCCCACGCGCGGTACCTGAACGCTATCTTCGCCGGGCTTACCGCAGCCCTTCTGTACTGGCTGGGCCAACGTCTGCATAGCCGCAAACTGGGGCTGCTGTTGGCCCTGCTCTTCATGCTAGATCCCTTCGGCCTACGAACCAATCGACGCGCGATGCTGGAGACGCTGGCCGGGCTGTTGAGCCTGGCTGGAATGGCTACTCTGATAACAGCGCTGCCACCGCCCATCGATCTCAGCACTCTACTGCCTGGGCGAGTGTTGGGCATCGCGGGCGAGTTGAGGCCGCGGCGCGCCCTGGTGGGCGGCGTTCTGCTGGGAGCAGCGTTACTCACCAAAGATCTGGCTTTCACCGCCCTGCTGGCGGTGGGTCTCTTCGGCCTGTGGCAATGGTGGCGCAGACGGCAGGAAACCGGCGCCGGGCGCCTGGTATTGCCCTATTTCCAAACCGCTATCATCGCGGCCTTGACGGCCCTGCTGGTGCCCTTATGGGCCATCCTGGCGGGGCATTGGGAACGGTATGCGGACGTCAAGCTGCTTTCCCTGCAACGGCTGTTAGGACTGGTGCACCTTTCCGGCTGGAACCGGCCCGGCGTCTCCCTGACCGATCTGCTGCTGCAACGCCTCCTGGACTATGGCAGCAGTTATCTTTTGCTGGGGCTAGGCGGCCTGGCTCTGCTCTTTCTGTTGCTGGTCGCGCGCCATGACAGCCGGGCGCGCCTGTTGGCAACCTGGGGGCTCGTTCTGTATCCCTTCTACGGCTTTGTGGCCCTCTTTGGCAGCGGCAACGACCAGTTCTTCTACTATCTGCTCCTGCCGGCCATTGTGCTGGTGGGTTACGCCCTCACCTTTCTGCCGCAGGCAGCGCGCCAGAGCCGGTTGGGGCAGCGTCTGCCCCACGACGTGCGCGCGCGGCTCTTCCAGCTGGCGGCTCTGGTCCTTCTGCTCATATTCCTGCCCTACAACGCGTCGCAATGGACGCTCTCCTATCATCTGGGACGCGATGACGGCTACCGGCAGCTCAGCCGTTTCGTAGCGGACAACGTCCCGCCCGATGAAGCCATCAACGCCAGCGGCGACGCCCTGAAGTTTGCGTACTTTTTCCCGGAACGCCCTATCGCCGCCGCCGCCACGCCTGAGGAAGCACAAGAACAAGGTCTGCACTACTTTGTGCTGGCTCCGAAAGATGTAGAGGCGCGCTACGGACGCATCACGCCACAACTGGCAGGCTGGATCACGGCCAACGGGCAACGATTATTCGCCTTCAACGGCGACAGCTACGGCCTGATCACGTTCTACTACGTGCCCTACACAGCGCCACCCGGCGCGCAACCGCCAGCGCCATCGCCGCGAGTTTCGCCCGCTGAGGGGGCGCCAATCAACAGCCTCCTGGTTTTGCTGGGCCTGTGGGCCGTCACCCTCGCCACACTGTGGCTGCTGCTTCCAGAGTCCGTCCCTGTCGAACCTCCCCGCCCTGTACGCTCTATGGAGGCCAGACAACGTCATGTCTGAACGCATAGGATTCGACGCGCGTTATATCAACGACACTTATCACGGCATTGGCCGTTACGCCTTCCGCCTGCTGGAGGCTCTGGTGGCAGCCTCCCCACGGCGCACCTTTGTCGCTTTTCGCGGCCGGGCGCCCGATACGCGCTTCGATTGGGGCAGCCTTGACGCCCGCCCCAACGTGACCATAGTCCGGGGACCGTGGCCCTTATACTGGCCCCAGGAACAGTTATGGTGGCCCTGGCTCTTACGCCGGATGAAGATCGACTATTTCCACACACCCTACTTCGTCGCGCCGCTGCTGACGTCCGCGCCCGTCGTAATCACGGTCCACGATATGATTTTCGAGCAGTATCCTGCCTACATGCCGCTGGCGCACGCCCGGCCCTACTACCGGCTGCTGATGGCCCTGAGCGTGCGCCGCGCGGCGCGCATCGTTGCCGTCTCGCAGGCCACAGCCCGCGAACTACGCAACTTCTACCCGGTCAGCGCCGGCAAAATCGCCGCGATCGGCGAAGGAACTGATCCGCACATCAAAGCCGTCGACGACCAGGAGACGCTGCAGCGTCTCCGCCGGCAATACAATCTGCACCGGCCCTTCGTCCTGTCCGTGGGCGCGCGGCGCCCGCACAAAAACCTGGCGCGCCTGGTACGGGCTTTTGCTCGCCTGGAGTCTGCCGTGCCGCACGACCTGGTCTTCGTGGGCCAGGCGGACAAGCGCTTCCCCGACGAAGCCAGAGAAACCAGCGCTCGGCTGGGCCTGGATGGGCGCGTCCGCTTTCTGGGCTGGGTGCCCGAGGCGGACCTGCCCGGTTTCTACACGCTTGCCGACGCCGTCGCCGTGCCCTCCCTCGTCGAGGGCTTCGGCCTACCGGCTCTGGAGGCCATGGCCTGCGGCGCGCCTCTTCTGGCGCACAACGCCTCCTCGCTGCCCGAGGTCGTGGGCCAGGCCGGCCTTCTCGTCAATGCCGCCGACTGTGACGCGCTGGCGCAGGGGTTGTGCCGCCTGCTGCAAGACGAACCATTGCGAGAGCAACTTGCAGCGGCCGGGCTAAAACGGGCAGCCGAATTCAACTGGCGCACCGTCGCCACCCAGATTACGTCGATTTACATTGAGCTGACTTAATCGCTCTCTGAACGCAAACAGCGGGCGTCACGGCCCGCCATTGAGAAATAGATTGCCCTATGAACATTTCTCTCATCACGTCCGTCCCACTGGCGCCGCCGTGGGATCAGGGAGATAAGAACCTGGCCTACTCGCTGGCGCGGACCCTGTCCCATCATCGCTTTCAGGTGCTCGCTGCGCGCGGCGAGCCCACACCAGACGGCGAGAACCTGACGCCGGTCCCGCTCTTCAAGAACCTGCGCCCCACATTGTCCGATAAAGCCCGCATCTACTGGTGGTTTCTGCGCCAGAACAACGGCTGCCCGCCCGACCTGTACCACTTTGTATACCGGCCCTATCCACTGTCCTCCCAACTGGCGCGCCTTGTCCCCCAGTTCCGCCGCCTGCCAACGTTACATACTGTCCCGGCCACCACAGAAGACAACCCGCTGGCGCATCACCTTTTCTTTGCCGACCACATCGTGGCCCTTTCGCGCTATGGTCTGGATCAGATGCAGCAGATGGGACTGGACAACGGCACTTACATCCCCACGGCCATTCACGTCGAACGCTGGGCGGCGCTCAGCCGCCGTTCAGACGCTCTGAAAGCAGACCTTGGGCTGGCAGGACATCCCGTCATCCTCTATCCCGGTCACTACGGTGCCGGCTATGGCGCAGACGTTCTGGTGCGCGCCATCATGGAGATCGCGGATGCCATGCCCCGCGTGCGGCTGATTTTCGCCTGTCGCTCGCGCAGTCACGACGACGCCGAGCGCGAACAGGCCCTGCGCCAGACGCTCCAGGAGGCCGGGCTGGGCCACATTGCCCGTTACTACCATACCGTCGAGGACATGCGACCTCTTATCGGCGCCGCCGACCTCACGGTTCTGCCGCTAGAAACAATGCGCGACAAGGTGGACATTCCCACAACCCTTCTGGAGTCGCTGGCAGCCGCAAAACCGGTCGTCATTTCCGACCTGGCGCCCATGAATGAACTCTTTGGCGACGACGAGCGGCGCTTCGGCCGGCTCACCGCACCGGGCGACGTAAATGCCCTGGCGGCGGCCATTGCCCGCTTGCTTGAGGACGACAACCGGCGCAAAATAATCGGGCAACAGGCGCAGGCTGCGATGTTCGAACAGTATGACATCCGCGCCGTAGCCCGACAATACGACCAGCTATACAGGAAAATGACCTCGTGAGATACAGCATTGCTCTCCTTCTCGCCGGCGCCGCTCTGGGCGCCATGCTCATCGCGCTGCCCGCTGCCCGCGTCCTGGGCCAACCGTTGCCGCCGCACAGCGCCAACAACTTCCTCTTCGGCGTGATCAACGATCAGGGCCTCCACTATGACGATGAATGGGATCGCGGCGTGCGCGCCACGACCCTGGAGCTACACTGGCGCCTTTACGAACCGCAGGAAGGTGTGTATGACACCGTCTACATCAACCAGATGCGAGAAACGCTCGCTACGCTGAAAAAGCAGGGATGGACCGTGCAACTAAGTCCCGGCTACCATTATGTGCCGGAATGGGTCTTCCGCGATTACCCCGACATGCAGTATGTTAACCAGTACGGCGAAGCCTACGACCCGCCCCGGGGCAGTTTCCGCGTGATCAACGGGCCGTTCAATCCGCAGGCGCGCGCGTTGATCGCGGACTATGTGGCGCGCATCTTCCAGGACTTCAACCCAGACGACTTCGATTCGGTGCGCATCGGCGGCGGTGTGCAGGGTGAGCTGCGTTATCCACCGCCTGATTGGAACGGACGCCACAACTCTTACTGGGCTTTCGACCGCTTCGCTCAGGATGCTGCGATATCCGGCATTCCTGGAAGCGCAGCTGGCTGGCGACCGGGTATCGACCCCAATCCGGGCAGCGTGGGGCACGACCAGCTCATCGTCAACCCCAGCTTTGAAGACAGCCACGATTACTATGGCATCCTCGGCTGGGCGCCTGATAACGAGGTAAGCGCCACGCTGACCACAGATAATCCTGGACAGGCCGACAGGGCCTTGCGCCTGGATCTGCAAACCGCCCACCGCATTCACCAATACGTCCCCGTACAACCGGAAACAACGTATCGATTTGCCGGTCTACTGCGCGCGGCAGAAAGCAGGGGCCAGGCCCGCGTCTACTTCACGCAGATCAACGCCGAGAATGAAATCGTGGAGGGCGCGCCCCTGGGCCGTCTGCAAACCAACAGCACAGACTGGAACGCCAGTAGCGGGGAAGTGACGACGGTGCCGTCCACGCGCTTTCTCAAAGTGGAGCTAACCGGCGACGCTCCGGGCACCTACTTTTTTGACAATCTCTGGCTGCTGGCGGCGGATGCCGAGAACAATGTGAACCGTGAGATTCGCACGCCGCTCGCCTTTTATGACTGGTACGTGCAGCAGCTTACGGCGTACCAGAACTGGCAGATCGAACTGTTCCGTGACTTTTATGAGGGGCAGTTGGACCTGGTTTACCCGGGCAAAGGTGTGCTGGTCAACCAGGTCACCGGCGCCCTGACCAATGATCTCGCCGGCGATGGCTGGAGCGAAACCAGTCGCGGGCTCTACAGCGGCACTGCTTATGACCGGCACGTCGCGGGATTGGTCCAGGACGAAAAACTGGCTCTGTACCTCACGGGCGTTGAAGATCCGCCTGCCGCTCTGACCGATGACTCAACCAGTTATCCTGGAGACTGGAGCGCAGCCCGCTGGCTATCTCACCTGGCACAGACCCGGGGCATGCCTATCTGGGGTGAAAACAGCGGGCAGGATTCGCTGTCGGACATGCAACTGGCAGCCCAGCGCATGCACGATAATGACTTCATCGGCCTCATGTGGGCCTTTGAGTCGGAATTATATAGTGATGATTACGCCCATATCGACGATTATGAATCAATCATCATCCTGTATAATGATCCCCAGCGAGCCTTTCTCCCTCTCTTGCGAGAACGATAACGGGCTATGCTCCGGCGCTAGTCGCCCAAGAAAACGGCCAGCCCTTCATCCTCCAACAGGGGACCCACAACCTCTACCCGGTGATTGCCGTGCCGCAACACCTCCCGCGAGCTAAGGCGTAGCTGTCGCACGTCCTCACCCCGAGTCTCATAATAACGCTCGCTGCTGAGGGCAAAGACGAGGCGTCCAATGCCGCTCCAGAAGATGGCCCCGGCGCACATGGGGCACGGCTCCGTGCTGGCGTAAAGGGTGCAGCGCTCCAATTCCTCAGGCGTGAAGCGCCGCGTGGCTTCGCGCACCAGGTTCGTCTCGGCATGTCCCGTCAGATCCCCGCCCGTGTGTACCGTGTTTTCCGCTTCCAGGACAATCGCGCCACGCCCATTCACCAGGACGGCGCCAAACGGATTGTCCCCACGCCGCCCCGCGCTCGCCGCCAGTTCGATGGAACGGCGCAGAAACTGCAGGTCGTGTTCCGGCATAATGGGCCTCCCTCTTCTCTTTCATGACTTCGCCATTCTACCATACCACTGTGAGCGAT
>DATHSI010000230.1:0-18553 GCA_035464315.1 Candidatus Sulfomarinibacteraceae bacterium
ATCGAGCAGTTTCTCGACAATTGTCGGGCGGACATTCAGGGCCACGTCCTCGAAGTGCACAATGCCAACTATACGCGGCGCTTTGGTTCTGCCGTGGTAACCAGCGACGTACTGGACATTGATGCAGGAAACCCAAACGCCACGATTATTGTCGACCTGGCGGCAGCCGATAAAGTTGCAGCGGACCGATTTGACTGTTTTATCCTGACACAGACCCTCCATCTTATTTACGATGTGCGGGCGGCTATCGAACATGCCCACCGCATTCTTCGACCGGGCGGTGTTCTCCTCGTTACGGTGCCGGCTGTGAGCAAAGTCGTCGAGGAATATGGATCGCAGAGCGATTTCTGGCGTTTCACAGCGGCATCCTGTTCCGCTCTCTTCGGTGACGTGTTTGGCGAGGAGCAGATAGAAGTGCGCAGTTATGGAAATGTCCTGACGGCGATTGCCTTCCTTGCCGGGATGGCACAGGAGGAGCTGAAGCGAACGGAACTCGACGACCATGACCAACGATTTCCGGTCATTGTTGCCGTCCGGGCCAAGAAACCTATCGAGCGGGGTGGCGGGCCATGACGGCTCGAAGAGTTCACGCCGCGACGGGCAATGCTGCACGGGAATCGGAGTTACTGACGGTTTCGCTGGCGGTTTGTTCTCGGAATCGACCGCAATTACTCGCTGAGACGGTTGCTTCGATTTTAGATGGTGAGCAGATTCCGGCGGAGTTGATCATTGTGGATCAAAGCGACGAGCCACATGCAGAGCTGTCACGTCTCGAACCAGCCACGGAGTGTCAGATTCATTATCTGTGGGTTCAACCGCGGGGCGTTGCAGCGGCACGCAATATGGCTCTCTCAAGCGCCCGCCACGAAATCTGCGTTTTGACGGACGACGACATACTTGTGTCGCCAGATTGGTTGAGTAATCTGGTGCAGGCCCAAATGCAAGCAGGCCCACGCGCCGTTGTGACGGGGCAAGTACGCTCGGCGCCAGAGGATTCAGGCGAGCGCACGCCCTCTCTCAAGGAGGACGCACACCCCGTCGTCTACGAAGGCCGCATCAATGACGACGTTCTTTACACGGGTAACATGGCTATCTTTCGTTCCACGTTTGAAGATGTAGGAGGCTTTGATGAATGCCTGGGACCGGGCACGAAGTACCCGGCGGCAGAAGATAATGACCTTGGATTCAGGCTGCTTGAGCAGGGTTATCGCATTCACTATGTGCCTGAGGCTATCGTTTACCATCGCTCGTGGCGCAGCGAGCGGGATTTTCTGGCCTTGAAATGGCGCTACGGCGTAGGTCGCGGCGCCTATTATGCAAAGCATGCCAGCCTGCGTGACCGCTACATGCTGGCGCGTATGACGCGCGATATCGGCTTTCACGTACTGCTTTTCGTTGGTCACCTGCGGCGTGAAAAGAGGCGGGCGCACGGCGACGCCTTACTAACCCTGGGCATACTGCGCGGCGCCGTGGGTTGGTGGTTAGAACACATTCGTGGAGGGAAATGATGCCAGCCTTGAGCGTTATTATCCCGACGTATAACCGGGCCGAGCGCCTGCGCGCCTGTCTGGAATCGCTGGCGCAGCAGAAACATCCGGCCTCCGATTTTGAGGTCTTGGTCGTGGCTGACGGTTCCACCGATAACACGCGCGCTATGCTGGCTGAATTGGACCTACCTTACAGCTTACGCGTTGTCTGGCAGCAAAACAGCGGTCCGGCGGTCGCTCGAAACCGAGGCGTGGAGACCGCGCGCGGGCGATTCTGTCTATTTGTGGATGACGATATGCTGGCCGGGCCCGAGCTGGTCGGCTCGCATCTGCGCCGCCAGCGCCAATGTGGCGGCGTTGTGGCTGTTGGCCGAATCGGGCTATCGGAAACGGCACACAACGATTGGTTCGGGCGCAGCTATGCTCGAAGTTGGCGGCGCCATTATATACGTCTCGATCAGGGCAGGCGCGCGCCCTTGTGGACTGATTGTTATGCCGGAAACTTATCTGTGCCGCGCGCAGCATTTCTGGAAGCCGGCGGTTTTGTCGATGATCTCGCTACTGAGGACATTGAACTCGGTTTTCGGCTGCAACAACAGGGCCTCTCTGTTGCCTATGTTTCCGAAGCGTACACGGAACAGAGTGACTACAAGGACTTCGGCCAGCTTATTGCCGAGGCCGAGACTCGCGGACGGCGATGTGTGGAACTCTGGCGCCGCCATCCGGCGATGCTGTCCGAATTACTGGGCGACTTCAATGGCCCTAAGCTGCGCGAGGTTCTCTTGCGACGACTTCTACTGGCATTTTCTATTACGCCATTCGTTCTGGTGTGGTTTGGCTCCCTTTTGGCCAAACAGTCGCAGCAAGATTCCTGGTTCCGCTTCATCTACCAATATTCTTACTGGCGAGGTGTGCGGCGCGCCGTTGCAGACCGGGAGACCTGGCGGCGGCTGACCCATAGCACAACGATCTTAATGTACCATGCCTTTGGCGAGGCGGACGAGCCGCCGCACCGCTTCGTCGTGCCCGCCCATCGGTTGTCACGCCAGATGTTCTGGTTGAGGCTGATGAGATATCGCGTCATTAGCCTGGAGGAGTATGTGGCATACCGGCGCTCCTACCGGTTGCCGCCGGCGCGTGCGGTCGTGATCACTATGGATGATGGTTACCGGGACAATCGAACGGTGGCCTATCCTATTCTTCGCCGCTATGGCTTCCCTGCCACGATCTTCCTCGTAAGCGGCGCGGTTGGCGGATGCAACGAGTGGGATGAGAAGGGTAAACTGACAGGGCGAGCGCTGCTCTCATGGGCCGATATTGAGGAAATGAAGAGCGGTGGCATTTCGTTTGGTGCGCACACACAGATGCACCCGCGGTTGACCGATATTGCGCCGGAGCAGATGAGACGTGAAATTCGGGGGTCGTGCGATGATCTGGCGGAAGTTTTGTCTCCGAAGTTCCCGCTTTTTGCCTATCCTTACGGTAGTTATGACGATACCGTGAGCGCCGAAGTGGAGGAGGCGGGATTTGCGGCTAGCTGCAGCGTCGACTCCGGCATAAATGTGCCTGCCACGCCTCTGTACACCTTACGCCGTATGGAGGTATGGGGAACAGACTCCATATTGCATTTTGCGCTGAGCTTATGGCTGGGCGACGCGAGGGCATGGTTGCGCCGATGAGAGAAAAGTCGCTGCGGACACAACTACCTTTGACTTGTGATGATATCGTCGAAGAGATTGCTTGCTTTGCCGGTATAAGCAGGCAGGAAGCCGCGCATCGCGTACGCCGGGAAAAGGAGCGGCCTGGTTGGAATGTGCTGCAAGATGTGTTGCGCTTTGGGGTGACTGCGCACCGTTACGATAAACAGATGGAACGACTCTACCAGGAGGGCGAGGGCTTTATTTTCGAAACACTTATCTTTTGGGCCAGACCGAATCGTAGAAAGTGGAGCCAGGAGGCGCTTGAAAGGTTGCATCGGTACGCTCGAAACAATGGTGTTCCTGCCGGCAAGGTTCGTCTCCTCATGCTCGGTGACGGTTCGGGCAATGATTCTCTCTTTCTGGCGAAGCATGGCTTTGCTGTCGATTACTATGACGTGCCCGGTAGCAAGATCTTCGAGTTTGCCACCAGGCGTTTCGAGGCGTACGGACTACTGGGAAACAAGATTAATCTTATTGCTGATTTACCGTCCTGCCTGACAGGCAAGTACGATGCTGTTCTCTCGTTTGAGGTACTCGAACACCTTTCCGAACCGCGTGCGGCGATCGGACAAATGGCTGCCGCATTGAAGCCTAAAGGTATCGCGCTGGTCACTGAGGATTTCGGCGATCTTCAAGATTATCTTCCAACACACCTGGAGGCTACATCGAAATACTTTGGTCTGACGCCATTCTTGTTCTTGAGGCATGGCCTGCGACTGACGTGGTATAGCGAAAGCGAACTGTTTAGACCCTCAGAGTACACTAAGGTACGGAACGTCTCTATTGGAGATTGGATTTCTCTATACAGAGATCGAGTTATTCGCAAGAGGCTTTATGAGGGACGCGTCCGGCAAATACAGGACTGGTTAGCAATGCGGCGCCCTGGGAAGCGTGAGTCATGAGTGATCTGCCTACCCGGCCGGGAAGGATTTCCCACGTGGCTCGTAGCACACTGAGCAACTATATTGGGCAGTTCATTACCATGGCTGCGTGGTTCTTGCTCACGCCGTTTATTCTGCACACGCTGGGAACTGTACAGTACGGGCTGTGGATCTTAATTAGTTCCATCGTTGCCTACGGCGCCTTACTTGACTTTGGAATTGCCAGCGCCGTTACGAAATATGTGTCTGAATATGAGGCGACCAAACAACCGCAAGAAGCACAGGCGCTGCTGACGACGGCGTTAGTTATTCACTCAGCGCTGGGCCTGCTTGTCATACTGTTGAGCGTCATTCTTGCACCCATCTTGCCGCAATTTTTTAATATCCCACTCCATGAGGAACAAACCGCAGTGTGGCTGATTCGGCTGTCGGGCGCTACCGTTGGCCTTTCCATTCCGGGCGCGATCGCGCCCTCCATATTGCGCGGCTTACAGCGGTTTGACCTGATTAACGCCCTCAACGTAACCAGCACGTTCCTCACGGTCGTGGCCACTGTTGTCGTCTTGCTTTTTGGGGGAGGCGTGATTGGCATCGTCCTGGTGAGTATGGGCGTACTGGTCATCATGCAACTTCCCTATCTCTGGGTCATTCGCCGCATCGCGTCAGATTTGCGATTAGGCGCATGGGGCGCCAGCAAAGGCAAGGTTCAGGAGATGGTGTCATTCAGCCTACCCGTGTTTGCCATACACCTGGGCGGCCAGTTGGAGACAAAGACTGACGATCTGGTGATTGGCGCCTTTTTACCCGTTCGCGCCATTGCCCCGTTTGACATCGCGCGCAAACTGGCCTCTATCCCGCTTCTCATAACGGAGCAGTTTCTTAAGCTACTGCTGCCGCTGGCTTCGGAACTCTCGGCTGAAAATGACAGGGCAGGGCTGGCATCGCTCTATACGGTCAGCACTCGATTGACTCTGGCCATTTTTCTTCCGTTTGCCTGTATCCTCGCCATCCTGGCCGGGCCATTGCTGGCGGCCTGGGTAGGACCGGCCTACGAGGAATATGCAGGCCTAGTACTGATTATTGTCCTCGCCGGTCTGATCGATACCAGCCAATGGCCTGCTGGCCTTATCCTGCAAGGAATGGGAAGACACCGGCCGCTAGGTTGGTTGTCTCTGGGAACGGGCATTGCCAACCTGGTTCTTTCGGTAACGCTCGTCCAAAGGTTTGGCCTGACTGGCGTCGCCGTGGGAACGCTTATCCCGACAACTATTGTTTGTCTGGGATTCATTCTTCCCTACACCACGAGCATTCTCAATGTAAGCGCGCCAGTGGCGCTGCGACAGATGTTGCTGCCAGCGTTCCTTCCCGCTTTTCCAATGGTAGTCGTCTTGGTGCTACTACGTAATCTGGTACTCCCTGCATCGCTGTATTCTCTTGCGGCCATTGTCTTGGTTGGTCTGTTAGTCTATGTCCTGAGCTATGCGGCTGTGAGCGCCGGCGACTTTGAACGACGCCTCTACCGGAGCGCCGTATCCGGCACGCGCCAGCATGCTACGGCATGGCTGAAACGCGCCCAATTATCGTGAAGAGGCAGACATTGAAGCGTACTTCCCTTCAGCAGGAATCGAGATGCAACGTATAAAGCCCTTTCCCTTTTCTGAGGTTAAGAGCAAAGTGCTTGCAAAGAGCACATTCGCCTTTCTTCAATTCGGCGGGGCCATCGTCCTGTACGTGGCGTTACGCTTGCATAATCTAACCGCCTATAGTCTTTCAGGTGGGGAAGTATTTATCATGAACGGTGTGCGCCAGGGATGGCGTGCAATGATGGACTATATCATCGCGGACGTCGTTCACCCGCCACTCTTTTACGTGCTGGTCAAGATCTGGATTGGTCTCGGGGGTGAGTCGATCCTGTGGTTAAAGTTGCTTCCACTCTTGATCGCCATTGCTACACTGCTCCCGCTGGTAATGCTATGTAAGGCGCTTGGGCTGCGACCGAACGAACGAAATCTGGCGCTGTTTTTGATGGGCGTCAATGGCTATTTAATCCACTATGCCCAGGAATTTCGCATGTATATTTTGTTGCTGTTCTGGGCAACCTGCTCATACTGGCTGTTTGTCGTGTTTTTGCGGCAGGAGTCGGTAAAGTGGCGAATGATAGCGGCGTTGACGGCGGTCAACGTGTTGATGGTTTATTCGCATTACTATGGTTGGCTGGTAGTTGCCAGCGAATTTCTCGTTCTCCTCCTATGGGCGCGAGCCAAAACACGCACGTTTTTTCTGTCCACTCTGGTTGTCGCGGCCTTGTTCGGTTTCTGGGCGCTTCCTGTGACGCGCGCAGCAATTGGCTTAGGCGGGCTGGAGCCAAATTTGGATTGGATTCCGAGGCCCACACTTGCCAGCCTGGGCCGGCTTTATGCGACCTTTAACGGACTATTGTCGCCTCCAGGCAGCAAGATCGCAGGTCTTCTTCTCTTTGCTTTACCGGTCGCGGTGTGGATCGGGCGCACTTTATCGGACGAGGGAGCGGGTGATAGCGCCGACAAAACAACGCTGCGCGCGTTGCTGCTATTCACGTTCGCACCTGTTACCGGCGTGTGGTTGCTGAGCCACGTGGCGCCGGTGGCGCTGTGGATTGAGCGATATTTTATTTTTGTAGCAGTTCCTTACTTAATTCTCGTTAGTGTTGCCGTTTTTCGCCTGCGCCCCAGGTGGCTGGCCAATGTTGTCCTTGGCAGCGTCATAGTGTGGAGTGGCGTCGCCGGAGGACACCATCTCGTTTCTAACCGCAACGCATGGGAAGGCGCCGATCTCGGTAGCAGGATACCCTGGGAGCACCTGGCACGGCAGATGTCGGAGGCCGAGCCAGCGGACGGAAGACAGATTCCAGTCTATGCTCTCAGTACGCATAGCCTGGGCGTGGAAATTGGATACTGGTCCGTGGCGCTGCCGATGGAATATTATTGGAAAGCCCAAAATGAGGACCGATTCGAGGTTGTCTACAGTCGCGATCTGCCCTCCCTACTTACGCTCGCGGATAGAGAGCACTTCTGGGTGCTATTTTTTGAATCATCAGAACTCTCGCGCGATACTTTGGAGTCTACTCTAGCTACGCAGGGATTTGAGGTGGGAGAGGGCTTCCACTTTGGGCAGTTTGGCAGAGTGGTCCTGCTCCCTGCATCGTCGAACAGGAAGACCGAAAATGAATAGCGATCACGCATCCATCACTACCTCACTACAAAGCAAACGACTGCCGTACGATCGGTTTCTGACCGGCGCTTTGTCGTCCACCGTCATTCAGATCGCACTGTTGGCCGGCGTCACTCTCGTCGCCGCCGCACTCCGCTTCTACAAACTGGGCGCGTGGAGTTTCTGGGGGGATGAGATTTTGTCCGTGGCGGGGGTAGAGGATGGATTTAACTTCAATATTATCCGTCAGTCGCTGGCGCTGACGCTCATTGAGTTGAGCGTTCAGCGGCTGGGCGTGAGCGAGTGGAGCGCGCGGCTTGTTCCGGCGCTCATTGGCGTCGTTTCGGTGCCTGTTCTGTACTTTCCTATTCGCAAGATGTTGGGACGAGCCGTGGGCTTGCTGTCTGTCCTCTTGTTGGCGCTCTCGCCCTGGCACCTCTACTGGTCTCAAAACGCCCGCTTCTACACGCTGCTGATGCTCTTTTATGCATTAGCGCTCCTGCTCTTTTATCTTGGATTGGAGGGGGATCGACCTCTCTATCTGCTGGGTTCTGTATTGTTCCTGGGCCTTGCCGCTCGCGAGAGTTTGCTGGCGCTATTTCTGGTTCCTGTGTTGGGAGGCTACCTATTGCTGGTAGCTATGTTACCGGTAGATAAGCCGCCGGGCTTTGGCCGCCTGCGCCGTCTCAGCCTGCTGCTCATGCCAGGTCTGCTGGTTGCAGGCTACTTCGCGTGGCCCTACATCACTCACCTGCCAGAGTGGCTCCGTGGCTTCAGCCGCGTGAATAATCCGCCCATTTGGTTGGTTGCCGGCGTGGCTTATTATGTACGCCTTTCCACGGTTTGTATGGCCGTGGGCGGTGCGGCGTTCCTCTTGGTGCGGCGCAATGGTGACCGCCGGCAGCGGGCGGGACTATTATTGAGCGTTAGCGCATTTCTTCCGCTTTTGCTCTTAATGGTTCTCTCCACCTTTCACTATTCTGCCAATCGTTACGTGTTCGTTACCTTGCCCAGCTGGCTGATGCTCGCGGCCGTGGCCGGGGTGGAATTATGGCGCTGGGCCAGAAGCTACACCGGTGACGGGCTGGAGCCGCGTTGGTTAGCTGCGGGCGCCCTGCTTTTCTTGTTGGTGGATCCGTTGGGAGAAGCGGTGTTGTATTTTCAGTATCAAAATGGAAACCGGGACGACTGGCGGGCGGCATTTGCCTTTATCGAGGCCAACCGGGCGCCAGATGACCGTGTCGTGACGCCGCAGCGCGAGTTGGCCGAATATTATCTTGGAGAGCGGGCCAACCATTTCGCGCAAATCGACCTGGCGCAAATCGAAGCCGGGGAGCAGACGGTCTGGTTTGTGGAGAACTTGAATGCTGCCGACCTCTATCCGGACGTATACCGCTGGTTGCAGCGGGAGGCGGAGCTGCGCGGAGTCTTTGACGTGTCGGTTCAGGCGCGCACGTTTACGATGCGCGTTTATCGATACGAACCGCCCGGCGCTGCGCCATAGCGGTGGCGCGTGTGGCCCTGCCTGGAATGCAAGTCGAAGCGATCTTCATGAGCGACTATCGCGTCACCGCCGGGCGCAAATTGACGAGTGGGCAGGTAGTTCCTTCTCATCGGCGAACCATGCATCGGGACGCATCAGGTTCATCCTTCTACCGGCTCAATGCCATGCTCGCGCATCAGGGCACCGATACGCGGCCCAAGCTGCTTCATATCAGGTGGCCCCGGCGGCAGTGTGGCCACGAGCCCCTTTAGCTCCCGGAAATAGTTCTCAATTCCGGCCGGCGCTGCCACAATAAGAAAACGGGCCGGCGCGCCTGAATCGTTGCCAAACGCGTGCGAGACGCCCCCAGGGATATGCACGGTACTGCCGGCGCTCGCTGTAACTTGCTGCCCATCCAGTCGGAAGGTTACGCTTCCTTCCAGCACGTAAAAGATTTCCGCAAACGTGTGTCGGTGCGGTGGGGGCGTGATCCCACCCACTCCCAGCGTGTACTCGAATAGGGTTAGTGCGCCCCCCGACTTCTCCCCGTCCAGCACGATGCGTAGCCGGTTTGCGGAAGTGGCCAGCTCTTCACCTTCTTCTGCCATCACAAGCTGCGCCTGCGAATGATTAATACTGTCTTGTGTTGTCACTGAGCGTACTCCTTCGCTTCCTGATTGCTTGTCGAATGCTCCCCTATGTCGTATAGATCAGATGTCCTCTAAACGGCGGGCGCGGGCCGCGCTGCCTGAACCGGCTCCGTCCGGCGCAAGCGCAATCCCACCCAGATGTACCAGATCGGGACCAATATCACGGCGCCCAGTCCCGCGCCAATCGAGATCAGCGTCTCACTGTCGAGGATGAAGCCCAGCAAGGCTAGCCAGAACATCATACCGGCCGCCAGACCTATATAACTCAGCGGCTTTGGCAGCGCCTCGCTGCGAAGCGCGAGGAAACTGACCACGAAGACAAAGGCGCCGACCGCACCATAAAGAAGCCAGCCCTGCGGATCAAGGGGTAAGAGTGGCTGCGCCGCGAGCGCCGCCCTGATGGCTGCCTCGCCCTCGACGTAGGCAGTGGCGATACTCGGCCAACTTACGAAGATTGTGAATTCATTGACGGCAGTAATGGCATATCCGAGCAACGCCAGGTTTCTCATCCAGTCGATCCACTCATGATCTAGCTCGCGAAACTGATCAGCGATAGCCGGAATCGCGGCGAGAGCGCAAAGGGCGCCAAGCGCAAATGACCATCCCACCAGTGTTGAAAAACTGAAGCCGGACGCAATGGCAGGCAGGAACAGTTCTGGACCGGATGAGATGCGGTGCTCCATTGGGGAGAGCGTGTGGAATATGCCGACGAATACATAGGATATGCCCACGAGAATGGCGCAGGTTCCTCCAAGTTTTGACACACTTCTACCTTCCATCGGACAACCTCCTGGTTTCTGGAACAGTTAAATGACGATTCCAGCATACGACGATGGAAGGCAGGAGGCATGGCTCGTAAGAGCCATCTTAAGCATTCAAGGGGGATTATATGATACCTAGCTCGCGCGCCTGGGCTGCGGCTTCAGTGCGATTGGCCGCCGCCAGCTTGGCCAGAATATGCGCCACGTGCCGTTTGACCGTGTGGATGCTGATTACCAACGCGTCGGCAATCTCCCTGTTGCTGAGGCCGGCGGCCACAAGGGTCAGGACTTCCACTTCCCGCTCGGTCAATGTCTCGCCCGTGTTGGGGATGATGACCTCCCAGGGTGGCTGCCCCTCCGGCGGCGGCGCCGGTTCTCCCAACCCCTCCAGCAGGGCCACCGCCAGCTCGCGCTCAACCCCCTCGCCGGCAACCAGGCGCAGCAGCGGCACAGCGTAGCGACCCTCAATCAGAATACGGCCGGGAGCGCCTTGTTTCCGCGCTTCGCTGAGGGCCTGCTCCATTTCACGCAGTGCGTCGCCCCGCCGCCCCTGCTGGAACAGCGAACTGGCCAGGAGAACGCGAGCGCTGCCAAGGAAATTGAACAGGGGGATTTCTTCTTCGATCTGCACCGCGGTTCGTAATTGCTCCTCCGCCGCTGCTGCATCCCCGGCCGTTAACGGAACCATTCCTTCCGCTGTCGCCTGCATGAGCGGCAACATCAGGTTACCGGGGACGTGAATCGAACGTAGCGATTCTAGCGCCCGCCGCACTCCCGCCACGTCTCCCTGGAGGCTGTAGCAGTGGCCGAGACAGTAGAGAAAGCCACTGCGCGGCAAAGGGGCGAGACCCGAGTGTTGCAGCAGTTGTTGCAAGAAGTGATCAAGATCGACCGCCTCGCCAAGAGCAGCTTGAATGTAGAGGAGCGCACTCTGCGTGCTCCAGTAACTCCAGATTGGCCGGCCTCCCAGTCGCGCACCCAGGGCCAATGCTCGCTCCGCCGCTGCGCGCGCCTCTGGCAGGCGCCCGCGATAGAAATGGACAAACGTCCACTGCTCGGCCAGCGCAACAGAGAGCAGAGCCCCACCGTCTGCCGTCTGGCCACAAATTGCCTCGAGCTGATCCAGCCCACCGGCCCGCGCGATAAAACCGGGAATATACCCTTCGAGCAGGACCAGGCGCGTCCCTTGCGTCTGCGCTTCCTGATCTACACGTACCGCTTCTTCTAAAGCCGCATCGAGAGGCGCCATCTGTCCCCGGAAGAGCGCAACCCGGCCGCGCTCCATGAGCAGCCGCACCCGTGTCTCCGGAGAGATCGGGTGCCCTAGCGCCTGGCGGATCAGGGACACCCCGCGCGGAAAATCGACATCGAAAAAGGCCAGGTTTGCCAGCAGCGCCAGCGTCTCCCCCAGGGCCCTCAGCTCGCCCGCTGCCTCCAGACCTGCTCTGGCTGCTTGCAGTGTCCGTTTCGCGCGCTGCAGATCTTGCTGGTAGTAGGCGCACACGCCGAGAAGGTAGAGCAGGTACGGATTTTCTGCGCGGTCCGATTCGGGCACAGCCTCGATCCAGCGGCGAAGCGAATGCCACAGTCCCTCTCGCAGCAGGTCGTCCCCCACACGCCTAATCTCCTCAGCCGCAGCCCGCCACTCTTCGGCCGCCAGCAGGTGAGCGATCCGCCGCTGTGGCTCGTCGTGAGCGGCCGCTGCGCGCCGGTGCAACTCGGGAATCCGTTCCGGCATCGTCTCCAACACTCGCCGGCGCAGGAAGGCAAGAAAGAGCTCGTGATACCGATAACCAGGCTCTTTTGGCGTCCGCTCTGCCGCTCGCTCCCGGGAAGCTCCTTTTCGCAGGCCATCTTGGATATCTGAGTTTCGGCCATCAAGACTCAGAAACAGATTGCGACGGTAAATCGTATCCAGAAGCTGGCTGCTATCGGTACGGCCGGTAATGGTCCGGCAGAGGGCCGGTGTCAGAGTGGTAAGAATGGAACTTTCCAGCATAAAGCGCTGTAAGTCACCGTCTAGCTCCCTGAAGACCTCCTCGGCCAGTAGATCGAAGATTTGTTGCATGCTGCGATCCGGCAAACTTTCCCGCACACGTTCATTATCTGAATCCGGCGGCGCCAGCCGGCCAAGTGAAGAGGCGACAAGGTGTAAGGCAGCCACCCAGCCACCGGTTCGCGTCTGTAATGTACGAATTTGCTCCTGCGATAGAGCCAGGCCCAGCTGTTCGTTGAGCAGCTTGGCGACCTCCGCCACAGTGAAGCGAAGGTCGTGCATCCGCACCTCCGCCAGATGCCCGCGCGCCCGCAGTCGTGCCAGCGCCAGGGGTGGGTCGTGGCGGGTGCTGATTACCACATGCATCTGTGCGGGTGCGTGTTCCAGAAGCGCGTTCAGCAGCTGGTAAACGATCGGCTCCTCAATTCGGTGCAGGTCGTCAATGACGAGGACAAAGGGATCTGGCAACGCCTCTATCACGTCGTTGACCAATGCCCCCGCCAGACGGCGGGATTCGGCTACCGGATTGGCCAATCCCTCAAGTAGCGCCTGTGCAGCAGCCCCGAAATCGGGTGCAGGCTGTTGCAGAGCCCCAATCAGGGCAACCAGGAAAACGATAGGGTCGTTGTCCTCTTCATCCAGCGAGAGCCAGGCAACATCCAATTCGGGCAACGCGTCCGGCAGGGCGGTTAGCAGCGTCGTCTTGCCATAGCCGGCGGGGGCGGAGACAAGGGTGAGGCGGTGCGCGGCGACAGCATCAGCCACGCGCTGCAGAAGGTGTGGACGCGATACAATCTTCTGCCGCGGCTGCGGCGGTCGCAGCCGCGTCTGTGCGATCCACTTTGCTACCGAAGATGGGTTGGGAGCGCGCATACTTGCTATTCTACCATGATGGGCCCCAGAAATTGACCGCGGCGCCGGGTTCGTTGCGACCGACCTTTCCCATGACTATGTCTCCGATTGTGTCGCGGGCGAAGTCGGCTGTCGCCTCTCAAGCCCCTCAAGGGCCGATTCATGTTAAAGCCGTCATCTTGCCGGCGGCAGGCAGATCATATTATCAGTGCGGCTCAATCACCAGTTCCTTCCAGCGGATGCCCATGCCGGCTGGGAGATAGCCGTGCACCCAGGGCTTGACGAGCTCGTGTGCCCGCCCATAGAGCAGCGGAGAGAGTATAGCCTCCTCAATCAGGAGCCGGTCGGCGCGGCGGTAGCGTTCCAGGCGCGCCTGTGGTTCCAACGTGCGGCGCGCTTCGTGCAGCAGGTTGTCAAAGGTCTCATGCTTGCCTCTGGCGTAATACACCTCAAGGCAATAACCAGGATCCCTGGTGTACCCGCTGACCCAGCCGCCCAGCACGAGCCGGGCGCCCTCCATCTCCAATTCGTCCGCTGCCTGGAAGGCAATGTTCAGATTCAGTACCTCGCGCCACTGTGCCTGCAACCATGCGCTTAGCGTGGCGAAAGAGTCGATATGAAATCGTCAGGCAACAACAGTCGGAAAGTGGCGCCCATCCGGGAAGCCTGCTTCTGCCAGAAGCGCGCGCGCCTGTTGTGGATCGTACGGCGGATTAAGCCCCGGAACATGACCGGCCACACCCTGGGGAATCATGCCACCGGTGGCTGGGAATAACGTGCCTTGTAGGGTCATGTCTGCCAGAAGTTCGCGGTCAATAGCCAGCGCCAGAGCCTGACGCACCCGCCGATCGCGAAACGGTTCACGATTCACGTTGAAGGCCAAAAAATACGTCTTGAGCAAGGGAACCGAGATATAGTCAGACAGGTGGCGCTGGCGGGCCAGTTGGAACGCCTCCACTGGCGCGTCCGAGGTACTAAGAACGTCTAGTTCGCCGCGCTCGTAGGCGGCAAGCGCTGTAGTCCAGCTATGCCTGATCTGCAGCTCGACCCGACTCACGTTCCCCTCGAAACGGCCATGATAAAAAGGGTTGCGTTCAAATATGAGCCGCTCCTGCGGCTGCCATTTAACCAATCTGAAAGGGCCGTTGCTGATCAGGTTGCCGGCCTCCGCCCAGGCCTCGCCATAGCGCTGAACAGTGTGAGACGGTACAGGAAAAATACCTTCTGGCAGAAAACGGCTGGAGGGCCGCTCAAGTTCAATGAGTAACGTGTGCCGGTCAAGCTCCCTGATTCCCAGCTGCTCCGCCGGCGCCTCACCCTGCCGGTAAGCGGCAGCGCCCTTAATATCATCTAGCTTACTTTCATAGTAAACATTCTGCGGATCCAACGCCTGCCTCACAGCCAGCACAAAATCCCCGGCGGTTACCGGACAGCCGTCACTCCAACGCGCATCATGGCGTAAATGAAAGATGTACGTGCAGCCACCTGTGGCCAGCTCCCACCTCGCTGCCGCCCCTGGCAAAATCTCTACACCATCGCGACTTTCGGTCAGCCCCGTGAAGAGCTGTCTCACAATATCATTTTCCAGAACGTTTGTGGCAGCAAGATGGTCAAGCGTTTTAGGCTCCAGCTGACTCGACTGGCGGAATGCATGGGGCGCTTCCGCCCGGTCTTTAACGGCGGCGCGGCGCTCAGTCTGCTGCCAGACCGCAAATCCCTCATTGAAGGCGCGACGAGCCCGCCGGTAGTCCAGACCAAGGTGGTAGCTCATGCCCAATTTCATCAACGTGCGCGCCGCCGGCGCCGGATCGTCATATTCCTGCAGAATGGCGATGGCATTCTCGTAATGGCTCGCAGCATCCGTGAACGTGTACTCCAGCCGCGCCTGATCTCCGGCCAACAATGAATAGTGCAGGATCTTGTCGGCCAGGTTCTCTTCTCCAAAATGCCAGGCCAACCGCGCGGCAATCGTCTCTGTCTCTCCACGGTAGAGCTGCTCCAGAGCGTTGCCGATGGTCTCGTGCAGATAGCTTCGTTGGACCTCCCCTTTTCCCGGCAGCTTCGTCCAGTCAATCACCGCCCCGACCTGCCAGCCACCGTCCTCTGCAGCTTGCAGGTCGCCGCGCGCGCGAAGATCGTACAGCAACTCAATCGTAAAGAGCGGCTGTCCACCCGTATGCCTGAGAAGCGCGTCGCGAAACCGATCATCGAGTTCAAGTTGCTCCGCCCGCAAGAGCCCATCGACAAACGCCCGTCCTTCGGCGGCGCTGATGGCGTCGAGGTCGACGACGGCAGCGCCATAGGTACGCTTGAATTCGGCCACAATTTTCTCCAACAGCGGGCGACCGGACGGCTGGGGGGTCTGTACCTCCTCTGGACGGTAGGTTCCAATCAAAAGAAGCGGGGCTGGCGTGACCTGCTGGCCCAGGTGAAAGAGCAGCGCCAGCGTGTCCGCATCGGCCCAGTGCAAGTCTTCGAGGATCAACAGCAATGGTCTTCTCGCAGCCAGGATCCGCAACACGGCTGCATACTGCTCGTGCACCATGGCCTGAGCCAATTCGCGGTGGGCGGCGCGCCCCTGCTCGACGATGTGTGCCAGCTCATCAAACCACGCCCCATACTGCGGCAGCGCTGCCGCCAGACGCCCCCAGCAAGGCACGGCCGTTGACAAAGCCGCCAGCCAGATTGTGACCGTGCTCGATCATGGCCTGAGCCGTATGCGGCATCAGGTCCCAGAGCCGCCGCGCCTGTTCTTGCGTGAGTACGCCCGACAGGAATGCCGGTTCCACATCTCCGGCAAGCTGCGACAGAATCTGACGGAATGCCTGATGGCCGCGTTCGCCGGGAATGACGGCGCTGCTGTATCCCGCAGCAACGACCAGCTCAGGTTCTGTTTCAGTCGCGCGCCGGGCGAATTCTCGCATGAGGGATGTCTTGCCGCTCCCCGCCTCCCCGCTGACGAAGACGGCGCGCGTTCTCCCTTCCTGTACTATCTGCAACTCTCGTCTGAGCCGGGCCAGCAACGGTTTACGCTCCAAACAGGGAGTCGTTCTCGCCGTCACCGACCGCGTCGTCGTGAGCAAGTCGGGCAGGACAGGGCTCGTTTGTGAGATGGCAGGCTGGGACGAACCCGCACTCGCCAGACGGCCTTCCCGAATCGCTGCATAAAGCGCCTCGGTTTCTGCCTCCGGCACCAATCCTAATTCATCGTTGAGGATCTCCCGGCATCGCTCGTACTGCGCCAGGGCGTTGGCTCTCTGCCCACTGCGCGCCAGCGCTTCCATCAACTGACGGTATCCAGACTCGACAAAGGGATCTACTTGTAACAAGCGGGTGGCCCAGGCGATTGCCGCATCGTACTGGCCCTGTCTTAAATGCCAGTAACCGAACCGTCGCAGCACATCGACTGCCAGCCGCTGCAACCGTCCTCGTTCGCTGCTGGCCCACTCTTCAAAGCCTCTGGCGTCTGCTATGAAAAAACCCTCCAGGAAATCGCCCTCATATGCATCGAGAGCCGCGGTTGTCTTCTCTACCACGTCAGGGCTGAAATCGCCACCTTGCTCCCGCAGAAGGGCGGCAACCGCCTCCAGTTCTGCGACGTCCAGCGCCAGCTCAGACCTTGACGCAATGGACGCGGTCGTACGAGTGATTTCCACAAAGGGGCCAACGTCTTTGCGCAAAGCGGAGAGGATGACGCGCAGGTTGGCCATAGCCCGGCGCTGCGAGCGGTCGTCTCACAGCAACTCGGCCAGCGCCTCCCGTGGATGGACACGTGGATTGCAGGCAAGGTACACCAGAAGCGCCTCTGCTTTGCGCAAAGGTAGGCCTGCAATGACCTGGCCATTGCGCTTGATGGCTAGTCCGCCGAGCGTCTTGAGTCGTAGCTTGTGATTGGCCATCACGTTCGTTTCTCCGTCGGCAACGCACCGGGGAGGCATATAGAGCGCGGCAGTGAGTGGGCGACTGTCAGGAGGGCTACCGCTTCCTACTGGATCTTGCATCCCATTCTAGCATACTGTGCTAACTGCTGTCACCACGGGCTACACAACGGGAACAATCTTCCCCGCCGAACGCTTCATTAACGACCGCTGAACGTTTGCATGCTATGCTACTTATAACCAGGCACGGCGCCAGCGCCTGGCAGTGGAAGCAGCTTCACGAAATCGCCCTCGCCGTTAGAGGAGGGAAAGGAGAAAACCTGATGACCCATCCCCTTGTTGAACAGCTCCGCTTTGCCCGCAGCGAGTGGGGGCGCGCCCTGGACGGGGTCTCCGAGGAGGAAGCGCAACGCCGTTTTCTGCCGATGAATTGCATCAGCTGGATGGTGGGGCATATGGCCTGGCACGAGCACTTCTACTGGGTGCATGTTGCTCAGGGGCGCAACGTGGCCCCTCATCTTGAGGAACTGGTGGGCAACAGCCGCCCGGCGAGCACGCCTGGCCTCAAGGAAATGTGGGAGACCTGGCGCAAAGTGACGCAGGCTGCCGATGACTACCTTGAATCGCTGACATCCGCAGAGCTGGCCCGCCACCTGCGCTATGGCGGCAAGGAGGTCAGCCAGAGCGTGGGCACCATGCTCCAGCGCGTGATCTATCATTACTGGTACCACATCGGAGAATCGCAGGCCGTGCGCCAGCTCCTGGGTCATCCTGATCTGCCGGAGTTCGTCGGCGACATCGGCTCAGAGGCGCCTTACCGTCCAGAGGAGATCCGGGTCTAAAATCCGAGGGTCAGCTGCTGCTGGCGACAAAGAGAAGCTTGAGCTCCGTTGCACAGTCCAGGGCGTGCATAAGATGGGAGCACTAAAAGTTTGTGAGTTGCTGTGGCCGGTGTCCTATGGCCGTACCGGCCCGCGAGCCACCATGCGGGCTACGGTCAGGAGACCGGCCCGATCACAACACTTTCGTGCTCCCCATAAGATGATCACGAGCTCCACTAAGGGCGCACTCATGGCGCGCCGGCAACCTCGCGCGCCGCCTCCGGTGGAGCGTACGGAGCACTCAGCCTTCTGCGTTAAGATTTGCCTTCTTCCGGCCGGCGCGCAACAGTGCCTCGAACTCCCGCGCCGCTGCTTCCAGTTCCAGTCCTGTCAACAAGGACCATTCGGTCAGGAAACAGTCCGTGAGGTGGCGCAATATATTTTCCTCATACATCGACAAAGTCTTCTTCGCCTTCCGTCGCGCCCACAGATCGCGCAGCAACGCCGCTACGACTGCAGGCAAGTCCCCCGCGCTTACGGTCATAATGTGGCCGCGGCGCTTGTACGAATGGCTCTCCAGCGGCTGCGGCGCGCTGCAGAGCACAGTCAGCGCCTCGTCGAGTTCCTCTGGCGAGGCCAACGGACGAAGCCACTCATCATTCATCTGTTCTTCAGGCAGCCACACTGTGCTGGCGTGCGTTTCAACCTCATAGTACAGGCTCTCCTGGCCGCCGATTTTCATGACCCGGGCGCCTTTTATTAAGCCGGGACCGTGATGACGCTGAACCACCCATTCCCCAGGCATAAAATCCGCACTAATCTCCATGGTCTGCTATTTTTCCTCGTACTGGGCCA
>DATHSI010000231.1:0-28171 GCA_035464315.1 Candidatus Sulfomarinibacteraceae bacterium
GCGACAGCTTTACGTGGCGAGTCAGCGACGGTATCGCTGAATCCAACACGGCCACCGTGTCCATCACGGTCCAGAACCAGGCCCCTCTAGCCGAGTCCAACAACTACACGACTGCCAGAGGCGCCAGCGTCGTCGTCCAACTACAGTACAGCGACCCGGACCAGGCGCCTGGCCCCTACACCTTCATTATCGTTGATCAGCCGCAACACGGCGCGCTGAGCGGCACGGGCGCCGAGCGCACCTACACGCCTGCAAGCGGCTACGTAGGCAGTGACAGCTTCACCTGGCGCGTCAACGACGGCGTCAGCGACTCCAATCTAGCCACGATCACCATCAACGTCGTCGAGGAAGAACAATGGATCTACTTGCCGCTGATATTCAAGTCGTCGCCGTAAAACGGTGCGAGCATCCTCGGCGCGCCTCCGATCACGGCAGGTAGAGCGCGCTCCTTAACGACAATCAGTCAGGAGAGCAGCAGGAGCAGCCGGTGGAAACAAACCCCGCCGGCTGCTCCCTTTTTGCGCCGGCCCAGAGCTCACTTACAGGCCAGGATGAAAGGGTCACAGAATGTGGTACTATAGCGCGGTGATCGGCCATAAACAGGAGTAACATGAGTAGAAACGCACCATGAAACTGTCCATCGTCATGCCCTGCTACAACGAGATACACACCATCGAAACCATTGTCGACCAGGTCCTGAGCGTTCCGCTCAACGTCGATCGCGAGCTGGTAATCGTCGACGACGGCTCCAGCGACGGCACGCGCGACTACCTGGTCACTCTGGAAGAGTGCGAAGACGTCACCGTCATCCTGCACGAAACCAACAAAGGCAAGGGCGCTGCCCTGCGCACAGGCTTCGAACATGCCACCGGCGACATCATCATCATCCAGGACGCCGACCTGGAATACGACCCCAACGAGTATCCCCGCCTGCTCAAACCGATCCTCAACGGCAAAGCCGACGTCGTCTACGGCTCCCGCTTCGTGGGCAGCGACTCCCACCGCGTACTCTACTTCTGGCACTCGCTGGGCAACAAATTCCTGACCACACTCTCTAACGCCTTCACCAACCTCAACCTGACCGACATGGAAGTCTGCTACAAAGTCTTCAAGAGCAACATCCTCGACGAAATCGAATTGCATGAGGATCGCTTCGGCTTCGAGCCTGAATTCACAGCCAAAATCGCGCGCACCGGCTGTGTCATCTATGAAGTTGGCATCTCCTATCACGGTCGCACCTACGAAGAAGGCAAGAAAATCAACTGGAAAGATGGCGTGCGCGCCATCTACGTTATCCTCAAATACGGTATACTGCGCTGATCGCCCCCGCGCCCGGTACGACACACTCCATACACGTCCCTCTCTCCATCGTACACGCCTCGACCGCCGCTTCGTAAGCAAGTCGGTTAACCTCGCCTGCTACGATCATCTTATCAGTACCTGAAAACATAGCGCCAACGTCCGCAAGCTGGCCAACAAGCGGGCCACCAGGCAAAGGGAGTAGCACTCGGAGCCATGCGCATCTTATACCTATCGCAAGTCGTCCCCTATCCCGCCGACGCCGGGGCCAAAATACGCATCTATCACGTCCTACAATATCTGGCTGCCGCCGGGCACGAAGTCACCCTCGTTGCCTTTCGCCGCGAAAACGACAGCGAAGAGGCCATCGCCCACCTGCGACAATACTGTCGCGAGGTGCACACCGTGCTCATGCAGCGCTCAGCGCGGCAAGACGCGCAACATCTGGCAACCAGCATCCTGCGCGGCATGCCCTTTCTCATCGCCCGCGACCAGGTAGAGGAAATGTATCGCCTCGTGCAGACGCTGACACACACGCAACACTTCGACGCCGTACACGCCGACCAGTTGTGGATGGCCCAATACGCCCTGGCCACGCGCCGGCAGCCCGGCGCACAACAACCGGGCAAACTGGTCCTCGACCAGCACAACGCCATGTTCCTCATCCCCCAGCGGCTCTCCGCCTCCCTCTCCAACCCCCTGAAGCGCGCCATCCTGCACCGCGAAGCGCGCCAGCTGGCGGCATACGAGCGCACCACCTGCCAGCAATTCGACGCCGTGACCTGGGTATCCGAAGAGGACCGGCAGGCAGTCTTCAACAGCGCCGCCAACGGCCACCGTCTCAGCGCCACAGCCAGACACACCGTCATTCCCATCTGCGTCGATCCGGACAGCAAACCACCCATCAGCCGCAAAGCAAACGCCTGTCGCGTCACATTTCTCGGCGGCCTGCATTGGCCGCCCAACGCCGAAGGCGTCACCTGGTTCTGGGAAGACGTGTGGCCCACTGTGCGCCGCACCGCGCCTGAAGCCATCCTGACCGTCATAGGCAAAGATCCGCCGCCGCCGTTGGCGCATGCCGCGGACAGCGACCCCACCATCCACGTCACCGGCTACGTGGATGATCCCCTGCCCTACCTGCAGGAAACCGCCGCCTTCATTGTGCCCCTCTCGGCCGGCGGCGGCATGCGCGTGAAGATCATCGACGCCTGGTCCTGGGCTTTGCCCATCGTCTCCACCCGCATCGGGGCCGAAGGGGTACGCTACGAGGACGGGCACAACCTGCTCATTGCCGACCAGGCGCACGATTTTGCCGCCGCCATAATGCGCCTGTTGCAGCAACCACAACTGGCCGGCGCGCTCGCCGGCAACGGCCGCGCCACAGTCACCGAGCATTACGACTGGCGCGCCGTCTACCGCGCCTGGGACGCCATCTATGACACGTCGACTCTGTAAGAAATTTGGCCGCTGACCATGAAGATTCTTTTCGTGTCGCCCTACACGCCCAATCTGATCCGCGTGCGGCCCTACAACCTGATCCGCGCCCTGTCGGCGCGCGGTCACGACGTTACCGTGCTCACCCTGACCACCGGTGAGAGCGAGGAGAAAGACGCACGCACGCTGCTCGACAACTGCCGGCAGGTGCACACCCGCACGCTGCACCGCTGGCGCTCCCTGTTCAACTCCCTGCGCGCCCTGCCCACATCCGTGCCGCTACAGGCCGTCTACTGCTGGCAACCGGCGCTCTGGGACAAAATGCAAGCGCTGGTCGAGGATGAACAGTTCGACGTCATACACGTCGAGCATTTGCGCGGCGCCCGCTACGGGCTGCAACTGGCGCAGCTTCCGTCCGGCGAACGCCCGCCCATCGTCTGGGACAGCGTCGATTGCATCAGCTCGCTCTTTTCCCAGGCGGCAAAAGAGAGCAAAAGCTTTTTTGGTCGCTGGATCACACGCCTGGAACTGGGCCGCACCGAACAGTATGAGGGCTGGCTCCTGGGCCAGTTCGACCGCGTCCTGGTCACCTCGCCCGCCGACCGCCAGGCCCTCCTCTCCCTCTCCCCAAACGGCGCCCGCGCCCCAGACGTTCTCGTCCTGCCCAACGGCGTCGATCTCTCCTACTTCCAGCCGGGAGACGAGGGGCAACGCGATCCGCACACTCTGGTCCTAAGCGGCAAGATGAGCTATCACGCCAACATCACCATGGCCCTGCACCTGGTCAACGACATCATGCCCCTGGTGTGGGCCCGCCAGCCTGAGACAAAGCTAACCATTGTGGGCAAAGATCCGCCGCGAGAAATCCTGTCCCTGGCCGAAAACCCGGCGATTACCGTGACCGGCACGGTGCCCGACATGCGCGTTTATCTGCAACGCGCCGCCATCGCCGTGGCCCCGCTCACCTACGGCGCCGGCATCCAGAACAAAATCCTGGAAGCCATGGCCTGCGGCACGCCGGTGATCACGACGTCCCAGGCCACGAGCGCCCTTTCCGCTGTGCCCGGCCGTGACCTGCTGGTAGCCAATGGCGCGTGGCCCTTTGCCGAGGCCATCGTCCGCCTGCTACAGCAACCACAGCAGCGCGCGGCCCTGGGCGCAGCCGGTCTGTCCTACGTGCGGCGGCGACACGATTGGGCAGCCGTTGCCGGACGATTGGAGTCGATTTATGAGACAGTACGCCACTCATCCGCTCCTCCCGCGCGCATTCGACAGGCCGCGTGACAGCCGCGCTGCGACGCCCCGGGGAACGGCATTCAATCGTAAGCTATTCTGTAATATGGGCTTTCTATACTTACAATTGCTCACCAAGAGAGCCAAAAGTCTCATTCTACCCAACATCGAGTGCCGCAAACTTTGCCATAGCGGAACAAGACCAGCTCCGTTCATTGCCTGTTGCCTTTGCTGCAAAACGGCGCGTGGTTAGCAACGAGGATTTCAACAATGCATACGCCTGCGAAATCTGTTCAGAACCGGCTGGAGAGCGCTCTTCTCACACCAGTCCGCCGCGCTGATAAAGCCGCACTATCGCGAGACACACAGTGGCGGCTTTTCATCAGTTGCCTGTTTATCAGCGACATCATTATGGCCGGGGCAGCCTTCCGTCTGGCCTACTTCGTGCGCTTTGAACTGGGGTTGCCCATTTTCAAGCTCGAAGTAGCTGCCTCCTTCCCCTTCTACCAGAATCTGGCCGTCTTCCTCATCCCCCTCTGGGCCATCATTTTTATCGCCAACGGCCTCTACGAACGCAACCATCTCCTGGGAGGAACACAGGAATATGCTCGGGTTTTCCGCGCCGTCAGCGTGGGCAACCTACTGGTCGTCTTCGCCGGCTTTCTGGAGCCCACCTTCATCCTGGCGCGAGGCTGGCTCATCCTGGCCTGGATCTTCAGCTTCTTGTTCGTGGGCGGCGCTCGCTTCATCTTTCGCCGCATCGTCTATACGCTGCGCTGGCGCGGCTACTTCCTGACGCCTACGCTGATCATCGGCGCCAACGAAGAAGGCCGCTCGCTGGCCCAACAGTTGCTGGGCTGGCGTACATCGGGCCTGGAAGTACTGGGCTTCGTCGACGACAAGACGCCCGCCGGAGCCCAGATTTACGGCCACCTGCACGCGCTGGGGACGACAGAGCATCTGGACACCCTTATTTCCCGCTACCAGGTCGAGGAACTCGTCCTGGCTACCAGCGCCCTCTCGCGCAATGACATCGTCGCCATCTTCAAGCGCTATGGCATGCTGGATGGGCTGAGTCTGCGCCTTTCCTCGGGCCTCTTCGAGGTGATCACCACCGGGCTGGAAGTGAAGGAAACGGCCTACACGCCGCTGGTCAGCATTCAGAAAGCGCGCCTGACGGGCGTCGACCGCGTTCTGAAACTGGCGCTGGACTATGGCATTACCATCCCCGGCCTCATCCTCATCGCGCCCATCATGGCCCTCATCGCTCTGGCTATCAAGCTAGACTCGCCGGGACCCGTCATCTACCGGCGGCGCGTCATGGGCCTCAACGGGTGCGAATTTCATGCCTATAAGTTCCGCACCATGCACATCAACGGCCAGGAAATCCTGGAGCAACACCCGGACTTGAAAGCAGAACTGGCGGAGACGCACACACTGAACAACGACCCGCGCATCACCCGCGTGGGCGCCTTCCTGCGCCGCGCCAGCCTGGACGAATTGCCGCAACTGTTCAACGTCTTGCGGCGACAGATGTCCCTGGTTGGCCCGCGCATGATATCGCCTGAAGAAATGGAGATGTACGACGAGTGGGGATTGAACCTGCTGACCGTGCCGCCCGGCATCACCGGTCTCTGGCAGGTGCGCGGGCGTTCAGACGTCTCCTACGACGCGCGCGTCAAGCTGGATATGCAGTACATCCGCAACTGGACCATCTGGCTGGATGTGCAGCTCCTGATGCAGACCGTGCCCGCTGTGCTCACCGGGCGCGGCGCATACTAAATCTGGCAACAATTCCCGCCATTGTGAAACCGTCGGAATGTTGCCGCGAGGGGGTAAAGACTCATGATCATCGTGCAAACGCCGCTGCGAGTCAGTTTTTTCGGCGGAGGAACCGATTTTCCCGGTTTCTTCCGCGAGCATGGCGGGTGCGTGCTCAGCACAGCCATCGACAAATTCATTTTCGTCACCATAAAACGTCGTTTCGATAACAAAGTCCGCGTGGGGTATACGAAAACGGAAATGGTGGACCGTCTTGACGACATCCAGCACGAACTGATCCGCGAGGCGCTGCGCCGGGCGGGCATGACGTCGGGTGTCGAAGTCACAACTATGGGCGACATCCCTTCCGCCGGCTCCGGTCTGGGCTCCTCCAGCACCGTCACCGTCGGCGCCCTCCACGCCACATACAGCTACCTGGGTCAACTGGTCGACGCCGAGAGCCTGGCGCGCCAGGCGTGCGAAATCGAGATCGACACCCTGGGCAAGCCAATCGGCATCCAGGACCAATATATCGCCGCCTATGGCGGGCTGCGCTTCATGGAGTTCAAGACCGACGGCGCCGTGTGCACCGAGCGGATCGCACTCACGCCGGAGATGAGACGCCGGTTGAACGACAACACTCTGCTCTTTTACACCGGCGTCGCGCGGCGCTCGGACACCATCCTGACAGAGCAAAAGGCAAACATCGGCGACCGCAGCGCCGTGCTCTGCGAAATGAAGCAAATCGCCTACGCTGCGCGAGACGCCTTACACGCCGGGAATCTAGACAACATCGGCGCGCTCCTGCACGAAAGCTGGCAGCTGAAGAAGCAGTTGGCCAGCCAGATCAGCAATGGGCACTTCGATGAAATGTATTACGCTGCACGGCGCGCGGGCGCCATCGGCGGCAAAATCACTGGCGCCGGCGGCGGCGGTTTTCTCTTCCTCTACTGCCCGCACTCCCGCCACGACGCCGTGCGTTCGGCGCTCAATGGGCTGCAAGAGCTGCCCTTCACCCTGGAGGCAGACGGCAGCAAGGTGATCTTCAACTACCAGCGGCAATAACGCCAAAATCGCGTACAATAGCATATATGGTTGACCAACCCGGCAACGTGCCCTTACACGCAACCCCATGATCGTCGCCGCCCTCCTCGTTGCCAGCCTGCTCCCCCTCTTTTTCCTCTACCTGGTTCACACCCTTGATCTGTACGGCACCGGCTCGCCACGCATCCTGGCACTCTGCCTGCTGTGGGGCGCCGCCGCCGCGCCCATCGCCGCCTTCCTGCACCATGCGCTGGTCAACGACTGGCAGTGGCCCGCCGCCGCCATCTCCACCCTGTGGATCGCGCCCCCACTCGAAGAACTGCTCAAGGCCCTCATCCTCCTCTACCTGGTGCGCCGCGGCGCCTTCACCTACTTCGTCGACGGCGCCATCTACGGTTTCGCCGCGGGCATCGGCTTCGCCGTCGTGGAGAACCTGCTCTATCTGGGTCTGTCGCCACAGACAGGGCCCGGCGCCGCCGCCGCCCGCGTGCTCTCCACCAACCTCATGCACGCCAGCGCCAGCAGCATGGTGGGCATCGCCCTGGGCCTCTCCCGCTTCCGCCGCTTCTCCCGACGCGCGCTCTTTCTGGCAACCGGACTGGCCCTCGCCATTCTCTTTCACGCCGCCTTCAACCGTTTGGTCCTGAGCAACCGTAGCGCGCTGTTGCTGGCCTACGCCATCGCCGCCGGTCTGGGCGGTCTGGCATTCGTGGCCCTGGCAGTGCAGCGCGGGCTGGCTCAGCAGAGACGGTGGATCCGGGAGAAGCTGGGAGCCGCCGACGGCGTCACCGCCGCCGAAGCCACCGCCGTCGATCACCTGGCGCGCATCGACGCCGTCCTGCAGCCGCTCACTGCCCTGTTCGGCCCGCAAAAAACGGCTCAAATCGAGACTCTGCTCACCCTGCAGGCGCAACTGGGCATCCAGCGCAAGACGCTGGAGCGCCTGGACGACCCCCGGCAACAGGAAGCGGCCCTGCGCCGCATCCAACAGCTCCGCGTCGACATGGACGCCGCCCGCCGCGCCGTCGGCGCCTACACCATGGCTTCCCTGCGCCTCCTCTTCCCCCGCCACGAACACGCCCTCTGGTCCCGCCTGGAAACCGCGCTGCAGGAACAGGCGCCAAACCCCGGCGACGACCGCCCCAACCTCTTCTCCCTCGCCGCGGCGCGCGCCCGCTCAGGCAGCGACGGGCAGCGTGAAAACCGTGAGAGCTAAATAGTCATACGGATAGCATGTAGGTTTTTCCGCCCTTTTCTGCTAAAGTGAAGCCCATGTGTGGGCCGCACTCGTGGAACTGAGTCAGAGAAGGAATTGCCGTGCACAACACCATCGACCACCTGCGCAAAATACCCTTCGTCCAGGACCTGCCCGAGGAGATCCTGGCCCGCATCGCCCACCACGTGCGCGCGCGGCAGCTGGAGCCAGGGGAAGTGCTTTTTCGCAAAAACGATCCCGGCAACTCCGTGTTCATGATCCGCGACGGCTGGGTCAAAATTGTCACCGAAAATCACGAAGGCGACGAGCTGGTGCTCAACCACTGTGGCCCCGGCGAAGTCGTGGGCGAGATGTCGCTCATCGACCAGGAGCCGCGCTCCGCCGGCGTCGTCACCCTCAGCGCCGTGGAAGTGCTAGAGCTGAAACGGGACGCCTTCATGGAGGTCCTGGCCCAACAACCTCTGCTGGCCCTCGACGTCATGCGCAACTTCTCCGCCCGCCTGCGCTTCGCCACAGCCTATATCGAAAAAGCGATTGAGTGGAGCGAGCGCATCGCTGCAGGCGACTACGACTCCGCCATGGCTCAGATCCAGTCCGAGACAGGCATCGTGGACCGCAGCAAAGCGGACGAAACGCGCGCTGGGGAACTGCTGGCGGCCTTCTTCCACATGGTCGAAGGAGTGCAGGCCCGCGAGGAAACGCTCCAACAGCAGTTGCGCGACCTCTCCATCGAGATTGATGAAGCGCGCCGGCGCGAAACGTATGAGCAGGTGGTCGAGAGCGACTTCTTTAAAGATCTGCAATCTTCCGTGCGCCAGTTGCGCCGGCAACAGGCGGACGAAGAACAAGAATCGTAGCGAGCGACGGAACAGCATGTGCAAAATCATTTCCATCCATTCTTTTCGCGGCGGCACGGGCAAATCAAACCTGACGGCCAATATAGCCGCGCTGTTGGCCCTGCAGGGCCATCGCGTGGGCGTCGTGGACACCGACATCCAATGTCCCGGCATCCACGTGCTCTTTGGCCTCGACGCGCAGAAGATGGGCTACACCCTGAACCACTACCTGCGCGGCGAATGCGCCATCGAAGACGTGGCCTTTGCCGTGGGCCGTGACGCCGGCGGCGCGCCGGGTCGCCGCAAATTGCAACAGCAGCCCCTGTGGCTCATCCCCTCCAGTATCGAAGTAGGCGAAATCAGCGACATCCTGCGCAACGGCTACGACGTCAACCGCCTCAACGAAGGGCTGCAGAAGGTGCGCAAGACGCTGGATCTCGATTATCTCTTTATCGACACCCATCCCGGCCTCAACGACGAAACGCTGCTCTCCATCGCCTTTTCCGACGTCCTGCTCGTCCTCCTGCGCCTGGACCAGCAGGATTTCCAGGGCACCGCCGTGACCGTGGACATCGCCCGCAGCCTGGATGTGCCCAACCTGTTTCTGGTGGTGAACAAGGCGCTGTCCCACTATGACTTTGGCCAGATAGAGCAACGCGTGGCCGATACCTACGGCGTCCCCGTCGCCGGCGTACTGCCGCTGAGCGAGGCCATGGTCGATTTGCAAAGCGCGGACATCTTCGCCCTGCGCCACCCGAACCACGCCTGGTCCCAGGGCGTGCGCGGCGTCGTGGACCACCTGCTCACCGTAGAGTAGAAAATGCCCCAGGGAGAAACCTTGTGAAATGCTGGCACTGTGAACAGGATGCCCGGGCCGCCTGCGCCTTTTGTGGTCGCTTTGTGTGCAAGGACCACGCCGGTACCATGCCCTCGGTCCTCGCCATGTACGTGGGCGACGAGAACACACCAAAGGCCATAGTGGTCGGCAACGCCGTGTGGTGCACCGTGTGCGAGCCGCAACCAGAACCAATCGCCATGCCAGAACTGTACTGAGGGGGAAGCTGCAATGACCGGGCTATTCGACAATATCAGCCACAAACTGGAAGCGGAAGCGGGCCAACGGGGCATCAGCGCCTGGGAGATCACCCGCCTATCTCCCTCCCTGCGCGCGGTTGTGCGCGCCTTGCTACGCGAAGTAGAACTCACCTACCCCGACCTGCGCCGCCTGCTGCAAACAGAGTCAGCGGGCGAGGTACAACTAACGCCGGCAGAGTTGGACAAGGCGCTGCAACAGCTGCTCAACCAGGCCTGGATCGTGCGCATGGGCCAGCAGGACACCACCACCTACCGTATCAACCTACAGCCGCGGCGCGGCACCCGGCTCAGTCCCAGCCTCTGGCAGCAACTGGAGCAACGTCTCTCAAATTTGCCCGCCGCAGACGATTAACTCACGCCTGCTCTCCCAACCCCTGCCGAAAAGCCGCCGTCGTTTGCACCACCGGCGCGTCCTTCTGGAAGATGGCGCTGCCCGCCACCAGCACCGTGGCCCCCGCCGCCGCGATCTCGCGCGCGTTGTGCGGCTTGATGCCGCCGTCCACTGACAGCCATGCCTCCGAGCCGATGGCATCCAGCGCCTGCCGAATGCGCCGAATCTTGTCCCTGCTGCCCGGCACGAAAGACTGCCCCCCAAATCCGGGATTCACCGACATCACCAGAACCAGATCCACGTCCGGCAATATCTCCTCCAGGCTGCCCACCGGCGTCGCCGGGTTCAGCGTCACGCCCGCCTGCGCGCCGTGCTCCTTAATCAGCTGCACGGTGCGGTGCAGATGCGGGCATGTCTCCACGTGCACGGTGATCAGATCCGCGCCGGCCTCGGCGAAGTCGGCAATGTAGCGCTCCGGCTTTTCGATCATCAGATGAACGTCCAGCAGCGCCTGCGGAAACTGATCCACAATGGGCCGCAGCGCGCGCACCACCAGCGGCCCGATAGTGATGTTGGGCACAAAGTGGCCATCCATCACGTCCACGTGCATCCAGTCCACGCCCGCCTCCAAGGCCGCGCGCGTCTGCGCGCCCAATTGCTGGAAGTCGGCGGTCAGAATGGAAGCGGAAAGAATGGTCATGCTCGTTTTGCCTTCGGCCCTTACCCCAACAACGCCAGCGCGGCCTCGGCCACCGCCTGCGCCGTCAGGCCCAACTGCTCGTAAATCTCCTCGTAGGGTGCGGAAGCACCGAAACGATCCAGGCCCACCACACAACCATTGTCGCCCACGTACCGTTCCCAGCCCAGGCGCGCCGCCGCTTCCACCGCCACGCGGGCCGTGATCGCCGGCGGCAAGACACTGTGACGATACGCCTTCGGCTGCGCAGCGAACAACTCCCAGGACGGCATAGAAACCACACGCGCCGCCACCCCCTCTTGCGCCAGCAGCTCCTGCGCCGCCAGCGCCAGGTGCACCTCGGAGCCCGTACCGATGAGAATCGCCCGGGCGTCGTCCGCATCGCTGATCACGTACGCCCCCCGCGCCGCTTCTTCCGCCGGCGCATAGCGACCGCCGTCCGGCGCGCGGTCCAGCGTCTCCAGCTTCTGCCGCGTGAGCACCAGCGCGGTGGGCCCTTCCCGGCGCTGCAGCGCCACCCGCCAGCCCACGGTCGTTTCCGTGGCGTCGGCGGGGCGGAAAGTAACCAGGTTGGGAATGGCTCGCAGGCTCGGCAACTGCTCAATCGGCTGGTGTGTAGGCCCGTCTTCGCCCAGCCCAATGCTGTCATGGGTGAAGACGTAAATAACGGGCAGCCCCATCATCGCCGCCAGGCGAATTGTGGGGCGCATATAGTCGGAGAAAATCAGGAAGGTGCCGCCATATGGTCGCAGGCCGCCGTGCAGGACCATGCCATTCATCGCCGCGCCCATGCCGTGCTCGCGGATGCCGTAATGAATATAACGACCGCTGAAATCGTCGCGGGTCAGATGCGTGATGCCGCCCGCCTTCGTCTTGTTGGAACCGGTCAGGTCCGCCGAGCCGCCCAGCATCCAGGGAATGTGCGGCAGCAAGCCGTCCAGTATCTGACCCGACGCTGCACGCGTAGCCAGCTTCTTTCCTGCCTCAAACGCGGGCAGATCCTGGTCCCATCCTTTGGGCGACTCCCCGCGCCAGGCCGCCTGCAACGACTGCGCCAGCTCCGGGTGCGCCTCTTCGTACGCCTCAAACGTCTTTTGCCACTGCGCCTGCCAGCCCTCGGCCTCCGCCGGTCGCAGGTAATCCCGCGCCTCCTGCGGTACGTAGAATGTGGCCTCCTCAGGCCAGCCCAGCGTCTTCTTCGTCAGCCGGATCTCCTCCTCGCCCAACGGCTCCCCGTGCGCGCTGGCTGTGCCCTGTTTGTGCGGGCTGCCATAGCCGATGTGCGTGCGCACGGCAATGAGTGAGGGCCGCTCGCCCTCGGCGTGCGCGGCGTCGATAGCCGCCGTGATTGCCTCAACGTCGTGGCCGTCCACCGCCTGCGTGTGCCACTGATAGGCCTGAAAGCGGCCCAACACATCGTCGCTCCAGGCCAGCTCCGTGGAGCCGTCGATAGTAATCTCATTATCGTCGAAAAAGACGATCAGCTTGCCCAGCCCCAGGTGGCCCGCCAGGGACGCCGACTCGTGAGAAACGCCTTCCATCAGGTCGCCGTCGCTGGCAATGACGTAGGTGTAATGGTCCACCACATCGTAACCCGGCCGGTTGAACTGCGCCGCCAGCCAGCGTTCGGCCAGCGCCATGCCCACGGCGTTGCCCAGCCCCTGCCCCAGCGGCCCCGTCGTCGTTTCCACCCCTTCCGTCTTGAAATTTTCCGGGTGGCCCGGCGTGTGGCTACCCCACTGCCGGAAGTTTTTCAACTCCTGCAACGACAGGTCATAGCCGCTGAGGTGCAACAGGCTGTAGATCAACATAGACGCGTGTCCCGCCGACAGGACGAAGCGGTCTCGGTCCGGCCACTGCGGATCCGCCGGATTGTGCTTCAAATAATGCTTCCACAACACCACAGCGACGTCGGCCAGCCCCATCGGCGTGCCCGGATGCCCGGACTCCGCCGCCTGAACCGCGTCCATCGCCAGCGTGCGAATCGTATTAGCCGCCAACTCATGCGGCGTATAATTTGACAGGTCGTACATATAATTCTCCTGAATGCAGAGAGTAGAGATCGGAGACCGGTACCGTAGCATAGCCTACGGGGGAAGGATCTGGCAAGTGAAAGAATGGGTGTGTTGGTATATTGGTTTATTGGTTGTGCAGCGCGAATTGGATGACGCCCCAGTCGCCGGAGGTTAGCCAGTCGGGATAACTCTCGGTGAGCCGGGTCACTTGCTCTGGCGACAGACCGCTGGCCACTTCTGATTTCAGCGTGCGCAACGCCAGCAGCGCTGTCGGGAAGTAGGCCACGATCTGCGCAAAGGGGGCCGTGTACGCCCAATGGCGGTCGCCCAGCAAGCGCCGGTAGTGCGCATCGCCCTTGCTGATCACCAGGTGCGCGGCCGACAGGCTGCTGCGCAGGCTTTGCGGCAGCTCCCACCCCGGCAGAGGAGACGTCCAGAAGGGATCAGCCGTCATCTGCAAATGGCCCTGTTGCACATACTGCTGCAAGCGCCGCCCCCAGGCCTGCAGCGCTGCCGCATCGGCCGCGCTCATCTCCGCTATCGTCTGTTGCACGTCGCGCCGTATGACGTCGGAGACAAAAGTAGGATGCATTTTGAGGTGCATCACAACCAGGCCCGCGCGACCGCTATCCAGCAGATAATCGATCAGGGCCAGGTCACTGACCAGCTCGAAGCCGGCGTTATCCGCCAGCACATCCACGCGCAGCGGCCCCGCCTGCGCCTGCTGCCGGGCCAGATACTCGTCCACCACCTCGCTGTCGTCCACCAGCACGTGCTCCTGCGCCGCCGCGGCGCTGTCGTGCGTCGGCATCTCACCTGCGCCGCCGGGCCACATGCTCAGGTCCCCCTGGTTGCCCCACAGCGCCAGCGCAAGAAATGTGTCCAGGCCCACGTTTTCCCAGCCCGACCCGCGCCAAGCCTGCACGCGTTCGGCCAACTTCTCCAGGCGCTCCCAACTGGCCTCCAGGCTCTGCGCCTTGTGCGGCGCAAAGGGATCGACGCCCGCCGTCTGTCCATAGTCCGCGTTACCGGCCTGGAAGTAACCGGTTGCCTCCAGAATGCGGCGGTAGAAGTACGTCTCGGCAAAGAACCAGGGCGCCTGCAACCAGTCCTTCTCCAGGTGGGGCGCCACATAGCCAATCCACTCCGCGGCATCCGGCGCCGACTCATCCCGCAACATGCGGATGGCCCCGTCGGGGATCTCATCCAGCAGCTTGCGCAGGCCGGCTGTGACGGCATCGGGAAACGCATTTTCCTCCAGCACGCGCTCCAGAATCCGCGGCAGTCGCTCCACCACCGTCTGGTGGGCAAAAGAACCGTATTGGTCGCCGCGCAGCGGCAGCGGCACGGGTAATTTGGGACGGGTGGCTCGCTCCATCAACCTCTCCAGGCTAGTGAACGGCTCCGTTTGTACCACAGCGGTGTGAGAAAACAAGTAAACAACAACGCCGTTTCTGACGCTGCAGCGCCTGCCCTCACCCGGTAAGCAACGCTCAGTTACTGATGGCAGGCGCCCGCCGTAAATAGGCATCGCTCTGCAACTGTTGCAACATAAACGCAGCCAGGTCTCCCCGGCGCAAGCTCATACCCATCCCCTTGCCCACATGACCGGCCTTAATATCACCGGAGGCGTCACCGTCGACCAACCTGGGCACGCGCACGATGGTCCATGCCACATCAGAGGCGCGCACCAGGGCCACCGTGCGCTTCATGTCTTCGTACACGTGACGCGAAAACAGGCTCAGCAGAACATTGATCAGCTTGTTTAGAAGCGTCGGCTCGTCGTTGGGATCACTTACCCCCGCCCCCGCAGAAATGATCAACCGCTGCACACCATGTTTCGCCATAGCCTCCACAATGTGTCCAGTCCCGCGGGCAATCTGATAGTCCGGCGCGTTCTCTGTCGGACCCAACACGCTGAGCACGGCGTCCGCGCCGGCTACCGCTTCTTCGACCGCCGCGGCATCCTGCACGTTGCCCTCAACAATTTCAATCCGGTCCCTATGCGCATCTAACTTATGCGGAGAGCGAGTAAACGCCGTAACATGGTATCCTGCCGCCACCGCCTGTTCCACAAGATATCTCCCCGTGCGCCCTGTAGCTCCAAAAATGGTCACCTTCATCCCGTTTCTATCCTCCATGCGTCGGCGACGCCTATGAAATGCGTTACATAATCCACGCTCTATGCTATTATACGTGTCAATGATGTCCAACAAGTTCCCAAAGAGCAGAAGGAAGGTTGGAGCCATATGACCACGCTGAGGTCTGCGCAATCCCGTCGCATTACCCTGACAGAGGCGGCCTACCGAGAGCTGCGAGGCGCCATTCTAGATGGAAAATACCGTCCCGGCGGTCAGTTGCCCACTGAAGCCGAACTCGGAGCAATGCTGAAGGTCTCGCGTACCGTGGTCCGTGAAGCGCTGCGCACGCTGGAGGAAGACGGCCTGATCACACGGCGACACGGCGTCGGCACCTTCGTGCGCAAACATCTCCTGCTCAAGAATCTAAACTTCAACTTTGGCATCACCGAGATGGTTACCTCCGCAGGCCTGACGCCGGGCGCCAGCTGTCTGTACGCTTATTGCCAGGAGGCGCGCGAGTTGGACGACGAGATACGCATCCAGTTGCGCCTGGAGGAGAAAGCAGAAGTGCTGGTCATCGAGCGCGCGCGCACGGCTGATGGCCAACCCGTCGTCTACACCATCGATACCATCCCTAAGAAACTGTTCGGCAACGCGCCGCTCGATCCACAGCGCCTCAGGGATGAATCTCTCTACCACATTTTGCGCCACGAATACGGCATCACCATCGATTACGGCGTCGCTCGCATTTTGCCCATCTTTTCGCCCCGGCGAGTGCAAGAACGGTTGTCCCTGCCCGAGGAATCCCTGATGCTCTACGTGAAGCAAACCGACTACAACGCCAACGACGATCCGCTTCTCTTTGAGCGCGTCTATCATCTACCCGATTTCTTTGACTTTATTATCTGGCGAAGAGGCAACATCCGGTTTTCCTCCGGTGAGGCTACGGCAGGCGCCTAGCCGCCGTCTCTCGCCGCTCAGATAGCATGGTTCGTACAATCCTACAGGCGGTCAAACCGCACGATAAGTACCAGCTCGAAATCAAGCTGGATTATGAACTGCTACAGGGAGAGCGAACGCGCTATCGCGTCCGCACCTACTTCTTTGTGCCCCAGAACCTGGGAATCAACCAGGACACCTACGACGACGAGCGTTTTTATCGCGACGTCCAGAACTACCTGCGGCTAAAGACACCCAGCCTGGTCCTTCGCGACTTCACCACCAGCCCCTCCTCGCCCCTCCTCAAGATACAGCAGATCGTCTCCCGCGAAAATTGGATGGCCGATCCTGGCGCCAGCGATCTCCTGACCAACAATATCAAAGTGATGGGCGCCATGTGGAAAAGCGCCTTGCGCGATCACGTCGAGCTGATTCAGCGCCGCATCGAAGAAGCGCCCCCCTCTTCTGACATTGGCCTGCAGATCGATAATCTCATCGACGATCTGCTGGTGGAAAGCAGGAAAATTCGCGAAGCGTACCGACGTTTCTACGCTGCCGTCAATCTCCCCCACGTAGACGACCAGATCTTCGTCGCCTATCAGTTCACAGACGAGTGGATCAGCCTGCAACTTGAAGAAAGCGCCGTCGAACTGTACCAGATCGCCGGCAGCCATCTCGAAGAAGAGCGCAAAGCGCGCATTCAGCGCGAGCTACAGGAGCTGGTAGAAAGCGAATACGAACATCGCCGCTCCCACGGCTATGACAGCATCCTGCGCCCGGATGACGACAATGAGTCCTATATTTACCGCCTCTCCGTCCTCAAGAAATTCACTAGCAGCGTGCTTTTTCTGAATACGGACATGAACGCCGAAGGTGAAACACTGGAACACGTTCTCTTTGCCCTGGCAGCCGGTGTTTCTATGATATTTGCCACCATGGTCGCCTTCTACGCCCAGCAGCAATTTGGCGAGCTGACGTTCCCCTTATTTGTGGCCCTGGTGGTCGGCTATATGTTCAAAGACCGTATCAAAGAGCTGGGGCGCGACGTCTTCGCCTCTCTCCTGCGCAACCGCCTCTACGACCGCCGCATCACGCTCCAGACGCGAGAGGGCGGACACCGGCTGGGCTTTCTGCGCGAAAAAGTCGATTTCGTAAGCGAAGAGGAGATTCCCCAGGACGTATTAAACCTCCGCGCCCGCGATCACATCACCGACGTCAACAACGACGGTCAGGGCGAAACGGTGTTTTGCTACTCCAAAGAAGTCGTCCTCTATACCAACGCCTTCAAAGAGGCGTTTGCCCAGATGCCGCCCATCTCCGGCATCAACGACATCATGCGCTATGACATACGCAACTACCTGCGCAAGATGGACGAACCGTTCCAGGAACGCCAGTTGCTCGCAAATCACAGCCTCGTCAGCGCCCTCTGCCACAAGGTCTATCACCTCAACCTGGTTTCCGTTTACGAATTGGTGGAGCCAAAAACCGACCTCCTCTACCGGCGCACGCGCCTCGTGCTGGATCGCAAGGGGATAAAGCGAATTGAGCACGCGAGGAGAGGATAGAGATTGGATGACTGGAGATTGATCTTGTAGGCCGCGGCTCCTTGCGGCATGGGCCGGCGTCGAGGGCAGCAAATTAGGGGGATCAGGGAGCGGCGCCCAGGGTCATGTAAAAGACGATATCGGTGCTGAACGTGGCGGTTTGGCCCACGTCTTCCGCCCGCTCAATCGTCTCTTTAATCCGCCGAATGCCCGCTTCATATGCCGCGTCGCTGATCAGCGCCAGCTCCGACGTGCCTTGCTTCTGCAAAAAGGGATCATCCAGAATTTCGCGCCCGCGCCGCACGGTGCGCTCCTCGGTCACTTCCCGCTGCTCAACGCGCTCAAACCCCGCCGTCGCCATCAGCGACCGCATCTGCACCCTGGAAGGCATGCGCTGCAGGTCGATCTCATACGTACCCTCAAAGTAGCGATAAACGGGCCAATCGGGATGCACGCGGGGATCGAAGGCCACAACCGCCAGCCTGGCGCCCGGTCGCAGAGCGCGCCGCGCAGCAGCCAGGAACCGCGCCTTATCCGTGAAATGGTGAAAGGCGTTAACCGCGTAAATCAGATCCAGCGTCCCCGCCGCAAAAGGCAGCGCCTCCGCGCGGCCCTGAACCAACGTCAGGGCAACAGGTCGCTGCCGCGCCTGCCCCAGCATCCCCGCAGACGGATCCAGCCCCACTATCTGCAACGGCGCCTCAGCCCTGCTCAGCGTCTCCAGCCAGTGCCCCGTGCCGCAGCCCACTTCCAGCACGCGCCGCGCCCCCACGCCTGTGGCAAGCCGGACCAGCGCCTCTCCCACCGCGGGCAGCGGGTTGCTCTCATACCGCTCGTCATAGCCTCCGGCGATCTCGTCGTAATTGACGCGAGGCGCACGGTCCGCTCCGGCGCTCATCTCCTCACCCCTTCGCCGCCGCCCGTATCTGCGCCACAACATCCTCCGGCACAGACCCCATCAGCGCCGGCGGACCCTCGCGGTAGAAAGTCTCCACACTCTGCACGATCTCATCTTCGTCCGCGCAGTGGCAACCCGCCTGCCAGACCCAGGTCAGCCTCTCCGCTTCAACGTCCAAAAAAAGACCGCGTAACTGGTCGTTGTCCAACCACATCCACGCCGTCTTCCGCCGGCTGTCAGACCGTGTGTCAGACATCATGACCTCCTTTCAAGGCGCCTCTCCATTCCAACCGTGTCATGCCGAACGAACGTGAAGCATCTCTAAACCAGGATGCCATAAGCCACCACAATTCACACATTGACCACTCACTGCAACCTACTTTATAGCAACTCCGACGCAAACTCCACTACAGTTAGGTTATAATAAGCACACCGCCTACGAACGGAGCGCGGGCATCTTGCCCGCACAGATCACGAGCAGCAATGCTCGCGGTCTGTCGGACAGCTCGTTCGCCGGCCCAGAAGCACACCGCCTATTTGAGAGCGGGCACAAGGGCGTATAATAGGCAAAAAGCAAAAAGGTGGGCCGACAAATGACAGAATCAACTGCCAACCTGCCCTTCTTCTTCGGACTCAGCGAAGAACAGGTAGCCGGTTTCATGGACATGGGCCGGAAAATCTCCTTGCAGAAGGATGAAGTCCTCTTCAGCGAAGGAGACGACGCGCGCGGCCTCTACATCGTGCTCTCCGGCGAGCTGACCATCAGCAAAGAGATCTCAGGCCGCCACACCATCCTCGCCCGTGTCCAACCCGGCGCCTTCGTTGGCGAAATCTCTCTGTTGACCGGCCGGCCCCACACCGCCACCGTGTCCGCCGAAGTAGACAGCCGCCTCCTCTTCTTGAAAGCCGACCTCTTCGAAGAAACGCTCAACGCCTCCCCCGTCACCCGTCTCATCTTCGGCACCATGGCCGAGCGCCTGCGCGCCAACGAGGCCATGATCCAGCAACACGAGAAGCTGTCCGCGCTCGGCAAACTGGCCGCCGGCCTGGCCCACGAGCTGAACAACCCTTCGGCGGCCAACCTGCGAGCCGCGAGACAATTGCCCGAAGCATTCACCACGCTGCAAAATCTGGCCTTCAAGCTAAACCAGTTCAAGCTCAACCGCGAACAGTTGAACTATATGAGCGAGCTGCAAGAAAAATTGGTGCAACAGGCAGCAGACCCCGTGATGCTCGACCCCATCGATCTCAGCGATCGCGAGGAAGCGCTGGCTCAATGGCTCGAAACGCAGGGCATTCCCGATGCCTGGCGCTTCGCCCCCACCTTCGCTTCCGCCGGCGTCGGCGAGCGCCAGCTTACCGAGCTGCGCGACACCATGGGCCAGCGCGTGTTCGAGGAGGCCCTCACCTGGCTCGAAGGCATGCTGACCCTCACCAACCTGCTCACCACCGTGCAGCAAAGCACCACGCGCATTTGCGAGCTGGTCAGCGCCGTCAAATCATACACCTATCTGGATCGCTCCGCCCTGCAATACGTCAACGTCCACGAAGGGTTGGAAAACACGCTGACGATCATGGCCCACAAGCTCAGGGACGTCACCGTCAACCGCCACTACGATCACACCCTGCCGCCCATCCTCGTCCACGGCAGCGAGTTAAACCAGGTGTGGACCAACCTGCTGGATAACGCCGTGGACGCCATGGACGGGCAGGGACAGATCGACATCCGCACCTGGCCCGAAGACGATATGGTCATCGTAGAGATTGCCGACAACGGCCCCGGTATCTCCCCCGAGATTCAATCGCGCATTTTCGAACCGTTCTTCACCACCAAAGAAGTGGGCCGCGGCAGCGGATTAGGACTGGATATCGTCTACCGCATCGTCGTGCACAAACACCACGGCGACATCCGCCTGCAATCCGAGCCGGGCAACACCCGCTTCCGCGTCTACCTACCCACCACCCCCCGCGAAGAGACAGTCGAGCCCGCTCCGGCAGAAGAATAGCCTGCACAGCAGGCGCTCTCCCGGTTACACCCCATGCTGCGCAACCCACTCACCCCTCATCTCGAAACCGGTACCCCACCCCCGGCTCCGTAACAATATACTGCGGCCGCGCCGGTTCCGGCTCAATCTTGTGCCGCAAATTGCTGATGTTCACGCGCAACAGGTGGAAATGCGTCTCGTAAGCCGCACCCCACACCTGGCGCAGTAGCTGCCGGTGGGTGATCACACGCCCTGCGTGATTGATCAGCGCCCGCAGCAAATCATACTCCGTGGGCGTCAGCTGCACCTCCTCCCCCTTCACCGTCACCAGACGCCGCATCATGTCCACCTTCAAATCCTTCAACGCAAACGTGGCCTCCGTCGACGGCCCGCTGGCGCGGCGTCGCGCAGCCCGCAGCCGGGCCAGCAGTTCGCCTGCGCCAAAAGGCTTCGTCAGGTAATCATCGGCCCCCGCGTCCAGCGCCGCGATCTTGTCCGTCTCCCGCTCGCGCACCGAGAGCACGATGATGGGCACTTCCGACCACTCCCGCAGGCGCCCGATCACCTCGATGCCGTCAATGGTCGGCAGCCCCAGGTCCAGAATGACCACGTCCGGATGTTGTTGCGCCACCATGGCCAACCCTTCCTCCCCATCGGCGGCCTCAAACACTTGATAGCCGTGCGCCTCCAACACCGTGCGTAGAAAGCGCCGGATCGCCTGCTCGTCGTCGATGATCACCACGCGCGCGTCAGACCCACTCATGCCGCCTCCTCCATCATCGGCTCGTAATCCGTCCGCAAGGGTAAGGCCACGGTCAGCACAGCGCCTCCCCCCTCCCGGTTGTGGGCCCACAAGCGTCCCCCATGCGCCTCCACGATCCCCCTGCTGATAGACAGCCCCAGGCCCGTCCCAGCGGCGTCTTCCATTTCCTGCAACCTCACGAACTTATCAAACACACGCTCCAACTGCTCGGGCGGGATGCCAGGGCCCCGGTCCGCTACCTCCACCAGCAGGTCATCTCCGCTGCTGCAGGCGCGAATCTCAATTGCCGTATCAACCGGTGCGTATTTGTGAGCGTTGTCCAGCAAATTGACAAAGACCTGCACCATCAGGGCAAAATCGACCGGCGCCGGCGGCGTCCCCTTTGGCGCGTCGATGAGCACCGGCCGGTCGCCCAGCCTGTTGGCCAATTGCGCCAGCGCCGCGCCGATCACGTCCTCGATCTCCGCCAGCTCCCTCGAAATACGCATAGCCCCCGCCTCCAGCCGCGTCATATCCAGCAGGTTACCCACCAGGCGATTTAATCGCTCCGCTTCCTCATAAGCATTATCCAACAGTTCCCGCCTGGCCCGTTCGTCCAGCAGCGCGTAATCATCTCGCAGGCTGCTGAGCGACCCTGTAATCGTGGCCAGCGGCGTGCGCAGATCGTGCGAGATGGAATTCAGAAGCGCCGCCTGCAACTTTTCCGTTTCATGATGCAATTGTGCCTCGCGCGCCTCCTCCGCCAGCAACGACCGCTCCACCGCCAGCGCCGCCTGGCTGGCAAATGATTCCAACAGACGTCGCTGTTCCCGCGCCATTTCCTCGTCTGCTCGCGCCGGAGACACCCCCAGCACGCCGACAACCTGACGCGCCGCATTAAGGGGGAAATACACGCTTATCGCCTCACTCATCACCGGCGTACCATGCCCCACCACCTGCACCTCCTCGTACGCACGATTGGCCGCTTCCACCTCTCGTCCATCCAGGCGGTACGTAGAGCTGGCGCTGTGCACAGCGAGCCGCCCGTCGTCGCGTACAAAAACCGCTACTTCACCACCCAAAATTCTTTGCACATCGGTGATCACCGCCTGCGCCACGTCGTCCAGGTCGGCGGCGGCTGCCAGCTCGCGGCTCAATTCGTAGAGAACGGCTGTTTGCGCCTCGCGCCGCTGCGCAGCCTGCGCCTGCTCTCTGGCCCGCGCCGTCAGCGCGCTGATCACCAGGCCAACCGCAAGCAGAGCCACAAAAGTCAGCAGATACTCCGCGTCAGCCACGCCGAGCGTATAATACGGTGGCACAAACACCAGATCGAAGGCTAACACGCCCAGAAGAGAAGCAAAAACAGCCGGCCCGCGCCCCAAACGCATCGCAGCCACAACCACTGCCAGTAGGTAGAACATCGCCAGATTCGTCGGTTCGATACGTGCCCGCAAGGGAAGCGCGAGCAACGTAATTAGCAGGACGAGAAGTCCACTGTAAAGAAAGCGGTGCCTCGCCTCGATCTGGACTTGCTGCACTTGCTGGCTAGGGTTTGGTCGATTGTCCATTGCGCTTCATGTCGCATCAATAAATAATTCTGCGCATATGACAGCCACTCACAAAACCGGAATAGGTCACGTCTGATTCTAGTTGATACAGAACCACGTTCAAATGCGCATTTCAACCGAGCCGTGTGACGTTCGCCAACGGCTGCACGGCTGCAAGAAGAGAGCGCGTATCAAGAGTAGCTCAAGGTAGAACTCAAATCCATAAAGAAAATCTCAAGAACACGCTTTGCGGGCAGTCGCACCGATTCAAATATGATAGGTTGATCCTATCCCAGGCAAAGATAACCGGCATTCGTAGTGCGTCACTCTCTCAACGCCGCCAAAGACTGACAACACAAATCATGAAGAAACCGCATGAAAACCAGACGTGCAAATCACCCCAAAGGCTGCTGATCCTACTCCTGGTAGGTCTGGGCGCATTTCAGCTCATCGCCGCCTGTATGGCATTGCTACTATGGGGCGCTAGTATACCATGGCAATCATATACACCCGTCATCGCCATAGCCTCCCTTGGACTGACCATTTCATTTTTCTACTATATTTATAAGCGGCATATTTAGCCTACACACGCCCCTTACCCTGCCCCTTCTCGTCAAAAAAACGTCAAGAGATTCACGACCCGCGTCAAGAAAGTGTCAAGACGGGCCGGCGCAGCCCCTATGCGGCGTCGAATTGTGATAATCTTGCCTGTCGTGAACGATTCATCTTGTTTTGAACGTCGCCTTCCGGTCGGCGAAATAGAATCGCGGATTCCCCGCAGGAAACGGACACGTTTCGACTGATCCCCCTGTTCGTTCAGAAAATTGAGAGTACATACTTATGGAGCTTGATAAAGTAAAACGAGTCTTGATTGGCGCCCCCTTCCCCACCAGCCGCGAAATTCACGAGCGGCTGGACAAAGTGCGCGCTCTCGCCGTCTTCGCTTCCGATCCCATCAGCAGTAACGCCTACGCCACCGAAGCGATCATGAGCGTACTGGTCATCCTGGGCAGCGGCGCCCTCAGCATGACTCTGCCCATCGCCATGGCCGTCGCAGGCCTGGTACTGATGGTCATCTTCAGCTACATCCAGACCATCCTGCACTACCCCGACGGCGGCGGGGCCTATACCGTCTCCAAAGACAACCTGGGCCGCTTCCCCTCCCTCGTCGCCGGCGCCGCGCTGCTCACAGACTACATCCTCACCGTCTCCGTCTCCTCCGCCGCCGGCGTGCGCGCCGTCACCTCTGCCTTCCCCGAAGTGTGGGAATATAGAGTGTGGCTGGCCCTCTTCGCCATCCTGGTCATCACCTGGATGAACCTGCGCGGCGTGCGCGAGAGCGGCACCGTCTTCGCCTTTCCCACCTACGCCTTCGTCGGCGGCGTGTGGGTCGTGTTGGCCATCGGCCTCGTGCGCTACTTCGGCCTCTTTGGGGTCACCGCCCTTGAGCCGCAACAAGTCAGCGTGCCCGCCGAAACCTCTCTCGCGGGTTTCGCCTTCGTCTGGCTCATCTTGCGCGCCTTCGCCGGCGGCACCACAGCGCTCACCGGCATCGAAGCCATCTCCAACGGCGTGCAGGCCTTCAAGCCGCCGGAGTCGATCAACGCCGCCAAAACCATGGTTGCCATGGGCTTCATGGCCATGACCCTGTTCGTGGGCATCAGCTTTTTGGCCACCAACCTGCACCTCATTCCCATGGAAGAAAGGGAAAGCATCCTTTCGCAGATGACGCGGCAGATTACCGGCGGCGGCTTCCTTTACCTCTGGGTACAGACCTTCACGGCCCTCATCCTGTTTCTGGCGGCCAACACCGGCTACCAGGACTTCCCCCGCCTCAGCAGTTTCCTGGCCCGCGACGGCTTCCTGCCCCGCTGGCTGCAGAACCGCGGCGATCGCCTCGTCTTCAGCTCCGGCATCATCGTCCTGGCCATCGTCTCCTCCATCATCGTCGTCGTCTTCCGCGCCAACGAAATCGCCATGCTGCCCCTCTACGCCCTGGGCGTTATGCTCAGCTTCACCCTGTCCCAGGCCGGCATGTTCGTGCTCATGGGTAAGATCGGCGAGCTGGAACCGGGCCAGTCAACACACACGGGCATCACCGAGATTCACCACGAAAAGCGCTGGCGCTGGAAAAGGGCTCTCAACGCCGTTGGCGCCACCGTAACCGGCATCGTGTTCCTCATTCTATTAGCTACGAAATTTATGGAAGGGGCCTGGATCGTGGCCCTGCTCATCCCCCTGTTGGTGGTGCTGTTCACCGTCATCCACCGCCACTACGACTCCGTGGCCAACTCCCTCACCACCCGCGGCCTGTGCGAAGATGACCTGGTGCCCGTGGCCGACGTCGCCATCGTACCCATCGCCGACGTGCACCGCGGCTCCATCCGCGCCCTGACCTACGCCCGGCGCATCGCGCGCGACGTGCGCGCCGTCTCCATCGCCACCAGACCAGACGTGCACGAGCGCCTGGAGAGACGCTGGAACCGCTTCCCCAACCTGGTCAGGGACATCCGGTTCGACATCATCGACTACGACTTCCGCGACATCCTGGACCCGCTTGTGGAGTACATCGAGCGCGTCAACGATGAAGAATTCCCCGGCCAACTGGTCACCGTCGTCGTGCCCGAATTCATCCCCGAATCATTCTGGGCCCGCCTCCTACACAACCAGACCGCTGCCATTCTGCGCAACCGCCTGCGCGACCACGAAAACCTGATCGTCATCGACGTCCCCTACCACGTCGAACCGCTGGCAGAAGACCAACCGCCGCCCGCGGACTCCGTACCGCAAGAGGTGAACGGCGACAATCGCCAATCTCCAGTCAACCAATATACCGTTACACCGTCTTCAAATACTGATGCACAAAGTTGACCACAATCGCTCCCTGCCCCACCGCCGACGCCACGCGGCGAATAGCGCCCTGGCGCACATCGCCCGCGGCGAAAATGCCCGGCACGCTCGTTTCCAGTAGGTAGGGATCCCGCTTCAGTTTCCAGCCCGGCGGCCGTTTCCCATCCTCCAGCAGATCCGCCCCCGTGAGAATGAACCCGGCCCGATTGCAGACCAGCAGGTCCGACACCATCTCCGTGTGCGGCACGGCCCCGATGAAAATAAATAGCGCAGACGCCGGCACCGTTTCTCTCTCGCCCGTCACGGCATTCTCTACGGTAATCGCTTCCAGGCTGCGCGTGCCATGCACTTCCACAACATTGCTCCGCGTCAATACCTCAATATTGTCCGTGTCCGCAATCTGGTTCACCAGGTAGTGCGACATCCCCTTGGACAGCGAGCTGCTGCGCACGACCATGGAAACCTTGCTGGCATAACGTGAGAAGAACATCGCCCCCTGCCCCGCCGAGTTCGCACCGCCCACCACGAAGATCGGCTCATCCTTATAGTAGGCGGCCTCCGTGATCGCCGCCCCGTAATACACGCCGGCCCCCGTCAGCCGCTCCACGCCCGGCACATCCAGGTGGCGCACCGTAACCCCCGTGGCCATCAATAAGGCGCGACAGGTCATTTCCTTGCTATCGCTGGAAGTAACCACAAAGTAAGGCTCCTCCACACGCACCTTCACGATCTCGCACGCCGTCAAAATCTCCGCCCCCAGCCGCTGCGCCTGCGTCGTGGCCCGATGCGCCAGCACCGCGCCGCTGATGCCGTTGGGGAATCCCAGGTAATTCTCGATGCGCGAGCTGGTCCCCGCCTGCCCGCCTGTAGCGTGCTGGTCCACCAGCAACGTCTTCAGCCCCTCAGACGCGCCATACACCGCGGCGCCCAGGCCCGCCGGGCCCGCGCCCACGATGATGAAATCATAGGTGCTCTCGCTGGCCCGCGTACGCAGACCCACCTTCTCCGCCAGCGTCTGGTTATCCGGCGCGATGGCCACGTCCCCATCGGGAAAGAAAACCACAGGCAGGAGCTGCCGCTCGTTCTCCACGCTCTCCACCAGCGCCCGCGCCTCCTCGTCGCGCTCGATATCCAGCCACTTGTACGGAATACGGTTGCTGGCCAGAAAATCCTTCACCTCGTGGCTTTTAGCCGACCACAGCGTACCCGCCACGCGAATGCCCTCGTAGGGCACGTCGGCGGTCGCCCACCAGTCTGAGAGCAGGTCGTCGAGCACGGGGTAAAGGTGCTGCTCCGGCGGATCCCAGGGCTTCATCAGGTAATAGTCGAGGCCCAGCCGATTAATACTCGTGATCGCCGCCTCCGTATCCGCGTACGCCGTCAGCAACACCGTGCGCGCCTCTGGGTATAGGCGCTTCGCCTCTCCCAGGAACTCCGTGCCGCTCATCCCCGGCATGCGCTGGTCCACCACAAAAAGGGCCACGACCATGTTCCGTTGCTTCAATTTCTGCGTCGCCGCCAACGCCTCCGCGCCGCCCCGCGCCTTGATCAGGCGGTACTCATCCCGATAGTGTCGACGAAGATCCCGTTCCACCGCCCCCAGAACGTGCAACTCGTCGTCCACGATCACAATCGCTGGTTTTGCCATACTGTCAGACCACCTTTTCCCTGACCATTTTAGCATCCCACAGTATATAACCCTGCCCTGTCTTTTTCAATTACGAGACACAGCGGAAAGACGGTCATCTGCTGCCACAGGTTGAACCAGGACAGGGATCCGTGCAGGTTATACTCACGTGTGACAGTCGTGCCGTACTAAGCTACACTAATTTTATGGCTCCTTTACGTGACTCTGATGCGCAGTCTCATAGCCCGTTTCCCGAATCGGACCGCGTCCCGGGCGCAGCGATCGAGTATCAACGTATCTTTGAGGCGATTAACGATGGCCTGATCATCCACGATGCAGAGACAGGGCTCGTGGTTGAGGCCAATCCCGCGGCGAGCGCACTGCATGGCTATGCCCGCGAGAATTTTGTCGGACTGCACCCCACCACGTTCATGGACACAGACAGTTATGCCCACTTCAGCGATTGGCTGCAGTCGCTTCGGGCCGGAGACACATTCGAAGCGACAGCCGTCCATGTACGCCGGAACGGAACACTGTTCACCGCCGAGGTGCGCGGGACGGGGTGTTTGCTCGGCGACCGGCTGTGCCTTGTCAGCGTCATCCGCGACGTCAGCGCGCGGGTTCAGGCTGAGCGGATGCTACGGCAACAGGTCGCCGCCCGCCTACGCGAGCAGTCTACTCTCCTGGAGATTTCCCAGAAGCTGGCCTCCGCTCTGGAACTCAATCCGGGTTTGATCCTCGACCAGTTGCGCATGATTGTCGCGTATACACGCGCTGTGCTCTTCACCTTGCAGGAATTGGATCTGGTTGCCCTGGCGGTGCGTGGACCGCAACAACTAAAAGAGGCCACGCCCTACCGCATCCCGCTGGAGGGTCCGGAGACGTTACCGGCGCTGTTGAACGGACATCGGGTGCAGCGAATTGCCGACGTATGGAGCGATGAGCCCGCAGCACAGGGCTTGCGATCACTCTTGAGCGATCACGGCGCCATCCTTTT
>DATHSI010000232.1:0-7064 GCA_035464315.1 Candidatus Sulfomarinibacteraceae bacterium
CCTGGTTTACGTACAGCGCCGCTGCGCCAGCCGTGCGCGCTGCTGCTGACGCACGGCGCAATCGACCGGCGTAACCACTACCAGAGGCCTAAGCGGGCGCGACCTTCGTCTGAGATCATCTCCGGCGTCCACGGGGGGGACCAGACCAGTTCGATGGACAGGCCCTGTAGATCGGGGAAGGTGCGCCACAGGGTAGACTCGATGTCTTGCTTGAAGCTGGCATGCATGGGGCAGCCTGGGGTGGTGAGCGTCATGACCAGCCGGATGTGACCATCGTCGATGTGCAGCTCATAGATCAGGCCCAGGTCGACGATGTTGATGCCCAGTTCGGGGTCAATGACCTCCTGTAAGGCTGCATATACCAGATCTTCATTCAATAGTGCGATGTTCATTCCGTCCATCTCTTCTCCTGCAATTGGGGGAAAAGAGGCAGTTTTTCCCCTACCGGTTGTTGTGCGCGCTAAGGGTAGTGTAGAGGCATCGAGAGGGTGGGGCATTGATCTAGATCAATCTTTCTATTGGCTTTGTTGGCCATTTTCCTTTATCATCGACTGCGTACTTGTCCTGTTTCATCGATAGCAAAGGTACAGGTGATCTGTGGAAACGACTTTGTGGCCTCTTGCAGTTTATTTTGGCGCTGTTCTGGTCGTTGTGGGCGCCATGCTGGGCCTGTCGTATGTGCTGGGGGAGCGACACGATGATCGGGCTAAAGGCGCTCCCTATGAATCGGGTATTGCTACCACGGGGAGCGCGCGTATACGCCTTTCGGTCAGGTTTTACCTGATCGCCATGTTTTTCGTCATATTCGATCTGGAGATCGTATTCGTTATTGCCTGGGCCGTGGGGGCGAGGGAGCTGGGATGGGCGGGTTATATTGAGATTGCCATCTTTATCGGCGTTCTGCTGGCGGCCCTGATTTACCTCTTGCGACTGGGCGCGCTGGACTGGTCGCCGCGTAGAGATGCGCTTGAAAGAAGGAGTAAAGGAGCCTCTTCATGAAGTGGTGGATGAGTCGACCGACGGAGGAGAAAGTTGCTGAAAGCGGTGACGGTGGCTTTGAGGACGTGATGGGCCGTATTCTGGCTCTGACCCGCCTGCAAGATCTCCTGGCCTGGGGGCGAAAATCTTCTCTCTGGCCCTTCAACTTTGGCCTGTCCTGTTGCTTCGTGGAGATGGCGACCAGTCTTACGAGCAAATACGATATCGCCCGTTTTGGCTCCGAGGTGATCCGCGGCACACCGCGCGAAGCGGACGTGATGATCATCGCCGGCACGCCCTTCATCAAGATGGCGCCGGTGATCCTGCGCCTTTACGAGCAGATGATGGAGCCGCGCTGGGTGATTTCTATGGGTTCCTGCTCCAACTCTGGCGGCATGTATGATATTTATAGCGTCGTCCAGGGGGTAGACAAGATTTTGCCTGTGGACGTCTACGTGCCCGGTTGCCCCCCCCGGCCCGATGCCTTCATGGAGGGCCTGACGCTGCTGTCAGAAGCTGTCGGTAACGAGGAGCGCCCGCTGAGCTGGGTCATTGGCCCGCAAGGCGTGGTGAAGGCTGAACGGCCCTCAATGCGTGATCTGAAGCGCGAGCAACGGATGCGGACCACAGATTTACGAACCCCTGATCAGATCTGAATTAAGCCGGTTCATCCGGCTATATGATTGGAAGTGCTGCGCCCTGGTATTACGGCGCTGTTAGAAAATAGCAAAACGTCTGGGTCTACAGCAACGGAATGCGATGAACTATACTGAATCGGACATCAGCCAGGAACTAGAGCGGGAATTTGCAGACGGTTTGTTGGGGGCTCAACCCGTTGCGGACGGGGCGCCCACGTTCTGGGTGAGCAAGGAACGCGCCAAGGACGTCTTGCGCTATTTGAAGCAGAGCGCGTCGCGCCGTTACCGCATGCTCTATGACCTGACGGCAATTGACGAACGAGCGCGCAGCCATCGTGAGGGCCTGCCTGACAGCGATTTCACCGTTGTCTATCACCTCCTTTCGCTGGAGCACAACCAGGATATTCGGCTGAAGGTGCCGCTGAAGGGAGAGCACCCGGCGCTGGACAGCATCAGCGACCTGTGGGCCAACGCCAATTGGTACGAGCGCGAGGTCTGGGACATGTTTGGCGTCGGCTTCCAGGGCCACCCGCACCTGGTGCGGCTACTGATGCCGCGCACCTGGGAAGGGCATCCGTTGCGCAAGGAGCATCCGGCGCGGGCCACAGAGATGGGGCCCTTCCAGCTCCCCCCGGAAAAACAAGAGCGGGAGCAGGAGGCGCTGGAGTTTAAGCCGGAAGAGTGGGGCTTACAGCGGCAGACGGAGGACAGCGAATTCATGTTCCTCAATCTGGGGCCACAGCACCCCGGGACGCATGGCGTGTTGCGCGTTGTCCTGCAGCTCTCTGGTGAAGAGATCGTGGACGCCGTGCCGGACATCGGCTTCCACCATCGCGGTGCGGAAAAGATGGGCGAGCGCCAATCCTGGCACACGTATATTCCCTACCCCGATCGCGTGGATTACCTGGGTGGCGTCATGAACAATTTCCCCTACGTCATGGCGCTGGAACGGCTGGCGGGTATGGAAATCCCAGACCGGGCCAAGGTCATCCGTATCATGATGGCTGAGCTGTTCCGCATTGCCAGCCACCTGGTGTGGTATGGAACATATGCCCAGGATCTGGGACAGCTTTCGCCCGTTTTCTATATGTTCACCGATCGCGAGCGCATTTTTGATATTGTGGAAGCGATTTGCGGCGGGCGCATGCACCCCAACTGGTTCCGCATCGGGGGCGTGGCCCAGGACTTGCCGGAGGGGTGGGATGATCTGATCCTCGACTTCCTGGACTATATGCCGGGCCGGTTAGACGAGTATGACCGGCTGGTAATGAACAACGGCATTTTCAAGGCGCGCAGCAAGGATGTGGGGGCCTATAATCTGGAGGAAGCGATAGAGTGGGGGGTGACGGGCCCCGGCCTGCGGGCGTGCGGCCTGGAGTGGGATTTGCGCAAAAAACGGCCATATGGCGGCTATGATCAGTTTGATTTTGAGATTCCCACAGCCGTGAACGGCGATTGCTACGACCGCGCCGTGGTACGCGTCGAGGAGATGCGCCAGAGCCTACGCATTGTGCGGCAGTGCGTGGAAAATATGCCACCCGGCCCTTACAAGTCGGCGCACCCTCTGGCGACGCCTCCGCTTAGGGATAAGACGATGTATGATATTGAGACCCTCATCACGCACTTCCTGAACGTGAGCTGGGGGCCGGTGATGCCGCCGGGGGAAAGTGCGGGGATGGTCGAGAGCACGAAGGGTTTATATACATATTACGTGGTCAGCGACGGCAACACGGAATCGTATCGCACGCGCATTCGCACCCCTTCCTTTGCGCATATTCAGATGGTGCCTTTTATCACTCGCGGCGAGACGGTGGCCGATTTGATGGCCCTGCTGGGCAGCGTTGACTTTGTGCTGGCTGAGGTGGACAGATAGGCGACAGAACTATGCTCTCTACAGAAGAACGACAAGAGATTGAAGCTGAACTGCAACACTACGAATTTAAGCGGGCCGCGTGCATCGAGGCCTTGAAGATCGTGCAGAAGCACCGCGGCTGGGTGTCCGACGAAAGTCTAGAGGACCTGGCTGAGGTGTTGGACATGACGGTGGACGAGCTGGATAACGTCGCCACATTCTATAATCTGATTTTCCGCCAGCCGGTTGGCGAACACGTGATTCTGCTGTGCGATAGCGTCAGTTGCTGGATTATGGGGTACGAACAGATGCGGCGCAGGCTGAATGAGGAATTGGGCGTCGACCTGGGGCAGACCACGGCTGATGGCAAGTTCACGTTTCTGCCGATGGTCTGTCTGGGCGACTGTGACCATGCGCCGGCTATGATGATTGATGAGACATTGTACAACGATCTGGACGAGGAGAAGGTAAGTGAGATTCTCGCCCGATACCGTTAGAGACTTCGTCGTTAGCGACGCCGGGCCAGTACCCCGGATCGTGGCAGACAGGTAATTTATGGATAAACCGCTCACACAGAATATTCGTGAAGGCGAAGCGCCGCTCGATCTGAAGGCGTACGAGGCCGCCGGCGGCTACCAATCGGTGCGCAAGGCGTTGGGCGAGATGTCGCCGGGCGACGTCGTGGACGTTGTCACCGAATCCGATCTGAGGGGACGCGGCGGCGCCGGCTTTCCCACGGGCACTAAGTGGAGTTTCGTGCCCATGGGACCGGACGCGCGCGGACCGAAGTATCTGATTTGTAACGCCGACGAAATGGAGCCGGGCACGTTCAAGGACCGCCTCTTGCTGGAGGGGGACCCGCACCTGATGATCGAATCCATGATCGTCAGCGCCTATGCCATTCAGGCCAGCGAGGGATTCATATTTTTGCGCTGGGCTTATAAAACGGCAACGCGCCGCCTACAAAGGGCGCTGGAGGAAGCGCGTGAGGCCGGCTATGTGGGTCGTGATATTTTGGGCAGTGGTTACGATTTCGATCTGCACCTGCACGTCAGCGCCGGGCGGTATATGTGCGGCGAGGAAACGGGGTTGCTCAACAGCCTGGAGGGAAAGCGGGCCACGCCCCGCGCCAAGCCCCCTTATCCGCAGGTGAGTGGCCTGTGGGGCCGTCCGACCGTGGTTAACAATGTGGAAACGTTGTGCAACGTGCCGCACATCATCAACAACGGCGCGGAGTGGTATAGGGGCCTGAGCCACACAGACGAAGGCGGCACCAAGTTGTATGGGGCCAGCGGCAAGGTGCAGCGACCCGGGTTGTGGGAGTTGCCCATGGGCACGACGCTGGGCGAGATTCTGGAGGAACACGCCGGGGGCATGCGTGACGGGCTGAGCTTCCGCGGCGCGCTGCCCGGCGGCGCGTCTACGGATTTCCTCACCGACCAGCACCTGGACGTAAAGCTGGATTTCGGCTCGGTGATGGAAGCGGGCAGCCGCCTGGGAACGGGCACGATCATCGTTCTGGATGACCAGACCTGTCCCGTGGGCATGGTGGCTAACCTGGAGAGCTTTTTCGCCCAGGAGTCGTGCGGCTGGTGCACGCCCTGTCGCGAGGGGCTGCCCTGGGCGGCGAAGGTGTTGCATGCCATGGAAGACGGACACGGTCAGGAAGGCGACATCGAACTGTTGGCGCAGCAGTGCCGTTTGCTGGGGCCGGGTTACACGTTCTGCGCGCTGGCGCCCGGCGCCGCCGAACCGTTGCAGAGCGCCATCAAATATTTTCGCGAAGACTTCGAACGGCATATAAGCGAAAAGCGGTGCCCGTATCGGTAAAACCATCTGCCAGATGGTTTTACGGGGCTTAGTGGAGGCTATTTTATGGGAACGATCTACATCGATGGCCAGGCGTATGAAGTTGATTCTTCGAAGAACCTGCTCGACGTCTGTCTGTCGCTGGGCATGGATTTACCATACTTTTGCTGGCATCCGGCCATGGGTTCGGTCGGCGCCTGTCGCCAGTGCGCGGTCACACAATACCGCGACGAGGACGATACGAAGGGCCAGATAGTGATGGCCTGTATGACGCCGGCAGCGGACGGCACGCGCATTTCGCTGAAGAACGAGGAGGCAGTGGAATTTCGCGAGTCGGTGATCGAATGGTTGATGGTCAACCACCCGCATGATTGTCCCATCTGTGACGAAGGCGGCGAATGTCACCTGCAGGATATGACGGTGATGACGGGCCACGTCTACCGCCGCTTCCGCTTCAAAAAGCGCACGCACCGCAACCAGTATCTGGGGCCGTTCATCAATCACGAGATGAACCGTTGCATCCAGTGTTACCGGTGCGTTCGGTTCTACCGCGACTACGCCGACGGGCGCGACTTTGACGTCTTTGGCGCGCATGATGATGTCTATTTTGGCCGCCATGAAGAGGGCGTGCTGGAAAGCGAGTTTAGCGGCAACCTGGTGGAGGTATGTCCCACCGGTGTGTTTACAGATAAGACGCTGAAGAAGCACTACACGCGCAAGTGGGATCTGCAGACTGCTCCCTCGGTGTGCACGCTGTGTAGCGTGGGCTGTAACACCATTCCCGGCGAGCGCTACGGTCATTTGCGCCGCGTGCGGGCTCGTTTTAACCATGAAGTGAACGGCTACTTCATTTGCGATCGCGGGCGTTATGGGTATGAGTTCGTAAACAGCCTGCAACGCATTCGTTATCCACGGTTGCGAAATGGAGAGGGGGCGACGGAGGAAACGGCCGAGGTCCAACCCTCATCGGACGCTGTACTGGCGCATCTCTCTGACCTGCTGGCCCAGAGTGACGGCGTTCTGGGCATTGGCTCTCCACGCGCTTCGCTGGAAAGCAATTTTGCCCTGCATCACATGGTGGGCGAAGATCGCTTCTGTAGTGGGATGGACGGCGCGCAGCAGCAGTTGGTGCAGCGGGCGCGACAGATTTTGCAGGAAGGGCCGGCGCGCTCGGCGTCGCTGCGCGACATTGCGGAGTCGGACGCTGTGCTGGTTCTGGGCGAAGATTTGACCAACACCGCGCCGATGATGGCCTATGCCGTGCGCCAGGCGGTGCGCAACAAGCCCTGGCGAGAAGCGGAGGAAGTGGGCGTGCCGTCGTGGAACGATTACGCGATTCGGGAAATTATCCAGGAAGACCGCGGGCCATTGTTTCTGGGCACGGGCGCGGGCACCAAACTGGAAGACGTGGCCAGCTTTGTTTACCACGCTGCGCCGGCCGATCAGGCGCGGCTGGGCTGGGCCGTGGCGCACCTGCTGGACAGTGGTTCGCCGGCCGTCCCGGATCTGGATGAGGATGTCCTGACCCTGGCGCAACGGATCGCGGAGACGCTGCAGCAGGCGCAGCAGCCGGTTGTCATTTCCGGCGCCAGCGACGGCAGCGCGGAGGTGATGGATGCGGCCGCGGCTGTGGCTGCGGCGCTGGGCGGAGAAGAGCGGCCGGGCCTGTTGGCCCTCGTCACGCCCGACGCCAACAGTATGGGTCTGGCTCTGATGGGGGGCATAGATTTGCAGGAAGCGCAGCGCGCGCTGCAGGATGGCGCGGCGGACACCGTGGTGATTGTAGA
>DATHSI010000233.1:0-54535 GCA_035464315.1 Candidatus Sulfomarinibacteraceae bacterium
CCGAACCGTGGCTGCGACTGGAATGGGTCGGCATCGCCATGGTTCCCGCCGCCCAGTATCATCTGTCTGACGCCCTCCTGGCAACGACAGGTCACGTCTCGCGAAGGCGTCGCCTCTTTGTGCGCGTCTTTTACCTCACCGGGCTGGCCTTCATCACCCTCGTGGGCCTCACGAATCTGATTGTCGGTGGGGTCGTAGAGCAGGAGCTGGCGCCCCACCTGTTGTCCGGTCCCTTATTCCCCATCTTCACCCTGTACTTCTGGCTGGTCACCGGCATCAGCATCTACAACGTATGGCGCGCCCTCCAGCTTTCGGTGACGACGACGACGCGCGGCCGCATCCGCATCATCCTCGCTGCGTTTTTGGCTGCGCCTCTGGGTGTGTTTCCCTATCTTCTGCTCAGCAGCAACGCCAACGTCAACCTTACACCGCTGTTTTGGACAGTTCTGATCCTCGGCAACATAACCGTCGGCGTTATGTTCGCCTTCCTGACCTATTACCTGGCCTACTTTGGCGCCATGTCGCCCGATCGCGTGGTGCGCGTGCGCCTGTTTAAGTTCATGGCGCGCGTGCCGCTGACGGGCACCATCGTCCTGCTCGTCTACATTCTTGTTGGGCGCACCAGCTCGGTCCTGGGCCTTCCGGTGGAGACGGCGCAGGCCATCTCTGTAGTTGCTACTGTGATGCTGGTGGAATGGGCCATTCATGCTTTCAAACGCCCTCTGGAACGACTGTTTCATCTGAACAATGATCCTGACGTGCGGCGCATACAGGAGTTGAGCGAGCGGCTGCTCACCACGCGCGACCTGCACCAGTTCCTGGAAAGCGTTCTGGTTGCCATCTGCGAGTCACTGCGCATCCCCACAGCCTTCATCGCCGCCTTCACTCCTGAGGGCCCCAAACTGGAGGTCGTCGTCGATCCCTCAAAAGAGTTGGATGATATCCAGGGCGAGAATTGGCGGGAGTTGACGCAACCAACCAGCCAAAACGGATCCGGTGAAGAGTTGGAAACGATAGACGAATTTGTGCTCTGGAACGGCTACTGGATCCGCACCCTTTACACGCGCCACGAGGATGCTTTGGTGGGCATTCTGGGTATTAGGGCCCGCGCCGACGTGCCTGACCTCACCCAGGAAGAGCACGAGCTATTTGATCGGCTGGCCCAACGAGCGGCGAAGGCGCTTGAGGACCGTATCCTGCAGCAGGAGGTCTTTGCCGCAGTTGAAGGTCTGCTTCCCCAAATCACCGCGCTTCAGGCGCAACGCAGTGCAGCTCGATACAGCGGCTCAACTCTGCTGACGGCTTCCATTGAGGAACAGGAAGCGCTGATCAACGATCCCGAATTCTCCGGCATGGTAAGGGATGCCCTTACCCATTACTGGGGCGGCCCCAAGCTTACACAAAGCCCTCTAATGCGCTTGCGCGTCGTTCAGGAAGCGCTGCAAGAGTATCGGGGTAATTCTACCAAAGCCCTGCGCTCTATACTGGAACGGGCCATCGAACAGCAAAAGCCCGAGGGCGAGCGCAGCATGACCACTGCGGAGTGGATCCTCTACAATATTCTGGAACTGAAGTTTATCCAGGGACAGCGCGTGCGCGACGTGGCCAGGCGTCTGGCTATGAGTGAATCAGACCTCTATCGCAAACAGCGCGTTGCCATTGAGAACGTGGCCCGCGCCGTCTCCAATATGGAGCGCCAGGCAGTACTCGCCCAACAACCCGCGGTCACCCAGACCGAGCGCAATCCGCAGACGGAAGACGCAGCTTCGACTGCTGAGGATGCCGAGGGCTAGCCCTCTTGCTCCTGTTGCGGCAGACAAATAGGACAGGGACACGCATCGCGCAACATCTGCCAGGTGTAAATGCCTGTTGAGTGGCCATCACTCCAGTAAAATTGCAGGGCGTACCCGCCTACCTGTTCAACTCGCTCCAGTTCCAGATCTGTCTCCGGCGCGTTACGTACCGCGCGGGGATCCGGCGGCCCACCCATGTGCGCGTGTCCCCCTTTGCACTCAACACAAGGGCACACGGCCCTCAAACCATCAAACGAGTAACGACTCTCGTGTCCGTCGCTCCAACTAATAGTCACAACTCTCTCTTTGCGGTCCGCCCTGATTCCGGTGGGACGTAATTTGGCCATGCTCTCCTTCACTTCGATTCTCCGGCGCCGCCAACCGCTCGCCGGTTATGCTACAAGTTGTGACAATTATACCGGAATTGAACGACGGATGACCATGCATCGCACACACGGCGTGATATACTTACGCCAGGCTGTAATTAGAAGGCGAACATGAAAATTCTGCCGCTCGCCGCGATTTCGCAGCATGGGGATACGGAGTCCAGAGCAACGGTATGAGCAGCCGTCCCCGCTCATCCATTATCCGGTGAGGCGGTTAGAAGCAGGGAAGGAGAACACAATGGTCTTCAGAACGAAGCAGATTAGCACCGAGTCTGCGCATGACTTTCTTCGCTATGAGCACCAGCCACTCGATGCTATTTTCCGTCCGGAAACCGTAGCCGTTATCGGCGCCAGCGAAACGCCCGGTAGTGTGGGACGCACCCTCCTCTGGAATCTGATAACGAACTCTTTCGGAGGAACGGTGTTTCCAGTCAACATCAAACGCTCCAGTGTCCTCGGCATCAAGGCCTATCCCTCCATCTCCGACGTACCCGAAGCGGTCGATCTTGCCGTCATCGCCACGCCAGCGCAGACGGTGCCCGGTATCATTCGCGAGTGCGTGGAGGCAGGCGTCAAGGGCGCTATCATCATTTCCGCCGGATTTAAGGAGCGCGGACCTGAAGGCGCCGCTTTGGAGGAGGAAATCCTGGAGACGGCGCGCGAAGGGGAGATGCGCATCATCGGGCCCAACTGTCTGGGCGTCATGAGTCCCGTCACCGGGCTAAACGCCACATTCGCCAGCACCATGGCCCGCCCCGGCAACGTGGGCTTCATCAGCCAGAGCGGAGCGCTCTGCACAGCCGTTCTCGACTGGAGCTTTCACGAAAACGTCGGATTCAGCCACTTCGTTTCCATCGGCTCTATGCTCGACGTAGACTGGGGAGACCTCATTTACTATCTGGGCGACGATTCGCGCACCGAAAGTATCGTCATCTATATGGAGACCATTGGCGATGCCCGTTCTTTCATGTCCGCCGCGCGCGAAGTCGCCCTGACCAAGCCGATCATTGTCATTAAGCCGGGACGTACCGAGGCCGCCGCCAAGGCCGCCGCCTCGCACACCGGCTCGCTGACCGGCAGCGATGAAGTTCTGGAAGCCGCCTTCCGGCGCAGCGGCGTGTTGCGCGTCGGGCGCATCGATGACCTGTTCAATATGGCCGAGATCCTGGCCAAACAACCTCGCCCCCAGGGACGAAGGTTGGCCATAATTACCAATGCCGGCGGCCCCGGTGTGCTGGCGACCGACGCGCTGATCACCGACGGGGGCGAACTGGCTCCGCTGACTATCAACACGATGGAGGGGCTGAACGAGCTGTTGCCCCCACACTGGAGCCACAACAATCCCATCGACATTCTGGGAGACGCCGATCCTGAGCGGTACGCCAATACGCTGGAACTCGTGGCCAACGACGAAACCAGCGACGGATTTCTGATCATTCTCACGCCACAGGCGATGACCGATCCTACCCAGACGGCCGAGCGACTGCGACAGTACGCCACACTCCGCGGTAAGCCACTACTCGCCAGTTGGATGGGCGGCGCCGACGTTGCGGCCGGACAGTCTATTCTCAACCAGGCCAACATTCCCACCTTCTCTTACCCCGACACCGCGGCGCGCATGTTCAATTACATGTGGCGCTATGACCGCAACCTGCGCGGCCTATATGAAACGCCACAGTCGCCCACCGAAACGGAGGAAGAGCTGCTGGCCCACGCGCGCGCCCAGAAACTGATCGAACAGGCGCGCAAAGATCAGCGAACGATCCTCACAGAATACGAGTCAAAACAGATCCTGTCTGCCTACGATATCCCCGTGGTCGAAACGCGCCTGGCTGACAGCCCTGAGGATGCCGTCGCGCAGGCTGACGAGATCGGCTATCCCGTCGTCCTCAAGCTCAATTCGAAGACCGTAACCCACAAAACGGATGTCGGCGGCGTTCGCCTTAATCTCAAGAATGAGCAGCAAGTACGCCAGGCTTTTCAGGATATCGCCGCAGGCGTGCGCCAACATGCAGGAGAGGAGCACTTCGAAGGGGTTACCGTTCAGCCCATGGTCGACCTTAGCGAAGCCTATGAAATCATCGTCGGCGCCAGCCCCGATCCGCAGTTTGGACCGGTACTACTGTTTGGTACAGGCGGCTCGCTGGTAGAGGTGTTCCGCGACCGGGCGCTGGCCCTACCTCCCCTGAATACAACGCTGGCGCGGCGCATGATGCAACGCACGCGAATCTATGAAGCGTTACAGGGCGTGCGCGGGCGAGATCCGGTAGACATGGGTGCGCTCGAAAAATTGCTCGTCCGCTTCAGCTTCCTCGTCGCCGAACAACGCTGGATTAGCGAAATCGACATCAACCCCCTCCTGGCATCGGCCGATGGCCTGGTTGCATTGGACGCACGCGTGGTGCTCTACGAACCAGACGTGACCGAAGACGAGCTGCCGAAGCTGGCCATTCGCCCCTATCCTAACCAGTACATCTGGGATTGGACCACGAAGGATGGCGCCGAGGTGCGCATCAGGCCCATCCGGCCCGAGGACGAACCGCTCATGGTCGAATTCCACGAGCCACTGTCCGAACAGAGTGTCTACATGCGCTACTTCCGCGCCCTGAATGTGGACCAACGGACCGCGCACGAACGGCTCACCCGCATTTGCTTTATCGACTACGATCGGGAAATGGCGCTCGTAGCCGTCCGCCGCCATCCGGACACGGGTGAGAGGGAAATAGTTGGCGTGGGCCGCCTGAGCAAAGCATACAGCGGCGATGAGGCCGAATTTGCCATCCTCATCAGCGACCGCTTCCAGCGCCAGGGTCTGGGGACGGAGCTGTTGCGCCGGCTGTTACAGGTTGCCGAGGCCGAGAACGTGCACAAGGTAGAAGCGTACATGCTGCCGGAGAACCGCGGCATGAAGCAAATTGTGCAGCGCCTCGGATTTGACCTAAACCGTGAGGAGGATCTACTTAGAGCAGAAATTCGGTTGGATAATCAATAGTCGCGTCTTGTGTCATGGCGAGCAAAGCCAAGGCTCAACCGCGTTTGTCGCTTGCCGGCGGCGCTGAGGGCGGCTAGAATGAGCGCGCCCAACTGAAGAGTGGCTAGGGTTCCGCCGTCGCCCGACGGGTCTGGACCGAGCGCCGCGTAATGCCGCGCGTAGCGGCTGACATCTTAAGGCATAAAACGCTGGAGGAGTGAGGTTGGCACTGGTCAAACGTGCCGATCCACTCCATTTTTTATGCACGGAGGTGTCATGCAGCAGAGAACTTCATCCACACACTATAGAGCAGTGTTTCAGGCGCTGTTCGTAACCTTCTTGTGGTCCACATCCTGGGTGCTGATCAAAATCGGGCTGGAAGATATCCCCGCGCTGACCTTTGCCGGGCTGCGCTACAGCCTGGCCTTCCTCCTGCTCCTACCGCTTGCTGCCAAACGGCAGGAGCTGGGTCTGTTGCGAGAGCTCACACGTCGTGACTGGCTGAACCTCGCCGTACTCGGTCTCGTTTACTATAGCGTGACGCAGGGCGCACAATTCGTGGCATTGGACCTGCTGCCGGCGGTGACCATCAGCCTTATGCTGAACTTTACCAGCGTCATCGTAGCCGTCATGGGCATCGTCTTGCTGGCAGAGTGGCCAACGGGTCGCCAATGGCTGGGCACGTTCATTTTCCTGCTGGGCGTCGTGCTCTACTTCTCTCGCGATCTGAGCACGGGTATGCTGGCCTCCAACCCGGGCCAGATCCTTGGCCTGCTCGTTGCCGGCATTTGCGTGCTGGCCAACGCCGCCTCGTCCGTCTTAGGTCGCGGAGTCAATCGAGGCCACCGTCTGAGCCCCTTGACTGTTACGGTCGTGAGCATGGGCATTGGCTCCTTCATCTTGCTGTTTGCCGGCATCGTTGTACAGGGGCTGCCGGCCCTCACCGTCCGTAGCTGGCTCATTATCGGCTTTCTGGCCCTGGTCAACACCGCCTTTGCCTTCACCCTCTGGAACCACACCTTGCGCACGCTGTCGGCCATGGAGTCTAGTATCATCAACAACACTATGCTTATCCAGATCGCCGTGTTGGCCTGGATCTTCTTAGGCGAGCGGCTGGTGATGGTGCAGATTGGCGGCCTTGCCCTTGCCGCCATCGGCATCCTGCTGGTGCAACTGAGGGGCAAGACGACAGAGGTGAAATCGCAACCGGCCCCGCCCCCTGACGAGATGACGGTGGCCACACTGGACCTGGACTGAAAGAAAAAGGACCCCAGCTGGGGTCCAGACCTACTCCTGCTCCCGTTCGCGCAGGTGCGGAAAGAGAAGCACTTCACGAATGGAAGTCTTATCTGTAAACAGCATGGTCAGGCGATCAACGCCGGTGCCAAATCCACCGTTTGGCGGCATGCCATAGCGCATGGCCCGCAGATAATCGTCGTCGATGGGATGGGCTTCTTCATCTCCGGCGCGGTAAATCCGTTGCATTTCCTCAAAACGGGCCTGCTGGTCCAGAGGATCATTCAGCTCTGTAAAGGCATTCCCCATCTCCATCCCGGCAATGAAATATTCAAAACGTTCTACGTGCATATCGTCGCCCGGTATGCGCTTGGCCAATGGCGAAATATCGCGCGGATATTCAGTGACGAACGTGGGCCGGATCAGTCGTGGCTCCACAAATTCGGCCAACAGACCGTCAACAAGCTGCCCCCAGCTGGCGTCGGAACGCACCTTGCCGCCGCTCTCACGGATCGCTTCTGCCAGCTCCCCCGCCGCCGGGTACTCCATGTAATCGATCTCGGCATACTTCTTGATCGCGTCGCGCAACGTGATGCGCGGCCACGGCGCTGCCAGGTTGATCGTTTGCCCCTGAAACGTAATGGTCGTTCCACCGGTCAGGGCCTCAGCGGCGTTGGCAATCATCTTCTCCGTAAAGGTCATCACGTCGTGATAATCCCAGTAAGCAGCGTAGAACTCCAGTTGCGTGAACTCCGGGTTGTGTGTGGCGTCAACGCCCTCGTTGCGGAAGTCGCGGCCGATCTCGTAGACGCGCTCGAAGCCGCCAACCAGCAGCCGCTTAAGATACAACTCGAAAGAAATACGTAAATAGAGATCCTGCTTCAACTGATTGTGATGCGTCGTAAAAGGGCGCGCCGCGGCGCCGCCATAGATCGGCTGCATCACCGGCGTTTCGACCTCCAGGAAGCCGTGGTCGTCCAGAAAGCGGCGCAGAGTGGCAATGAGGCGGGCGCGCGTGCGGAAGATTTCGCGGACGTCTGGGTTGACCGCAAGATCGGCGTAGCGCTGGCGATAGCGCTCCTCGACATCGGCAAACTCACTGTAGCGCACAACCTCACCGTCCACTTCCTGCTCCTTGACGACGGGAAGCGGGCTCAGGCTCTTACTCAACAGCTTCCAGCTCTGTGCGCGCACACTGATCTCCCCCATGCGCGTGCGAAAGAGATAGCCACTGGCCTGTACAAAATCGCCCAGGTCAAGCAGCTTGCGAAAGCGATAATGATCATCCTCGCCAACCTCGTTGCGCCTCAGAAACAGCTGGATGCGATCGGTGCCGTCCTCGATGTCGGCGAACACCGTCTTGCCCATATCGCGAATGCTCACCAGCCGGCCCGTCACCGTCACGTTGATCTGGTCCGGCTCCTGTTCGTCCTCTGCGCCTGCCTCGGTCTGCTCAAAGGTGGTCAGCGCCTGGGCAATGGTGTGTGTGCGCTCAGCCCGTGCCGGATAAGGATTGATACCCTGTTCTCGCAGCCGCTCCAGCTTTTCCAGGCGCTGTTCCTCTAGCCGGGTCGGCTCCCAACGATAAGTCGTGTCGATATTGTTGCTCGTTTCAGACATGCATTACTCCAGACAGATAGTAAAAGCGTATCCAGGATTCACCAATCAGTATCTCCGCGCCCGTCCCCTACTGTATCAATCCCTGTCAATTGTTCAACTGGATCAAAAAAGAGCCCGTGATCGCCACGGGCTCGCAACTATTCAATTGCCAGGGCGCAGCCTGACTATTCGATTTCAATGATGCGGAAACGGATCAGGCCATTGGGGGCGTGCACCTGTACGGTATCGCCAACTTTGGCCCCCAGCAAGGCCTTACCTAACGGGCTCTCATTGGAGATGCGCCCTTCCACCGGGTCCGCCTCGGCTGCTCCCACAAGATGGTAGCGCTCCTCCTCCTCTGAATCTTCCTCAAGAACCGTAACGTGATTGCCGACGCCAACGACGTCATCCGGCCCATTTTCCTCGATTAACTGGTAATTTCCCAGAATCTCCTCAAGCTCCTGGATACGGCCCTCCAGGAACGATTGCTCGTTGCGCGCTGCTTCCAGCTCAGCATTATCAACAAACTCATCATCCTGGCCATCAGCAAAGGCATTCTCCAATCGCTCGGCAATTCGCTGTCGCCCCTCAGTACGCAGTTGCTTCAGCTCGTTCTTCAGGCGTTCCAGACCTTCAGGCGTAATCAAGTGTGACTTTTGTTTCGTCGCCATACTCCAACCTACCTTAAAAGAGATTTTGTATACGGACCGCCAGGCAAATCATCGCGAGGCGTGACCAATGAAAAACAAAAAAACCGCTGGCGTCAGCGGTAGCCATAATATTTTGGCCTGGCATTATATCAAAATTATCAACTATGTAAAGGGCAATTCCAAATCTCTAACTAATCCGGATACCCCAGAAGACAGTTCAAATCCGACAGAACCAACGGTTGCGTGATCCGCCAGAGATGGCAAAATAGTCAGCCAGTGCAACTATTATGACCTTTGCTCGCACGTGGTGCAACATGACTAAGAGACAACTGGGAATGATATTCATCGCCGTGGGCCTCGTCGCCGGGCTGGGTTTGCTGCTGGTCGATCTGTTAGGCGCGGGGCGCTTTGACGGCATCGGTCCGCTACAGAGATTGGCTCTGGCAGCCGTCGCCCTTGTCATTCTTGTCGGTTGCACGCTGCTTCCCCTGGGTGACCGACCGGCGTGACCGGTCGACCATAAACAAGGCTCCCCCCACTACCATGACCCACCCGCAATCATCAGCGGCGCCGGAAGCCGCCACAGGTGAACAGGAAATGCCACAGGCTGCCTCGCCAATGCCGCTCGATAAGGGCATTCTGCTGCTCTCGGCCGCTCTCATCAGCGTGGCCTTACTAATCTTTATCGGCTACTTCCTTGTCTACACCAAGTACGCCATCCATTTATTCCAGTTTCCGTTCGATTACGACCAGGGTGAAGGATTTGAATTGGTCGATACCTTGCTGTTCAGCCAGGGCCAATGGCCCTACCGCGATATCAACAGCTACCCTTTCTACTCTTCCAATTATCCGCCCCTGTACCACCTCGTCGTAGTCCCCCTTGTGTGGTTGTTCGGCCCCCAATACTGGACCGGACGTCTCGTTGCCTATCTGGGCACGTTGGTCACAGCAGGAGCCATCGGCTACGCTGTGCAGCGCACTACGCGCCGTTGGTGGCTGAGCGCTCTCTGTGGGCTGACGTTTCTTGCTTCCAACTACATCTACCATGTCGGCCCCCTCTTTCGCCAACACCTCTTTATGGTCATGCTGGAGACGCTGGCTGTTGTGACCCTGGCCATCGTCGTCGAGCGCGAGGAGCGTGATGGGCAGCGAGACAACAAAGGGCTCTTATTGGTTATGGTTTTTCTGTTGGCCGCTGGCTACACGAAGCAGTTGGCTTACGCCACCGTCGCTGCCGTCTTCCTCTTTCTTTTCCTCCGGCAACCAAAGCGCGCTATTCTTGGGGCAGCGCCGTTTGCCGCAGTCACGGGCATTATCTTCGCCGCCATTAACCTGGCTACCGATGGGCACTGGCTAACAAACACAATCACGGCCAACATCAACCCTTTCATTACCGAGCAGGCGATTGGCCTTTACCGTCAGTGGTTCACGCTGCACACGATGATCACCGTGGTGGCCCTCATTTACACCGTCTACCAGCTCTACTTCGAACGGCTTTCGGCCTATACGATCTGGTTCGTCGTCGCCGTACTAAATAGCGTCACTGCCGGCACGTGGGGTGCGGGCGAGTCTTATTTTGCCACCGCCATTGCTGCCAGCTGTATTCTGACCGGCCTTGCTCTGGGCCGCACCTTACAGTGGGTGGAAGAGCGCCGCGGTCGCTTGCGCCTTACTACCTCGCTGATTGTGCCGCTGCTTTTTATCTGGCAGGCAAACAGCGTCTTTCACATGCCCACGGATACGCCTCTACTGCGCTCCATAACCGCCACGCTCGGCCGGCCCACAGAGGTTCACATCGCGCCCCAGACGTCCTGTTCGGCGCCGCGACCACCAGAGCCGATCCCCTATGTTGACGCCGCTGGCGTGGGCCTACTGGGCCGCCCGCCGACGGCCCAGGACACAGCCGCAGGCATGGAAATCGTAGCGCATATTCTGGAAGGGGAAACCGCAGCTTTCAGCGAAGAGGCTGGCTTTAACCTGTACGCAGGGCGGGATGTGGTGACAAACCCCACCCAATTGCTTAACCTTTATCAGGCCGGGCAGGTTGATTTGTCGGAGATGGTCGATATGCTGGATCGAACCGCATTCGACACTGTCATTCTGCGCGCGCAATTCTATCCGCCGCCCGTCCTGGACACGATTGGCCAACGCTATGAAACAACCGATTTGGTTGCCATGAATGGCTTTGTTTACTGTATAATGAAGCCACGCCAGTCCGAAACATTATCGCCTGATATACAACAATGACCAACGAACTGCTGCAACAGGTCGCCTGTCCCAACTGTCAGAATCCCATAGACGTACGCGAGCACGGTCGCCACGTCACTTGCGACGCCTGTCGCAGCCGCTTCATTCTGAATGGCAGACTCTGCCCCTACTGCAGCACCTACCAAGCCGAAGATGAGCTCTTCTGCCGCAACTGCGGCAACGCCCTCACCCGCGTTTGCCGCAACTGCAACACGTCAAACTGGGCCGGAGACGAGTACTGCGCCAAATGTGGGCAGCCCATGGACATTTTCGACCTGCTGGTTCACCACCATACAAATGCACGGCGCGAATTGCTTGAGAAGCGATGGGAACAAATCCGGCAGATTCGGACAGAAGAAGCGCTGGCCGCTGAAAAGCGAGCAGCCCGGTTCCAGAAGTTGGAGGAGCAAAGGCAGGCAGAGTTGAAGATGCGGCTGGCGCAGCAGCAGCGGGAAGAGAAGAGGCTTCTGCTGCTGGCCCTTGCCGCCATCGCCTTCTTCGTGCTCATGATGATCGTCTACACCGCCATTACCCTGCTGGGCTCATAATGCCACAACCTGCTCGCACGCCTCCCGCCTACCGCATCGAACTCCCGGTCTTCAGCGGGCCGCTGGACCTCTTGCTGCACCTCATCGAACGGGAGGAGCTAGACGTCACTGTCATCTCTCTGACCCGGGTCACCGAGCAATATCTGGAACAGGTGGAACAACTCGAACAAGATAAGATCGATCACATGATTGACTTCCTGGTGATCGGTGCTCGTCTTGTGCTGATCAAGAGCCGCGCCCTCTTGCCCCAGCCACCCAGCCTCCCACCTGATGAAGAAGTCGAGGATCCGGCCGAAGCGCTCATTCGGCAGTTGAAACAGTACAAGCGGTTCAAGCGCGCTGCCGCCTGGCTCCAGGAGCGCGAGCAGCGCGGGCTGCGCACCCACCTGCGTGTGGCACCGCCGCCCCGGCTGGAGGGCAAGCTGGACATCAGCGGACTCGACGCACAGAGCCTCTATCAGACGCTGTGGGACGTTCTGACACGGGCAGAGGCCAGCGAAGAAGGGGTAGAGGTCGTTCGACCACGACGAGTAACAATCGAAGGACAGTTACAGCGACTGCGCACAGCTATCAGCGTCAGGGAGCAAGTCACCTTTAAGGAGCTACTCTCCCCCGATGTAGACCGCGTCGAGGTAGCGGTGACCCTTCTGGCCATGCTGGAACTAATCAAGCGTCGCGAGGTGACTGTCCGGCAGCCACACCTGTTCGGTCCAATCGAAATCCGCGCCGCCAGCGACCGCCCAAATGATACATCGCCAGCCCCATAACAGCCCCCACGAAATCGATCATTACGTCCAGCGGCCGCCCGTTACGGCCCGGAATAAGCCGCTGGTGTAATTCGTCGCTGATCGCATAGGACAGCGCCAGAACCAGGGCGACCCTATTTGATAGCCCCGCGTACTTGGCCAAAACTGCCAGAATGGCATAAGCGAGTAAGTGTCCCCCCTTTTTGACCAGCACATCCCAGATCCCGTACTGGGGAATTGCGCTGCTGGGCTGGTGCGAGACAACAAAGATGATGGCCATCCACAAAACCAGTGGCAGCCATCGTAACGTGCTACGGTTGACTTTGTACATACTCCACAAAGTGTAGTCGATGCCCGGTCTGCGCTCAAATCAGACTCAGCCGAAACCTATATGGATTATGTGATTACCGCGACACTCGCGCACAGGGTTTCGTCTACCAGGCGCGTTCGGGGTAAAATAGGCGCATTGTGGGGCTCTGCCCCCCAGGCGTCTGTGGTCAAGGAGTCAGGTTCCGGCGCGCCCACCGCGCCGGCAGGGAGGTCCATTGTATGAAGTGGTCAGGCCAGCACCCAGGGCTTAACGCTACCAGCATAACAACCGCAGATCGCTCCGTCTATTCCGGCAATCCTCCCCGCCTCCCCTTTCTCGCAAGCGCCCACCAATCTGTCGCCGGCAAGGTCGGCAGGGGACAAAATTGTGCCTGAATCATCTAAGGCCGATCTGGCGAAACCGCTGGCCAAGACAGAAGCGAAGCAGGCGCCTGCCTACGCCCAGGCTGCCGAAGCTGAACAGGAAGCGAAGCCACGCGCCTGGTGGCGCCGGGCACACTGGTACAAAGCTGGGATCTTCATCGTTAGCCTTTTCCTGTTCATCTTGGCCCTCTCGCTGATGAAGGAAGGGGCGCGGGTCCTGGCGCCCCTGATCCGTGACCTCTTCTCCGTCGGAAACCCGGCCAACAGCCTGGGATTTGGCTGGCTCTTCGCCTACGTTATTATGAGCGGATCGCCCGTTGCCGCCGCCGCACTCACTTTCTTCGACGCGGGCATCATCGGCATGCTCGACGCCTACACGATGATCACGGGCAGCCGGCTCGGCGCCAGCATGATCGTGCTCTTCATTGGCGTGATATACGTTTTGCGTGGACGCGACCGCGCGACGAGCCTGGGCATGGGTTTGCTTTCACTCGTAGTCACCGGCAGCATCCACCTGTTGGCGCTCCCTATTGGCCTTTACATTCTAAACGCAGGCTGGCTCGCCGATGTCCAGTTGCAGAGCGGGGCTATCCTGAACTCGTTGACGGACGCGATTTTTGATCCGCTTGTGGGCTTTGCGATGCTCTACCTTCCCGAGTGGCTGCTCTTCGTGATCGGGTTTGGCATCATGATGGTCAGCTTCAGCCTCTTTGATCGCGCCATCCCCGAAATGACTATCAAAGAAAGCCAGGTCGGACAGATGTCGCGCTTCGTCTATAGACCGTGGGTCATGTTCCTCCTGGGCGCCGGAATCACCACCCTATCGATGTCGGTCAGCGTCTCACTCAGCATACTCGTTCCCTTGAGCGCCCGCGGTTTTGTGCGGCGCGAAAATGTCGTACCATATATCATGGGAGCCAATGTGACGACGTTTATCGATACGGTTTTGGCGGCCGTATTTCTTAACAACCCGGAAGCGTTCACAGTCATCCTTGTGAACATGATCAGCATCACGATCATCTCTGCAATCGTGCTGGCCACCATCTACAGGAGATATGAGCGCGCGTCGCTGGCGTTTGTGGAGTGGACCACTGCGGACAGACGAAACCTGATTCTATTCGTGGCAGCCATCATTGCCGCGCCCATCATCCTGATGTTATTCTAGCGCTGTGGACGCAGTGCGCGTGTCCTGCCAGAGCGCGCGATATGGAAGGAGAAGAAGTTTTCGTATGCGTATCTTGATCGCAACCGGAGGCTCCCCCCATTCAGATAAAGCGGTTCGCCTTGGAGGCGCTATCGCCAGCGTCGTAGGTACGGGCCCAACAGTGTTGACCGTAGTCAAGAGCCAGGCAAACGTCCCGGAGGCCCGGCGGCGTCTGGAACACGCCCTGACGCTGCTTCCAGAAACCGGCGAAGACCCTGACACTCAGATTCGCTTCGGCGACGCAGCCGCTCAGATTCTCGCTGAGGCGGAAGTGGGCGAATATCAGTTGATCGTTGTCGGCGAGCGCAGCCAGCACCGCTTGCTGTCCCGCCTGCTAAGCCCGACCTCCGAGCGCGTCATCGCCCAGGCGCGCTGTCCCGTTCTCGTCGCTAAATCCGTTGTCGAGGATTTCAATCGCATCCTCGTTTGCGACAGCGGCGCCAATGATGAATCGTTGCTTGAGCGCTTCACGGCACAGTTTTCCCGGTTACTCACGCCACAGACAGAAGTCACCGTCCTGCACGTGATGTCCCAGATCGGGGCCGCCCCTGGTGTTCGCGGCTGGCAATTACGCGCCGACGCCGAATCGCTGATAGACGCACATACCCCTGAAGGCGAACGTTTGGAGCACAATCTGGAACTGCTAGAGCAATCTCAGGCTCATTCGGAGCCGAAAGTGCGCCACGGCCGCGTCGTCGACGAGATTCTGGCCGAATCAGAATGCGATGAATATGATTTGATCGTCATCGGCGCCCACCGGGCCCACGGCTGGCAACGATTACTGCTGGACGACATCGCCCACCAGGTGATTCGCGCTGCCGAGCGGCCGGTGCTCGTCATGCGCGGTCGCGAGGCAGGGATACGTTAATCTGGCGAAGGCTTCTATGTGGGACAAGTGGCCAGCTTTCTAGGCCAGAATGACGCACATGGTACATATTGCTCCTAACTTTGCGCGTTAAACGCCTGCCCCGGCGCAGGTCTAGGCCTCGATCATGCCACGCCGAAACCGGGTCTGGAATATGACCGCGGCAGCCAGCCCCAGTAGCGGAACCAGCAACAACGTGGTCAGTCCCAGAGTGAGCGAACTGCGGTCAGCCACGGCGCCCACGGCCCAGGCGCCAATCCCCGCCGGTAACCAGCCAAATCCAATAGCCAGCGACGACGCCAGGCCCACAGCCCGCGGCCAGGCTTCCTGCGCCATCAGCAGCGTCACGGGAAAGGTAGCGCCCACATTGACGCCCACAAGCGCCACGGCAAGGACCTGGACGAAGCCACTGCTGTTGAGCAAGAGCCAAAGGGCGGGCGTTAACAGCGTGAAACTGACAAACACCACCGCCACTCGCCCCACGCGGTCAGACACGGTTCCGCCGGTCAGGCTGCCCACTGCGACCGAAGCCAGCAACACCGAAAGCAACGTGTTGGCATGTTCAGGCGACCAGCCCTGTCCCTGCAACCACTCCGGCAAATAGGTGTTCAGCGCGCCCTGGAACCAGGAGCGAGTAGCAGTAATCAACACCACCAGGATAAGCGCCAGCCACGAACCGATCTCCACGCCATCACCACGCGCGCGCCTGCTACGTCCCGACGTCTTGTCGCGCGAGGCCAGTCTATGGTCCGCCGGCAATTGGCCCAGCCGCAAATAGAGCACCAGGCTAAAGATCCATACGAGGGGAATGAGAAAGAGCGTTCCGGGTAGGCCAGCGCGCAGCAGGGCAGCCCCAATCAGCAGCGGGCTGAGCGCCGCGCCCAGGTTGCCCCCGACTGAAAACAAGGACATTGACGCCCCCCGCCGCCGCCCGGCCACGGCCGACGCCAGCGCCGCGGCTGCCGGGTGAAATGCCGCCGACCCTAACCCACCGAGGCCCACAACGACGACAAGAAGCCAATAGGAACGCACCAGCCCAGTCAGCCCCATGATTGTGCCGATCCAGGCGATGCTCGCAAGCAAAATCAGGCGCGAGTCAAAACGGTCAGAGAGGTAACCGAAGAGCGGTTGCAGCAACGTAGCCGCCACAATTGAAACCAGTGCAATTGTGCCAATCTGTGAGTAGCTGAGCCCCATTTCGCGGATGAACAGCGGATAAGCCACAGGCAGAAAATTATTGGTCAGCTCCAGAGAGAGGTGGCTGGCAGCAATAAACACCGTGCCAGATGATAGTCGATTAACGAGAGAGGATACTTGCATAGTTTAAAATGCCACACCATCAGGCTCAGCCCGTCACAAAAAAAAGCGCCTTTGGTCAATTGACCAGGCGCTTTTACAGTCCAATACCTCCTGTGAGGTTATTGACTGATATTTTCGAATATGCCCGCAGCGCCCATACCGCCGCCTACGCACATCGTCACCAAACCCAGATGTGCGTCATTGCGCCGGAGTTGCGACATCATTTGCACGGTGAGTTTCGCCCCAGTCGCGCCGAGCGGATGTCCCAGGGCAATGGCCCCACCATCAACATTGAGTCGTTCTTCGTCGAGCCCCAACTCGCGGACGACGGCGACGGCCTGCGCGGCAAACGCCTCGTTCAATTCTACCAGGTCGATGTCGCCGAGGCTCAGACCTGTGCGCTTCAACACGCGTGGCACAGCCTCGACCGGACCAATGCCCATGATCTCCGGCGGCACGCCGGCTGCGGCAAAGCCGACGAAACGCACCAAAGGCTTGAGGCCCAGCGCCTCGGCTTTGCTGCGTTCCATGACCAGCACCGCCGCCGCACCGTCACTGAGCGGCGAGGAATTGCCCGCAGTCACAGTGCCCCCTTGCTGAAATACCGGCTTCAGGTTAGCCAGCTTCTCCAGGCTGGTGTCCCGGCGCACGTGCTCGTCGCGCTCAAACGTAAACGTTGCGCGCTGCGGGCCATCCTCACCGGGCGTCACCTCTTCTATTTCGAAGGGCACAATCTGATCCTGGAATCGACCCTCGTCCTGCGCACGCGCAGCCTTCTGGTGACTGTGCAGCGCAAACTCATCCTGTGCCTGTCTCGACACTTCATAGGCCTCGGCCACGCGTTCCGCCGTCAGGCCCATGCCCATATACGTCTCTGGTTTGTTCTCGACCAGCCAGGGGTTGGGGCTGACGCGGAAGCCGGTCATAGGCACCAGGCTCATCGTCTCCGCACCACCGGCGATAATCACGTCCGCGCCATTGGCCAGAATGCGCTCCGCAGCCATGGCTATCGTCTGCAGGCCACTGGAGCAGAAGCGGTTCACCGTCACCGCCGCCACCGAATCGGGCAGCCCGGCGCGAAGAGCAATATTCCGCGCCACGTTCAGCCCCTGCACGCCCTCGGGCATAGCGCAGCCTATGATTACATCTTCAATCTCGGCAGGATCCAGCGCGCCATCCACACGGGCAAGCAGATCCTTGATCACCGCCGCCGCCATTTCATCCGAGCGTGTGTTACGTGTCGTTCCTTTCTTGGCCCGGCCAACCGCAGTGCGTGCGCCGGTCACTATTACAGCTTCACGTGTCATCGGTTTGCACTCCTCTTAATTACGTAGCGGCTTACCCTTTTGCAGCATGTGCATGATCCGCTCTTGCGTCTTCTGTTCTCCGGCCAGAGACAGGAACGTCTCGCGTTCCAGATCCAGAATATACTGTGGCTCGACCCACTGTGGCGCGCTCAGGTCGCCTCCGCAGAGCACGTGGGCCAGTTTCTTGCCAATTAGCATGTCGTGCTTCGACGCGTATTTGCCCCACCCGAACGATTCGACGCCCAGATGCAGGGCGGAGAGGGCATCACGACCTGCAGCGTAGACCGGCTCATCCTGCGGCGGTCGCGCCCCCGTCTCAACCAAATGCAACGCTACCTCTTTTGCCAGGCCGAGCCGGTGGTTGCTGTTCATTACGATACGATCGTCGGGCCGCAGATAACCCAACGCCTTATTCTGCCAGGCGCTCTCACCGACCTTGGCCAGCGCAATCTGCTCGAACAACTCCTGCAGCACAGGAAGAACGTCAGCGTTGTCGGTGCGCATCACCGGATTCACCTTGCGCCGCAACGACTCCATGCAGCCTCCGCCGGCGGGAATCAGACCCACGCCAACCTCAACCAGGCCCATGTACGTCTCGTGATCGGCCACGCTGGTCCAGCCGGCCATGGCCATCTCCACACCGCCGCCCAGCACCCGCTGGTGGGGCGCGGTCACGACCGGCTTCGGCGCGTGTCGCAGATTGTGCGCTACATTCTGCAACTGCCTCACGATCTGGTCAATTTGTTCCCACATCCCTTGCGCCGCTGCAACGCCGATGATGGCAATGTTGGCCCCCACACAGAAGTGCTGACCCTGATTACCGATCACCAGCGCGTCGAAGTCAGAATCTAGGCGCGCCAACGCTTCGTTAGCCATCTCCACAATGTCCTGGTCGATGGCGTTCAGCTTGGCGTGGAACTCCAGCAGAGCAACACCGTCGCCCATATCGAGCAGACTGGCGCTCGCATTCTGGGCCACTTCCTTATCCGCATTCCGCAAATGGTCGATTATGACAACTCTGGGATCCTTCTCAATCGACGTATACGCGTCCTTCTCAAAATCGTAATACTGATCATCCTCATAGAAGCGTTCGCGACCCGATTCCAGCATCTCGTGCACCCAATCGGCGACGTCGTAGCCCAGCGCCTCCATCTTCTCTACCGTTTCCGCAACGCCCAGCATATCCCACACTTCGAAAGGACCGGCCTCGTGGCTGAACCCCCAGCGCATGGCGTCGTCAACATCCTTGATGCTGTAGGCAATTTCCGGCGTAACGTAAGCGGCGTAAGAGAGGCTGTAGTACAGGAGGTGGCGCACGTACTCAGCAGCCCGGTCGTCATGATCCAGCAAGGCGTTCAACCGCTGCCCCAGATCCTCGATTTTGCGCACCTGGCCCACCGAATCAAAGCGCACCTTCTCTTGCGGCGTATATTCCATCGTCTGCGGCTCGAGCGTCCAAAATTGGCGCTCGCCGTCAACGAACGTCTTCTTGTAAAAGCCCTGGTCGCTCTTATTGCCCAGCCAGCCATTGGCCAACATGCGCTCCATCATTGGCGGCGCGTGGTCGCCGCGCAAGATCTCGCGATACGGATCGTGGTCAATGGCTTCGTACAGGTTCTCGTTGACGTGGGCCATCACGTCCAGACCAACCAGATCCAGCAGGCGGAACGTCGCTGTCTTCGGTCTACCCAGCAGCGGCCCGGTCAGGTTATCCACTTCCTCGATAGAATAACCGTGCTCCAGCGCATACTCTATGCCAAAAGCGCTGACGATGGCGAAGAAACGGTTGGCGATAAAATTCGGCGTATCTTTGGCAACGACAACGCCTTTACCCAATACGTTGCGGCCAAAGTCGGCCATGAAATCCACAACTTCCGGCCGTGTATCCTCGGTTGGAATGATCTCCAGCAGCTGCAGATAGCGCGGAGGATTGAAAAAGTGCGTCCCCAAAAAGCGCGCCTTAAAATCGTCGGAGCGCCCTTCTGCGATCTGCTGAATGGGAATGCCGGACGTATTGCTACTCACGATGCAGTGTGGCTGGCGTACCTCTTCGATACGCGCCATCAGCGATTGCTTTGGCCCCAGCCGCTCGACGATGACTTCCACAATCCAGTCGCACTCCGCCAGGCGTGAAAAATCATCCTCGGTGTTGCCCAGTTCGATGTAGCGGGCGCGATCTTCACGCGCCAAATTGGCCGGCCGGGCCTGCAACATGCGCTCGTACCCCTGGCGCACGATATGGTTTCGTGCTTTGGGATCTTGCCGCTCAGCCTCATCCAGGTCGGGTGGAACGATGTCCAGTAACAATACGGGGATGCCAATGTTGGCCAGGTGTGCTGCAATACCGCCGCCCATAGTCCCTGCACCGATGACTCCCACCTTCTCAATCTTAAAGGTCATAGGATCGCTCCTGGTGTGTGGTCCGCCTTATTCAGGCCCATCTAGGCCAGGCATCTGCCACTGCTATCAATCTCCCGTTGTAGCGCTCTGTTTCCTTGCCGGTGTTGCGCGACTACTATGGCGATTGTTGGCCAACGCTTCCAGAGTCTCTAAAAGGCTCCGGAAGCGCTCGCGTGAAATAACCACGGCCTCACCGCTATCCGATACAATCCGGTAGTTCTTCAACTCTTTCTTCATCGTTGCTCTTCCCTTTTTCTCTCAATAAACAACTGTACGGGGCCGCATTCAGCACGGAGATACGGCCTTTGTGACAGCTATCACAAACCTCTCCACGTATAACATAAAACAGCCTCTGCCGCAACGTCGCGCGCGGCTGGCTCACTTCAATTGTCTGCGGCTGTATCCCAGTATGCTGCGGGCCACGATCAGGGTATTGATCTGCTTGGTGCCCTCGTAGATGTCATTGATCTTGGCATCGCGCATCCATTTTTCAGCGAGGAGCTCCTTGGAGTACCCAGGAGGTCCCAGCAGCTCCACGGCCTTTTGCGTCACGTACGTTGCCGTTTCTCCGGCCCGCGCCTTGGCCATGCTGGCATCAAGACGATTTGGCTGCCCGTGGGCCATCTTTACCGTCGCCTTCAGCGTCAACAACCAGCTCGCCTTCAGGCGCGCCTCCATCTCAATCAGATCGCGCTCGTACGCTTTCTGTTCGTGACGCGGCTTCTCGTAATCAACCTCAAACCCTTCCTCTGCCAGTTTTTCCTCAGTCAACTCCAGAGCGGCGCGGGCCACGCCCATGGCGCTGGCGGCTACCGCCGGACGGCTGGCGTCAAACGTCTTCATAGCGCCCTTGAAGCCCTTCGTGCTCTTCTCGACGCGCACCTCGGGGCTGCCCAGAATATTATCGTAGGGGATGCGTGCATTGTTGAAGGCCAGGGAAACGGTATCGCTGACGCGGATGCCCAACTTGTGCTCTTGCTTGGCAACGGTCACGCCCGGCGTGGAGGCCTCCACCACAAAGGATTTGATCCCGGCACGCCCCGCGTCCGGATCGACGGTAGCCCACACCACACAAATACCGTCTGATTCCTCAAGCGCCAGCTTGCCGTTGGTAATGAAAATTTTCTCCCCGTTCAGCACCCACTCGTTGCTCTCTTCGTCCAGGCGAGCGGTGGTGCGAATGGCGCTGTTATCGGACCCTGCGCCGGGCTCGGTGATGGCCATCGCTCCCCATTTGGGCTCGCCCTCGCCAAACCGTTTCAGAAAACGGATCTTTTGCTCTTTTGTGCCGACGGCTTCGATTGCTGCGCCGCCGAGGAGTGGATCGGGCGTACACAGGTACATACCGGCGTCCCCCCAGCTCAACATCTCCACCATGGCAATGAGGCGTACAATGCTCCAGTTTGGTCCCTCGCGCTCCTCGGCCTCACCCTCCTCTTCAGCCAGCAACTTCTCGAAGCGTTTCTTGTTTTGCTCCCGCAACACCTGCCACATCATATTTATGTACTCGACGGGACGTTCATGCTCCAGCTCATCATAGCGCCGCGAGTTAGGACGCATCACCTGCTGCGCCACCATCTGCGCCAGTTGCAACTCATTCTCAATTCGCTCAGGTAACTCGAAATCAATCATCGATACGCACCTCTTGTTCAAACCGTCTCCGGGAGAGAAGATCTGTTAGCACACTCTCAGATAATGGCCAGACCGTCAAAATGGGCGAATCCCCGAGCATTGCGCAACCACAGCTCGACCGGGTATTCGCGAATGTAACCGTACCCGCCCAATATCTGCACAGCGCGGTCAGCCGTCTGCACCGCCACATCATCCACATACTGCTTCATCACCGTTGCCTCGCGCGTGGCGTTCTCGCCTTTGTCCAGCTTCCAGGCCGCCTCCCACACGAGCAAGCGCATTGCTTCCACGTCAATGGCCATTTCTGCCAGCATAAAGGCAATCGACTGTCTGTGGGCAATCGGCTCTCCGAACTGCACGCGCTCTTTGGCGTACTCGCGCGCATACTCGTAAGCCGCGCTGGACACGCCCACGGCGGCAGCGCCCAGCGCCACCCGGCTGTGATTCAGGAGGCGCCCAAAATTGATCCCGGCATCACCGCCCAGACGGTTCTCAGCAGGCACGCAAACGTCGTCCAGGCTCACCTGATGCAGCGGGAAGGCGTTGAGGCCCATGACGCCCGAGCGCTCTCCGACGGATAACCCATCGCTATCCGTCGTTGTCAGGAATGCCTGCGTCCGCCCTTCTTCGTTGGCGTAGACGAGCACCAGCTTGCTGTCAGACGCCATCGGCACCATCGTCTTCGTCCCACTGAGGACGTAATGATCGCCGTCGCGCACGGCCCGTGTGTCCAGGTTGCGTGGATCGAAGCGGATGCTTGGTTCGATTAGGGCAGCGCTGACACGGGGCGCTTCCATCTCCGCAAATTGCGCCAGGTATTTCTCCTGCTGCGCCTCGCTGCCCTCTAACATTATAGGAATGGCTACCAGATTCGGAGCCAGGATTTGCAGCGCAATGGCCAGGTCGCCCCAGGCAAACGCCTCTATCGCTACCGCCCCCGTCACCGCCGCATACTCCCCAAATCCACCATATGCTTCAGGCAGGCCGGTTGGCAGCAACCCGATTTCCCACCCGGCCTGCACCACGTCCGCCGGAATCTCGCCGCCTTCTTCCGCGTCACGATAAACTTTGCGCATCTGCTCTTCAGCAAAGCGGCGCACCGTCCGCTCCAACATCTCCTGGTCCTGGTCCAACGTAAAGTCAAGCATGTTCACCCTCACTCTGCGAAACCTCTGAGACCCTCTGAGTCATGTTTTTAATTCTCCGTCCAACCTACAGACGATCACATTCCAGACATCAACCCACCCGCCGCCGGCTACGCCGCACGATGCGATCCGTCATCCGCGCCACGCGCTTGATCGCCTTCACGTCGTGCACCCTGACAATGTCCGCGCCGCGATCGATACCGATGGCCACAGTCGCAGCCGTTCCTTCCACCCTTTCTTCAGGGGGCAAATCCAGGGTGTAGCCGATGAAGGACTTCCGTGATGTCCCCAAGAGGATGGGATAGCCGAGATCGCGCAGGCGATCCAGCTCGTCCAGTAGTTGCACATTCTGCGACACCGTCTTGCCAAATCCAATACCCGGATCGATGATAATATGTTCTTGGGCAATGCCTTGCGCCAGGGCCAGGTCGATGCTTTCCTGCAACTCGCGTCGCACATCTTCAATTAAGTTGTCGTAACGGATGCCCACATAGCGCCCGCCCAGGCGTTCTTCCTGCTCCACATTTTTGGGACGGCTGCGATTATGCATCAACACCACGGGACAGCCGGCCTGGGCCACCAGCGGGCCCAGATCCGGATCCATACGCAGGCCCCAGACGTCATTCACCCAATCGGCGCCCGCCGCCAGCGCTGCCTCGGCAACCGCTGCGCGATACGTATCAACCGAGATAGGTACCTCAACCTCCTCACGCAGAGCTTCGATAACCGGGACAACACGCGAAAGCTCCTCCTCCGGAGATACCGGAACGCTGCCCGGGCGCGTGCTCTCCCCACCCACATCCAGGATATCAGCGCCATCAGCTACAAATTCATGAGCCTGCCTGATCGCTGCCTGCAGCCAATCGTCGCGCTCCAGAATGCCGTCGCCGGAAAAACTATCCGGCGTCACATTAACGATACCCATCACGTAGGTAGACCAGCCCCACTCCAGTGGCAGTGGGAGACGCCGCACCTCAGAACGATCCACGCCTTCCAGCATCTGCGCCACGGTATGCCCTGTGTGCGGATGCACCAGGCGCGGGGCAACATCGGCCAAGGGAGCCAACACGAATACACGCTCGCCCATATATGGATGCGGAACGACCAGCCCATCCTCTTCGACGAGCTGGTCGCCAAAAAACAGGATATCGATGTCTATGAGGCGCGGCCCCCAGCGCACACGCTTCTCCCGTCCCAGATCCTTTTCCACCTGCTTCACGGTATCCAGCAGCTCAAGGGCGCTCAACTCGCTGCGCACCACAAGCACCATGTTCAGGAATTCAGGTTGATCTTCTATACCCCATGGCGCTGTTTCGTAAACAGATGAAAGCTCAACTACCTCAACACCGCGAACCTTCTCTAGCGCGTGTACGGCGCCTCGTAAATTGGCTACCCGATCCCCCAGATTGGTGCCCAGACCAAGATATACTTTTTCTGCCACGCTATGTCCATGCTACGTAAAAGTATGGGTCAGCGACCCGCGATCACGCGTCGGGCCCCGCGTCCTGTGCCTTCTTCAGGGCATCCACCTTCTTCGTCAAAGTCGTAATTTTGCGACTGAGGGCGTCGATGTCGCTCTTGGTAGGCACGTTCATGCGGTGCAAGATTTCTTCGATGCGCCGGTCCAGCTCGCCTTCCATCTCATCGCGCACCTTACTCCGCTTCTCGCGCCGCCGCTCCATCATGTCTTTCACCAGCTTTCGCCCATCTTTCTCCGCAATCTCTCCGCGCTCTACCAGGCGGTTGACAAACTCCTCAGCCTCATCCTGAGCCAGCGCCACGACGCCAACCCCGGCCAGCAACACTTTGCGCGTGCTCTCAATAAACGGATTGCGCTCTTTGGGTTCAACGTTCTCTTCTACTACCTGTACCTCAACCTCGCTCATCTCGACCTCCCGTGCGGGATTCAGCCGCACTATTGCAACACTTTATAACGCACTGCGTTATAGCGGCAATATAGCATGGCTCGCGAGAGGTGTCAAGCAACCCTGTGGCGCCTCCAGACCGCTATTGCGCAGCCTCAAGCAGCAACTCAACCGCCGTCTGCACCTGCACGTCCGGCCGCTGTCGCAGGCCCCACTCGCCAAGCGGCACGCGCACATCAGGTTGCACGCCGACATCTTCCAGCGTATTGCCATCTGGAAGCTGCAGGGTCATTACCGCCAGGCGAATCAGCGAGCCGTCAGCCAGGTTAAAGCCCGTAATCCCTTCCGTGTTGCCCGCCGTGGGCATGCCTACCAGCGTCGCGCGCCCTGATTGTTGCATCGCGGTCGCGAAATACTCCGGCGCGCTCCGGCTGGCGCTATCAGTGAGCACGGCCACCGGCGTTGTCTCGTTCCATTTCACCGGCCCCCGGATTCGATAGACGCTCTGCGTGGCGTCGGCGCGTAGCGGTCCCGTCCTGCCAAACTCTCCTTCTGTGAATATAGCGATGTCTCGATCCGAGTTACCCCCCGGATTATGGCGCACGTCGACCACTAAACCATCCAGCGGTTGCTCTTCTTCCAGCATGCCGATGGCGGTGAGGATGTTCGAGTCAGAATCGCCGCCAAACGAGGGAACGCGTATGTAGCCGATGTATGGTGACTGGCTCAAGACGCCAACCTGCCAGCCATCACATCCAGACGCTCCGCCATAGGCCAGATCGAAATCGCGCGGCTGCGCGTCTGGTCCTTGCTGCACCGTAAGAGTCACACGGTCCTGACCCTCGGCATAGAGCGCCTCATAAATACCTTCGCGCTCCGGATTGGACGGCGCCGGGTCACCGTCGATGGCCACCACCAGGTCGCCCCGCCGAAGTCCCGCGCGAGCCGCAGCGCCAACCTCACACACATGCCATATCAACAGTCGTTCATCCTCGGCCGGCGAGAATAGGATGAGTCCCGGCCAGGGCTGTCCGCCGCCTTCGCTGGGAAGACGGAACTCGGCGGAGAAGCGGTCGGGACGGACGTAACGGCTATGGTCGTCATTCAACTCGCCAATGAAGGCCTCCATCATGTTCCAGTACGCCTCCTGGTCTTCAATCTCGGCCGCCAGCGCCTCGTATTCATCGCACTTCGCCTGCCAATCCACCCCGTTGAAATCGTCGCGAACGTAGTTTTCCTGCACGATCTCACAGGCCTGCGCCACCAACGCGGGATAGTCGTCAGGCGCAATGCGCGGACGCGTGGCAGCAGCCGTAGGCATCGTCACGGCGTCGGCCAGCGCCTGCTGTGTGGCACGGATCGGCGATAGCGTTGCCGTGGCCTCCGCTTCATCCTCAGCCGCCGTGTCTTCCGGCAAAATCTCCTCGGGCGTCGCAAGCTCAGGCGTCGCAGTCGGCGAGGCCTCGCCGCTGGCCTCCGTCACCGCTGTCGGTTGGGCCGGCGGGGTATCAGTAGGCGCAGCAGGCGGCGCCTGCGTCTCCTGCACCGGCTCCTCGCCACCGCAGGCAACGGCCACGAGCGCAAGTATGGTCAGAATAATGAAGTATAGATCTCTTCGCATGCGGAAATCCTTCTACGTGCTATTGGCAGCCACAGCTCCTTACCAATGAATGCTCCCTAATTGTGGGCCGATTTCAGTCACTGTCAACTACCTGGCGACGCCGTTCACTTGCCTCGGGAGCCGGGGGGCTGCAAAATAGGCAGCAATGAGCGGCGCAAAGAATCGAGTCATACAGCGGCAACCTCGGCTGCGAGTATCGGTCCGGGGATCTACCTTCATCCTCCTGATACTCTTCGCCTGTCTGGCCCACCCGGCAAATCTGTTTGGCCAGGACGAGGGTCAGACCATGCCGCTGGCGCACGTAGTGGAGCCGGGGGATACGTGGCACGCACTTGCCTACCGCTACGGGCTGAGCGTCGAGCAAATGCAGGCCGCCAATCCCCATCCAAATCCCCAGCGCCAGCCGGTGATCGGCGACACAATCCACATTCCCGGGGAAGCAGGGCAGCCACGTACAGGAACAATCATACATAGACGCGAGGGCGGGCTCCTGCAAAGCGCCGTCCGCCACCAGCTCAATCCCTGGTACCTGGCGCACATCAACGGGCTGAGCAGCCCCTTCCAACCGCTTTTTCAGCGCCCGCTCTTCGTGCCCGGCGGCGACGAAGCGCCTCGCCAACGGCCGCCGGGGTTTGACCAGCTAGAGCTGTCGCGAGTGCCGGCGCAGCCCGGTCAGGCGCTGGCACTCCGCGGGCGAGTTACCGGCCCGGAACGGGCAACGGTAACGTTGGGCAGCGCTCAATTCGACACGTTCATCAGAGACCAGCGCTTTCTCAGCCTAGGCGCAACCGGCGCTTTCTTTACGCCTGGCGCGCCGGAGCTAACCGTTCGCACGCCCGACACGCCACTCTGGTCGCAGCCATGGCGCATCGTTCCCGGCGTCTGGGATTACGATCAGGTCACGCTGACCGGCGCTGCAGCGGAGATCGATCAGGAAGCTATCGCCGCCGAGCGCGAGCGACTCTTCCAGATCTGGTCGGTGACGACGCCCGAACCCCAGTGGCAAGGCCCTTTTCAGACGCCAATCAATGATTTCCTGGCTGTCAGTTCCAACTATGGCGCTCGCCGCTCCTACAACGGCGGTCCCTACAGCACCTACCACGAAGGGGTTGACTTTAGCGCCTACGCCGGCACGCCTGTCTACGCCAGCGGAGACGGCACGGTCGTGCTGGCCGAAATGCTCTACGTGCGCGGTGGCGCAGTGATCATTGATCACGGCCTGGGCATCTACACCGGCTACTACCACATGTCTGCCGTCCACGCACAGCCGGGCCAGGTCGTTCAAACCGGCACGTTGGTTGGCGAGGTAGGGACCGAGGGTCTTTCCAGCGGCAACCACCTGCACTGGGATCTACTCGTGGCCCGAACCTGGGTCGACGCCGCTGCCTGGCGCGACCACAATCTGGCCTGCTGGATCCTTGAAGGCTGGGGACAGAGTTGTGCGCCGTCGTAAGCGCTGCCTGTCAGGCGGGATTCGTCAGCCGCACCTCTAGCTGTCCCTCCCGCACGCGCGTCTCATAGTGCGGCAAGGCGTACGCCGAAGGGCCGTGCACTACGCAGCCGTCGGTCAGGTCGAAGACCGAATCGTGCCAGGGGCATTGCACCTTATCCTCACGCACCTCACCCTCCTCCAGTGGTCCTCCCGCATGCGGGCAGACGGCGCCGACGGCCAGAATGCGGCCATTATTTCGGTAGAGCAGCACCGGATGATCAGCAACCTCCACGCGCATCGGTTCCTCTTCAGGCAGGTCCGACTCTGCCATCACACGCTTCCAGGCAGTCGGTTCCACCACCTCGCCGCCATGCTTTACGCCCACATTTTTGTCGTATACAAGATGGCCACCGAGGTAAGCGGAGGCAGTCGCTGTCATCAAGCCGAGAAAGGAAAAGAAGCGAGCGTCGCCCCTGTTCTGACGTTTGCGCGCGCTCAGGGAGAGCGTGTAAAAGATAAGCGCCGCCGCGTTGAGCAGCCCGTGCGCTGCGCCCGCTCGCGTCGCCGGCCTGGGAATAGTAGAGAAATCAGTCAGGCCCGAAAGCGCCGTCGGAATGGCCGACGCTGTCCCCACAGCAGTAAGGAAATCGGCCGATTTTTCCATCTGTTTAGAACCGCCGGCTAAGGAGAGTAGATCAGCCAGCGAGCCCAGGGTCCAGGCGCCGATGGTAACATCAGTCAGCAACGGGTGGAGGGGGTGTCCCAGCCATATGCCATGCAAGATGTCGGCGGCAGTTCGGGTCTGCACGCCCCCCTGCAGCACGGCGTTGTGTAGCGTTCCGGCTACCTGCCGCCCCCCTTCCTCCAGATACGGCAATTGCGCCAACAGTTGGTCAACTTTGCGATTAATCATAAGGTGCGGCTCCTCCTCATTTACTTCCTTCAGAACCAGGTTGGTTTCGTTTGCTGCGATTCCTGCCGCCGCCTGGGACGGCAAGGCGCACTTCAACTGTAACACGCAACGACAATGTGTAAGTTATAAATCCGATACATTTTTGCTTCTCAACCGGCGTGAAGTAGGGCAGCAGGTGCGATAGCCCATTCCGGCGTAATGCGTATCATAGTAGGGACGATCACAGGTATAGGGAGGGTTATGCACGACATGAAAGGCGAAGCGATGGGTAAGCGGTTATGGCTGCTGGCTACTCTGCTCGCGCTGTCACTGTGGGTGGTGGCGTGTGGTCAGGCGACACCGACCCCTTTCCCCACAGTGACGAGAGAGACGGCGGAAGCGACGACAGCGCCCCGGCCAACAGAGACACGCGAACCTGACTGGCAGACGTTCCATAGCCCGCAGGGACAATTCAGCATCGAGCTGCCTGGCGATTGGCGCATCGAAGAACGCGGGCAAACCGCGCTGGGCCTGCAATACGCCCTGGGGCCAGAGCCGCTGGGTCCCGGCCCCGCCACCAGCATGCTCTTTGTGGCTGATGCGGATGAAGTGACGGCCCAGGACGCAGCGGAAGGCTTGGCGTGCGCCGAGGAGTGTGACGAGGAAATCGTCTTGGAGGAAACGACCGTGGGCGACGCCCCCGCACAACGAGCCGTTCTGGGAACGGACCCGCCGCTGGAATGGTACTTCGTATCCGATGGCGAGCACCTGGTGCACTTTTCTATCCACGATCCGCACACCTTCGTTACCCGCGAGGACATTGTAACTACCTTTGCCTTTGATGAGCCGGCAGCGGACGCGGCAACCACCACACCAACTGCTACAGCCATTGCTGAGCCGACAGCTGTTCCGCAGGTCACTGTCGAGGCTGTGCGGCAATGGCAGGAAGTGGTAGTAGAAGAAGCAGGAATAACGTTCGAAACGCCGGCTGATTGGTCCGGCGAGCAAGAATACGTGTGGGCGCCAGGCGACGTTTCGCTCCTCTCCCTGCGCTTCCGCTGGCAGCAAGTCGGGCCACAGGCGGCTCCGGAGGATGTCCTCGACGACCCACTTGACATAGAGGCCAGTGAGCCGCTGGCTGTTGGCTGGGGCAGTGGCATTAGCGCCACAGTGCGCGCCGAGACATCGCGACAGCGTCACCAGATTGTACAGGTTGGCGTGAGAACTTATGACTTCTACCTGGAGGGGCCTACCTGGGAAACCGTTGATGCGGCGCAGGTGATTCTGGACCACGTGGTCGATTCAGTCACCATTCAGGAGCGTTTGCTGTATCTGGAAGATCCCGTCGATGCGGCGATTGATTTCTTCCGAGCCGTGCTGCGCGACCCATCCGGCGAGGAAGCACTTCCCTACCTGACCGCCGACCTGCAGGAAGACCTCGCCGGCGATGGCGATCCCCTGCGCCTGCTGGGCCTGACACAGCGATTCCACACATTTAATCTGGAGTGGCAGAGCGGGTCAGAGAACCAGGTCATTCTCGAAGGCGTCCTGACGCTGGTTGACGACAGCACCGTCACTCGTGAGGTGTATCTCGTGTTCGACGAAGCAATCGGCTGGCGCATCGACGCCGTCGAACCGCCGCCAGACGCACCAGCCGAGAATTAAGATCTGTCACAGTCACCGGCTGCCCGGTAGCCGGCAGGCCGAGCCTACATGGTTCCTTCTGCCGGCTGCAGAAGCCCTACGCGATTGCCGCTGGGATCACGGAATTGGGCAATCTTACCTACGCCAGGAACCTCCATCGGCTCCCAGATGACTTCACCCCCTGATTGCTGAATCTGCTCCAGGGATGCACCAATGTCATCCGTCTGAATGTAAAACACAACAGTGCCCTTTGGGATTTCATCCCGTACCTCATTAATTCCACCCCCCAGACTGCCATCCCCGGGGCTGAAGGTTGTGTAATTCATCTCCGGATATTCTTGCAGCTGCCAGTTGAAAATCTGCCCGTAAAATTGCGCCAACTCACCGGGACTCTCTGATGCCAACTCAACGTGAACAATTGGATGGGACATACGAAACCTCCTTCACACAATCTGACTAAGTCTGAACAAAGAGTAGCACATTTGTTCGTCGGATTGCAAGTCAGAACGACACGAATTTATCACGCAAATTGCACCAATCGCTCTAACGACATTTCTATTTCATCATTAATGGCCGACTGGTAAGATTGTGACCGTCATACTGACTATCAAATGCAGACCAAATCAGCAGAATGAGGCACTCAATGAGCGACAACGTCCCCCAGGCCGCGCAGGAAATCGGGGTCGCCGTTATCGGCGGCGGACCGATCGGCATCGAAAGGGCCATAGCCCTGCTACGCGCCGGTCTAGATTACATACTGTTCGAAGCAAATGAAATCGGACATACCATTTCTATGTGGCCGCCCAACACTCACTTCTACAGCACCCCGGAACACGTGGCCCTGGCTGGAGTTCCCGTACATAATCTGAACCAGCAATCGATTACGGGCGAGCAGTACCTGGCCTATCTACGGACGCTGGTTGAGTACTTCGACCTGAACCTGCACAATTACGAAGCGGTGACCGACATCAGCCGCCAGGACGATGGCTTCCTGTTGTCAACTCAGACGCAACGCGGCAACTTCACTTACCGCTGTCGCCACGTCATCCTTTCAACGGGCGGTATGGCCGGCCCACGCCTCCTGGGAATTCCCGGCGAAGACCTGCCGCACGTGCGACACTACTTCCCCGGACCACACCCCTACTTCCGGCGCCGTCTCCTCGTAGTAGGCGGCAAGAATTCGGCGCTGGAGGCAGCCTTACGCTGTTGGCGCGGCGGGGCACAGGTGACCATCAGCTACCGGCGCCCGCAGTTCGACTACGAGGTGGTCAAGCCACACCTGGCTGACGACATCTCCACACGGCTGGAAAAAGGCGAAATCGATTTCCTGCCCTGTACCCTTCCCGTGGAAATCGCCCCGACGCACGTCGTATTGGCACATACCGGCGAACAGCTGCAGCCAACGACGCAGACGTTCCACCATGAAACGGACTTCGTGCTCCTGGCCACCGGATTTGAATCGGACATGGGACTGTTCCGAAAGGCAGGTGTTGAGCTGCGTGGGCCCGAGCAAGCGCCGTTCTACAATCCAAAAACGATGGAAACCAATGTGCCCGGCCTGTACGTAGCCGGAACGGCTGCAGGCGGTACCCAACTCAAGTTCGAGTACTTCATCTCCACAAGCCACGACCACGTGGCGCGAATCATCAAGGCTCTGACCGGCCGGTTGCCGGACAGACTGGGCACGGTTGATGCGCGCAACAACGCCGTGTCCTGGGAGGAAGTTAAGGCAAACTAGGGCGCGGAGTCACGCTGCGCACTTCTCAACTGGACGCCAGACGGTGCGCCCAGCGCGTGGTCTCAGGCAACTTATAACGCGTGGTACAGGCCAACACGTAACAGATGGCTGTGTCCAGGCTGACGCGGTGGCCAATGGATACATAGAGCGGTTTTACCTTGCTGCGCGTGCGCACCAGGGCTCCCACAACCTCATCCCCATCCCACAGCAGCTCCCACGCCCCCTTCTCTGAATTCAGCGGCGCCCGTGCACGCCCGCGCAGGCGTGATTTGGCAACGCCAATCGAGGGGATATCGACCAGGACGCCGATGTGGCTGGCGATTCCCAGTCGCCTGGGATGCGCCAGGCCCTGACCGTCGAACAGCATCAAATCGGGGCGTTGTTGCAGTTTCCCCAAGGCCTCCAGAATGGCCGGTCCTTCGCGAAAGCTAAGGAGACCGGGAATGTAGGGGAAGGATGTCGGCAGCCGCGCCACCGCCTGTTCGTGCAAGGTCAGCTCAGGAAAGCGCAAGATGACAACAGCCGCCCGCGTGACGCTATTCGCCTGCTCAAAGCCCACGTCCACACCGGCCACAAAACGCACCGGGCCAAGTTCGTCATGGCGCACCACAGCACCGGCGAGCCGGCGCTGGATCTCTACCGCTTCTGCAGGCGTCACGTTCCACGAATGACTCAATTTAACGCTTAACTTCGGTTGGCTCTTCTCGGGCACCCGGGCCACGCAAGAGCAGAATCAGGCGCTCTCGCCAGGCCAACAGCGAGCGCCCATCGGCGTCCGGTTCCTCCTCAGGAAAGGGTGGAAGATCAAACATCTTACGCCAGGCGTAAATGCTCAGCAGTTTCAGGCTCGCCAGAATCGGCGCGGCAAGAATGGCGCCCAACGCACCGGCAATCGAGGCGCCCATAAACACACCGATGATCACCAAAAGAGGGTGCAGATCGAGGGCATCTCCCACGATGTATGGCACCAGCACGTGATTTTCCAGCTGCTGAATCAAAAACATGACAGCCAACACAAGGAGCGCAAATTGCACAGAGCTTAACCCGAGATAATTGCTCGGCTGGAAAAAGGCGACCACCAGGGCCGCGCCGGTACCGATAATGGGTCCGAGGACGGGTATGAACTCCAGCAGGCCGGAAAGAATCCCGAGCGCCAGCGCGTTCTGCACGCCGAGAAGCCCCAGGCTTAGCCCCACAGCAACGCCGACGACCAGCCCCAGGATAATCTGGCCCCGCAGATAAGCGCTCCAGATATTCCCGAACTCAGACATCAAGCGCTCGGCATCCTGGCGATAGCCCAACTGCTGTGTCGGCCGGCCCACATAATCGCCCATGCGTGGGATCTCCAGGGCCAGGTAGATAGAAATGATCCAGATAAAGAGAAACGTCCCCAGAATGCGAAGCGTGGTTGTTGCCAGCTGGCCCGCATACTGCCCACCACGGCTGATAAACGGCTCCAGGTAGCCCAGCAACTGGTTGCGAATCGAGGCCCAGTCGAGGGCCGTCATGCTGATTTCGAAGCGCCCGAGGATGACCATCTCTTGCTCTGTAAGCTCGCGCACGATGGCCACCAGATTGACCACGAATTCCGGCAACCTATCAAGGAGATTCAGGATCTGGCCGTACGCCGCGACGCCAAGCGCGGTAAACGCGCCCATAATAACCAGAATGAGCGCAAAGTAAATAATCAGAATTAATGTGGCGCGGGAAAGGGGCGTATTCTCGTCCAGAAGCTTAATAACAGGATTGAGTACATAGGCCAGGACCGCGGCGGTGACAACGCGCCCGATAAGTTGCTGAAAACGCCAGGCAATCAGGGCAATCAGAAGCAGCGCAATGACGAAAACGATCGTCTTCGTCGTGCGGCTCCACAGCGGCGACTTTTCGATAAGCGGCGCGTCGCCCGATGCTACCTCGCTATTCGATTCCCGCTGCTCTTTTTGCAGCTCCGTCATCTCTGTTACAAAACGTTCTGTGTGTTCTCTGAATTCAAAGCGATTTCATGGCTACAAGAGTGATTATAACCAACTTCCCGGCGGCGTGAAGAGTCTCTACGGCATTTTCATCACTGGTACCACTTCCAAAATCCGTTACAATCCTCTGGCCAAGTAGAAAATGAGGGAATAACAACACATGGTGAACATCGTAGAATCGGAACAGATCGCGGGCCTTTATCTGGCCCACCTGACCGCGTTTGAGGATGAGCGGGGACGCTTCCTGGAGACGTTTCGAAAGGAATGGTTCCCCCAACGCGATTGGACAGCCATACAGACGAACCGCTCCGATTCCCGCGCGGGGGTTGTGCGCGGCCTCCACTACCATTTCCACCAGGTAGATTACTGGTACGTTATGCGCGGCCGCATACGAGCCGGTCTGGTCGACATCCGGCCCGATTCACCCACCTGCGGCGCCACGCAAATCGTGGAAATGAGCGCCGAGCAGAATATGGGACTTTTCATTCCCATCGGTGTAGCCCACGGCTTCGCTGCCCTCTCCGAGGTCACGCTCACCTATGTTGTCGATAACTACTACGACAGCAGCGATGAATACGGCATCGCCTGGGACGACCCGGAGATCGGCCTGGACTGGGGCGTGGACGCCCCCTCTCTTTCGCAACGAGACACAGCAAATCCACCACTGTCGCAGATTCCAGAAGACGATCGCCCCCGCTATCAGACCTGAGCATTAAGCATAGAAGTAGCGCCTGAACAATCGAACGATAGTCCCCTCGCGCTTAGCCCAACAGTCGCTCCCACAGGGGCGGGCCCAGAATTAGCACGCCGATTAACACAGCGCCGATGGCGCCTACCAGCACCGTTGCCGCCGCAACGTCTTTGGCAACTTTGGCCAGCGGGTGCTGGCGGGGCATGCTCAAGTCTACCAATGCCTCGATGGCTGTATTCGTAAATTCAGCCATCCACACGATCATCATTGTCAGGATCAATAATGCCCAGTCGCCAGGGCTCAGACCGAGCCACAGCGCGACGGCGACCACGCCGGTAGAAATCACCGCGTGAATCCAGGCGTTCCGTTGCGTTCGCAGCACATACCACCAGCCCTCAAACGCATACTGAAAGCTCTTCAGGCGGCTGTACGGTTCTTTTTCTGGTTGGAGGCTCATTGTGTGCCAGAGGTCTACTCTTCGGTGGGAATCACGTGCAGGCCCAGCTGTGACAGCACTTCTTCTTGTACCTGCCACATCTGTTCCTTTTCATCAGGGATTGCATGGTCATATCCCAGCAGATGTAAAATGCCGTGGATGGTGAGCAAGGCCAGTTCCGCCTGCAGCTCATGTCCGGATCGCGCGGCCTGGGCCCTGGCGACCGGGATGGCAATAGCCACATCGCCCAGGTAATGCTCCGCACCGGGCATCATTTCTCCACTGGGAAAGCTCAATACGTCCGTGGCCTCGTCCCGCTCGCGATAGGTGCGATTTAATTGCCTTACGCTCTCGCTGTCGGTGAGCAAAATAGAAAGCTCGGCCGGCGCCTGGACGTTCTGGTGCCGGAGCACTGCGAGGGCCGCCTCGCGCACATCGCCGGCGCTCGCGTCTTCCAGTTCCGCAGCCACCTGCACATCAACGTGGTACTGGGCAGAGCTCATCAGGAATCACCCCGGCCGGCTCGCGTCAGGGCAGGCCGGGAAAGAGGACGCGGCAGCGCCCGCTCTGGCTCCGTCTGTGGACCCGGAACCACTGGCGTGTCTGGAAGCGGCGCCAGCTCTTCGTTGCCGGGGTATTTCACACGCACGTGGAAGCGTCCTTTCAGCGTCTCGATGAACGACTCACGGATCTCGCGTATGTCTCCCAGCGTCAGATCCGAATTATCGAGCTGCCCTTCCTTGATGTGATCCTCAACGATCTTATTGACCAGCTTCTCAATCGACTCCCCATTGTTCGGGCGCACAGCAGCCGACGCAGCTTCTACTGAGTCGGCCAGGAGCACGATGCCCGACTCACGCGAACGGGGCCGCGGCCCGCTGTAGTGGAATCGAGCCTCATCCACCGTGGCGCCGTCCTCAGCCTGCTCCTGAGCCTTCTTGAAAAAGACCAACACCAACCGGTCGCCGTGGTGTTCGGCGATGAAGTCCTGAATGCGGTCCGGAAGGCGGTGTTTGCGCGCCAGCTGCAGGCCGTCCTGTACGTGGCTAATAATAATGCGCGCGCTGCTATAGGGATCTAGTGTATCGTGCGGATCGATGCCTTCCTGGTTCTCAGTAAAGAACGGAGGGCGGTTCATCTTACCGATGTCATGATAAAAGGCGCCCACTCGCACCAACGCACTATTGGCCCTCACCCGCTCCGCAGCCTGCTCCGCCAGATTGGCTACCATGATGCTGTGATGATAGGTGCCCGGCGCGCGGCGAAGCAAATCTTTCAACAGCGGATGATCCAGTCGTGAGAGTTCCTGGAGCTGCAAAGTGGTCATCATGCCAAATACGCTGCCAACGACAAAGAATCCCGCCAGGGTAATGCTTGCGGAAATAAGGCCGTTGCCAATGCTAAAGGCCAGCAGCTGCAGAATCTCCACCGGCGCCACGTCCGGCGACATGCGGAAAACGAGAATGACCAGCATATTGGCCAACGCAGCGACGAGGCCGGCGCGGAAGAAAGCATTGATGCGCTGCGCATCCCGCAGGGTGAGCGCCGCAAAGAGCGGCCCGATGGCCATGTAAAATGTCAATTCCAGGGACTCTTGCGCCACCAACCCAACCAACACCGCAACCGTAACGCTGGAAAAAATCGCCAGCCGCTCGTCATAGATAACCGCCAGCAACATGGACATCGCTGCCGTGGGGAATAGATAGGCGATCATACCCTGCCCAGGAACCAGCAACTTGGCGCCCAGGACGAAGAGTAAGATGATCGCGCCAAAGAGGAGCAGGTAGCGGGGCGACTCCTGCAACGAACTATGGAAGCGATGCCAGTAGAGCGTGAGCAGGCTGACAACCAGCACAACAGCCATGAAAATGCTGCCGACACCCCACCAGCTAATCTCCGGTTGCAGCAGGCCCAGCCTCTCCAGCATCTCCATGTGCGCCGGCGTTACTTCTTCACCAACACGGATGATGTATTGCCCCTGCAACACACTCTGGCGTTGCGGCTCCACGGCCTCCGCCGCTTCACTGCGCCGTTCGGTGGTCGCTTCCTCGTTAAAGAAGGAATTGGGAACGACGAACTGCGGCACAATACTCGTGACGACACGTTCCTGGGATTGCGTGAGGTTGAAGCTGAACTGGTTGCGCGCCGCGCGCCGCGCCTCGTTGACCGCTACGGAATCATCGCGAATCTCACGGCGCATCACCTCTTCTATAATATTAATGACGTCTGCTTTAACGGCTTCGTAATCAGAGCCGCTCATCGCCAACAGCATCTGCCCGATTTCGGCGTCGATGGTCACACCTTCGATGGCGCTCAGGTAGCCGAGTTTTGTCTCCTCCCCAGCCATAGAGTCGGCGCGCACCACGTCGATGAAGTTAAAGATGGCCCGCGCCTGATTCACCTGGGCCCGCGCAATAATCAGATCGGGCGTCGTGTACACGTTGTCCACCGACGCCATGGCCTGCTCGCGCGCCTGGTCGGTCAACACGTCGCTAAAGTAGGAAATCGATTGCGGGGCGACAACATCCTGGTTGGCCGGCTCACCAACCGTCACAGAGACCTGGGTCCGGGAGACCAGATTGAAGGAAAGAACCAGGGTCAGGCCTACTGTGAGCGCCGCGGCCCACAGCCAGAGTAACGATCCCTGCGTTATCTGCTGCAGACGCCTACCCGTATCGGTTCTCGTTTCTGCCTCTGTCATAGAATTTTTAACCATCGATGCACGCGGCCTCTGGCGCTCAGGCCAACAGCTCGCGCACAACCTCACTCACCACGCTGCCGTCAGCGCGGCCCTTGAGTCGCGGCATCAGCCGGCCCATCACCTGACCCATGTCTTTCATGCCGGTTGCACCCACCGCTTCTATTTCCTCTCTGGCCAGCGCCCGTATCTCGTCGCGATCCATTTGCTCCGGCAAATAATCCTTGATGATTGCCAGCTCCGCCCGCTCCGATGCCGCCATTTCACGGCGGCCGGCGCGCTGCGCATCGGCAATCGTTTCACGCCGCTGTTTCGCCTGCTTCGCCAGCACAGCGCGCACCTCTTCCTCGTTAAGGCTGTGGCCCTCGTCCACTTCTTCCTGCTTGATAGCGGCCAACATCAGCCGCAACACGTTACGACGCTGCTGGTCGCCAGAGCGCATCGCCTTCTCTACGTCATCCTGTAACTGCTCTTTAAGTGTCATTCCTAACTAACTCCGCGTCAAAATTGTAGCATTGGGCCAAAAACTATGTCAACTCGACCACGTCTCGCCCCAGGGAGCGCCCGCATCAGGCAGAATTGTCTCCCAGGGGCTCCAGCACCGTGTATAGATTTAGATCGCCCTCTTTGCCGTCACTGCGAAACTGGTCCACGACCCCGTAACCGGCAGCCGTGGTCAGCTCATGCATTTCTTGCGGATCAATATATGCTACATATCTTATGCCAAAACCACCAGAACGCCACGTCAACAGATAATCGCCGCCCTCCACATCATCGGGCGTCAGCGCCACTTCTGACCAGTCCACTAGCTTCCGGCGCTGTCGCGCGCTATCCATGAACTGCCATGTGGAGACAAAGAGCCGGCCCTTAGCGCGCATGTGACCGGCAATAGTGCGCAACAGGCGCAGGCGGTTGGCGTGGCCCGGGATATGCTGCAGCACGGCCAATAGACTCACGACATCAAAGCGGCCCAGCCCCCGGAGCGCGCCTTCATCCATCAGATTGCGCTGGTAGAAGCGGCCTGGCAAGGTCTGGTGCGCCCGCTCCAATAACGGCGCGCTGGCATCCACTCCCACGTAATCCACCGCAGGAAAGTGCGCCAGAAAGAATCGTCCGAAGCGTCCCTCGCCACAACCGAGGTCCAGAAGGCGCCCCGGCCCGACCGGCACATAATCTAGAAGGCGCTCAAAGCCAGGCTGTGGGCGCGCCCGCGTCCGCGCAAATGGTCTGGCAAGCCCTGCGTAAAAATTCTCGTTGATTTCCAGCAGCCGCTCCACCACATCACTTCTCACCGCAGCTGCTACTCCTCACGCTCAAGATTGGCCATTGACGACCCTTTTAGCGGACGATCCTACACGTTTCCTTCACTTCCTGCGGCCTCATCTTGCTCGGCCATCTCCTCAGAAATCTCCTCTTCGGCTGCCGCAACTTCCAACACTTCCCTGGTCACCGGGTCATTCTGCGGCTGCTCCCAGTGCTCGCGCAGCATCTCTCGTTTCCTCCGAATCTGCTTCTCCACGGCGTCCAGAGCCCCCTTCAGAGCGCCGGACGGCGTGTCCTGCTTCTCCTTCCCTACGACGTTCTCCGGCCGGGCATAGACGACGACAGTCGCCTCGTGAAGCGGGGGCGTTTCCTTTTTACCCGGCTGGCGCACTGTGACAGCTGCCCCCCTTATGTCGCTATGACCGGAGGCCAGCTTGCGTAGCTCTGACTCTGCCTCGGCCATCAGCGCACGCTCCAGTTCTTTGTCGGTCAGGTCGCTGGTCATCTCAATGGTAAAATCAAGTTCATCCATCATCCTTTACTCCTTTACAAAGCGGCGCAGGCTAAGGATAGCGCCGTCATTGACTCTTGTAGCGCTTGAGAAGTATAGCAGCGGCGAGTTTACATCCCGTTAGCGCTCTTCTGCATCTGGATAATGGGTCAGGGGTCGTATGCGGCGGCGATTGGTGACAAACCAGCGCTGTCCTGAGTCAGTCTGCACCCACACACCAGGAAAAGCGTGCGCCGTGACCTGCCCCGGCATCCAACCCTGGGTTGGGGCTCTCTCAATGAAGATCTCTACCCGATCACCGGGATGATACAGGTCAACGAGTCTTCGTACCATGGTCAGAACCCAAACTGTTGCAGGACACGCTTAACCGATTGCACGTAGCTTCCGCCAAAGAGGCGTACGTGTACCAGCAAAGGATAGAGATTGTAAAGGTCACGCCTTTCCTCAAAGAAGCCCATCTCAATAGGGCGTAACTCCTGGTAGCGCCGGAAAAAAGGCTCTCTAAAAGTGCCGAATAAGGTGGTAAAAGCCAGTTCAATCTCCGGATGCGCGTAGTATATGGCCGGATCGAGAAAGCCGGCGATTCGCCCTTCACGCGCCAGCACGTTCGTCGTCCACACATCGCCATGAATCAGCGACGGCGCCGCTGGCTCCTCCAGCCACCGGGGCAAGGCAACGACGAGCCGCTCCAAGCGCCGCCTCACCTGCGCCGGCAAACGTCCGGCCATCTCCGCCTCGCGCGCCATGTAGAGCAGGCGTTTTTCGGCGAAGAACGTGATCCAACTGTCATACCAGGGGTTCGGCTGGTGCAACCCACCGATAAGCGTACTGCGTTCCAGACCAAAGCGATCCGCCGTCACATTATGGAGCGCTGCCAGTAACTCGGCAGCATGCGCCTGTGCCTCGGCCGAAAAACGGCTCTCGCCGGGTAAAAACTCCATGACCAACAAATCGGTCTCGGCATAGTAGACGCGCGGTACCGGCAGGTTGCTGTGTTCCCGCAGGTACTGTAGCATAAAGGCCTCGACATCTAGTCTGGGCTGCGGCCCCTCATCCACTTTGGCCACCCGCTGGTCGCCGTTGGCCAACTGCAAGCGGAAGACCTGTCCGATACACCCACCGCCCAGCGGCTCAACGCTTTCCAGAGGCGCGCCCAGCGCCTCTTCAACCCTCCGACGCCATGTTAATGGTTGCCCCTCTCCAGTAGTCACTAAAAATACCCCGTAAAGAATGAATTAGCGTTCGAAAATTCGACAAAATCGGCCGCTTATGATACCATAGGACCGTGCCACCACTGTACGCCTTGATCGTATTGGTGTGCGGACTTCTAAGTCATACCAGGGGGCCGCGTCTTATGCAAGCGTGTATTATGGTGGCGCAAAATCCTAAATAAGGCAGGTGACGGAAAAGCTGATTGCTTCTTCGCAAAACAAACAATTGAGTGAAATCTAGTGAGCCCGGTAGAGTCAGCGAAGACTCCTGGGCTTGATGTGTTGCCTGTTAGCTGCGCGCGCGAGCAACGACTCGATGGCAAAAATTGGCGGTTGAGGCTACGCACGCAAACGAGCAATCGTAATCGAGCACACCGGCAGTGGGAGTAGGCTCCTATTACAAGATTGGGCCTTGCTTCGATTACCATCTCAGCACCCTCTTACACGCAACAAATCGGGAAAAGGAACGACTCAGGGGTTTCGCAAGACGCGATCACGCGTGGACGCGTCGCGTAGCCCCGGTTTTGACTGAGCAGAAGACTACTAGATGGTAACGCGCCTGCATCATGAAAACGATGTAGCGCTTGCTGAATTCTAAACTGGCTGCTTGCTGCACATCGTGCATGCATCTGCAGCATTACCGTGAGTAGAAGGAGGTGAAACATTTGCCGAAAGTTGAACTGAGACCGGGTGAGAGCCAGGAACAGTTACTGCGTCGCTTTCGCAAGAAGGTGGTAAAGAGCCAGGTTTTGAGCTCCGCTCGCCGCAAACGGTGGCACATTCCAAAGAGTGAATTGAAGCGGATTAAGATGAAGAAGGCTATCCGGCGCGCCAGACGGCGCAACCGCAGACGGTAACCGGATGTCCGTTTACTTGCCCGTCAGCGCTGGTAAGGACTTATTGAGGCTTTGTCCATAAGCCCTTACCAGGGCGACCGGCTGAGCAGGCGTCGTGGGAGGTAAAGCATCCATGGACAACGTCCTCGATACCGAATCTATTCGACAGCAGTTAGAGGATGAGGCAAAGAAGTTGCAGGAAAGCATTACCCAAAAACTGGACGGGAACAACGAAGGGCGCAACCCCGATCGTAGTGACCTCGCCCAGGCCTACGCTACTCGCGAACGCAGCACCGCGCTTCTGGCAATCGAACGCGAGCGCCTGGAGCAGGTGCAAAATGCGTTGCAGCGGCTGGACGATGGCACCTATGGGTACTGCATGTCCTGCGGCGAAAACATCAGTCCTGAGAGGCTTGAAATCCTTCCCCACGCCACTCTCTGCGTGAATTGCCAGGCAAATCGCGAGTGAGTCAGGTAAGTCGGTAGACTGTTGCTTAAGTTCAAAAGGAGACGCCAATGGCCGAGAATGTTAATTTGACCTATGCCCCCGGAGATTGGATCGTCCATCTCCATCATGGCGTTGGTGAAATCGAATGTATTGAAGAAAAAGAGCTAGGCGGCGACAGTACGACATACTACAAGGTGGTCACCAAGAACAAAACGTTGTGGGTACCGCTGGATAAAGCAGAAAATCGCTGGTTCCGGCCCCTGGCCTCCGACGAAGAGTTCGATGAGATCATCGACATTCTTCAAAGGCCCCCTGAGGAGATGCATTCCAACCACAACACGCGCAAGAAGCGCATCAACAGCGTTAAGTCCGGTGGATCGCTTCAGGAAATGGCGCGTCTGATTCGAGACCTCTGGGGCCGGCGGGCGCAGCGGCGCCTGAACAACACTGAGGAGCGTGCCTTACGCCGCTTCACAGACCGTTTCTTGCGGGAATGGTCCGTATGCAAAGGGCTGGACGAAGAGGAGGCCCGCCAGCGTATGCAGGCAATCCTCCAAAAGAGTACAGCCAAGGTTGCTGGATAGCCCGTGCACCGGCAGATCCATCCGGTCGCTATCCACGACCCGTTTTATTAACCAATTAGTGTAAAATAGAAAAAGGAGATCTATGACTACAAGTATTACTGAACAAAATGGAGACAATCGGGAGGCGACAGACGCGGCGGTCTCGTTTGAAGAACTGTTGGATCAGTACGATTACACCCTGCCCCAACGTGGGCAAATCCTTCAGGGCGAGATCCTGCGCGTCGAGGACGACGCCATCTTTATGGACGTCGGCGCTAAGCGCGATGCCATCGTCCCCCACACAGACCTCGAGCGCCTCGAGGAAGACCTGGTGCAAAGCCTTGAGAGAGGCGCAGAAATCCCGGTCTACGTACTGAAGACTCCGGTTGGCGATGAAGAACTGCTGGTATCAATCAACAAAGGCCTCGAGCAGAAAGATTGGAACCGTGCAGAAGCGCTCATCGACCAGGATGAGACGCTGGAACTGGACGTCGATGGCTACAACAAGGGCGGTCTTCTGGTCAAATTCGGACAATTACAGGGCTTCGTACCCAACTCCCACGTGCCTGATCTGCGCTACGGTGGCAACCAGTCCGAAGTCGAATCGCGCAAAGCGCGGAAAGTGGGCGAAACGCTGCTCGTCAAGGTTCTGGAAGTAAATCAGCAGCGCCGGCGCCTGATATTCTCCGCCAAAGCAGCGCACAAAGAACAGCGCAAGCGCCGCCTGCGCGATCTGGAAGTTGGGTCGGTCATCGAGGGCCGCGTGGCTAACATCGTTAACTATGGCGCCTTCGTCGATCTCGGCGGCGGCGTCAGCGGACTGCTGCACGTTTCCGAGCTGGCCTGGCATCGTGTCGAACATCCTTCCAAAGTTCTGGAAGTCGGCGAGGAACTGGAAGTCGAAATCCAGGATGTGGACGTCGAGCGCGAGCGCGTCAGCCTTAGTCGCAAAGCCGTGTTGCCTAACCCCTGGGACACCATCGAAGAACGGTACAACATCGGCGATCTCATTGCCGGCGAAGTAACCAACGTGGAAGACTTTGGCGCCTTCGTCGAGGTGCAAAGTGGTGTGGTGGGCCTCGTTCATGTCAGCGAAATTGACATCTTTGGCCCGGCCTCCATCCACGACATCATCCGTACCGGTGATGAAGTACTCGTGCGTATTATCGACATCGATCCTTACGAGGAGCGCCTGAGCCTCAGTCTACGGCGCGTAACCTCCGAGGAACAGATCGAATGGATGCGTCGCCAGGAGGAAGCAGAGGCCAAGGCAGCAGCCGAGGCGGAAGCTGAGGTCGAGGCGGAAGCTGAGGTTGAGGCGGAAGCTGAGGTCGAGGCAGAAGCTGAGGTTGAGGCGGAAGCTGAGGTCGAGGCGGAAGCTGAGGTCGAGGCGGAAGCCGAAGCACAGGAGAATGCTACGGCCGAGGATCAGGTAGAAGCGTCAGTTGTCGAAGAGACTCAGGTTGATGAGAGTCGCACACAGACCGACGAAGCCGGGGAATCTGCCGAGGCGGAAGCGGTGGTGAGCGATACTGAGGCAAGCGATGACGATGAGACAGTATCTGACGAGGCGCCAGCATCTTCGGAAGAATCTGAGGAAGCTGCCGACGAGGAGATGGTCGCCTGATAGATTAACCACCTCTGAACTGAAAAGGAGCCTTGCGGGCCGCGCTTTGAACAGCGCATCCGCAGGCTCTTTTTTGCTTTATGGTCGGCTGATACGCACGTTGTCAAAAGCAACCTGCAGGTCACCCTGGCCAAACGTCCCCGCATCAAGAGCAATAGTCCCCGCCTGATAACGTCCATCATTGACTCGCGTCAGCAGATCTTCATTCGCATAAAAGGAGAGCGAACTGCCGGCAGCGACGACGACCAGACGATTCGTCGCCCCTACGCCCGTCTGCAGCGCAGATGACGTCTCCCAGCCATCCGTCAACCGTTCGTAAGTTCCCGGCCCATCGTGGCGTTCCACCGTATACTCCCCACTCCCTGTGACCTCGAAACGGTAGAATTGCTGCTCGCCAGCGATGCGCGCCAGTATACCGTAGCTCGACGCCGGGTTTCCGGCTAACTGCGTCGCGTCTACCTGCAAAACGAAATCGGAAAAAGACGGTTCAGTTAGTGTGACATAGTGCACGCTGGAAGGCGCATTGACCGCCAGCAACAGATGCCCATCGGCAATCGTTGCCCGGCTCAGATCATCTCCCTCCAGGCGCCAGGGTCCGCTTGCCCCCTCGTCAAACTCGTCGCTGAAAATTACCTCGGAGCCCAAGGGGATGCCCTCACCCGCCGGCTGTGTGCGGCAGCCACTCAAAAAAGAGATTGTGAGGAGGAGGAAGCTCAGGAAGGAGGAGCCATAGAAAGAACGCGCGCGACCAGCCATGGTGCGTTATGGCGCCAGTACGCGCACGTCGTCAAAAGCCACCACCAGCGATCCGGGTTGAAAGGTACTGATGCCCACGCCAATATCCCCGGTGACAAACGTGGGATCGGTCACCGAATCCACCGTCTGACCATTCACGGTCAGCGTGAGCTCGTTGCCAATACACGTGGCCCGCATCGTATTGCCTGCCTGTCCCTGGTTGATGGCATCGGAGGGCGCGTACTGCCCATCGCCGGTGAGGTACGTCACCTGATTGTTTCCGCTCTGATACTTGCCAATAGCGTAATAACCATCGCTACTGATGAGGAAAACGTAGAAATTCTCACTGCTCTGGTAGCGACAAATGAGAGCCAGGGCATTGTCCTGGGGACCGCTCACAAGCTCCACGTTGGCCGTAATGACTACGTCGTCAAAACTCCTGCCCGGGTTCGTCCACCAGATCTGGCCCGGCTGGCTTGTGGTCATGCGCAACACGCCTTCTTCTATCGTGGCTACGGCGCCACTGCGATTATACAAGGCCCAACCGCAATTACGATCGGGGCTAAAATCGTCGGTGAACAGTGTTCCTTCCTCGTTGCAGGGATCCGGGCCGCTATCCTGACAGGCGCTCACAAGCAGCACAAGGAGAAGCAGCGCAGCGATCCCTATCCATTGTCGAAACCTTACCATAAGCTTCTACTTGGGGCCCTCGTTCTCCTCGTCCAACATTGCGCGCAACTGCTCCAGATCCTCGCGAATCTCTTTCTGCTGTCGCGATGTGTAGAAGTAATAGGCAATTGCCGCCGCCCAAAGAGCAATAATGAGAATGGCCAATAAATTCAGATTATCGAGCACTGCCGTTCTATTCTCCTATGATAATAGTGAGCCAGCTATGCCCCGAGTTTACCCGAAATATGGCAATCGTCACAATCCGGTCAGGCCCGAGAATCCCAGATTGGCTCCTCCACACCTCGACGGTGATTCTCGTATCTGGCCATAACGAACAGCGCGTCGGACAGACGATTGAGATAAGTAAGCGCGTGCTCGCCGATCGCTTCCTCACGAGCCAGCGCGACGACGCTGCGTTCGGCCCGGCGGCAGACTGTTCTTGCGACGTGCAATTGCGCCGCCTGCAGACAGCCGCCGGGAAGGATGAAGTTCTCCAGCGGCCCCACCACCGCCAGCATCTCATCCATGACACTTTCTAGACGCTGCACGTGTTCCGCGGCAATCTGCGGCACTTCGTACTCGGCCTTGTCCGCTTCAAGGAACGAAAGGTCTGATCCCAGGTGGAACAGCTCATTCTGAATATCGCCTAAGAGTTCGGCCACCCTATCACTGAGGTCGTGCGCCAGGGCCACGCCGATAGCGGCGTTTAGCTCGTCAACGTCGCCATAGGCCCTTACACGCAGGGTATCCTTGCCCACGCGCTGCCCACCGCTAAGGGCCGTCGTCCCGTCGTCTCCCTTCCCTGTATAGATCCTGGTCAATCGCGGCATACCGTCTCCTTATCCACTACGTGCGCCTGTACAGCTCACAATGTCTCATACCTTCTCCGGCGCCAGCGCACCCAGCGCGTCCTCCACCGTCAGCCAATTCTGGCTGGGAAAGAGGCGCGCAATCTGCGGCGCGAAGAGAGGCGAGGAGCCAAGCACCTGGCCTGCCGGACCGTCGGCAATGACTTCGCCATCGCCCAGAATGATCACTCTCTGCGCCACCTGTGCCGCCAATTCTACGTCGTGCGTCACCAGCAGCAAGCCCAACCCGTCGCGCTGCCACCCGCGCCACAGCGCCACCAGTTGTTCCTTGGCTGCGTAATCCAGGCCGCGAGTCGGCTCGTCCAGCAGCAATAATGCCGGCTCAGTGATTGTCACCGCGCCTAACGCCACGCGCTGCCGCTCGCCCACCGACAGGTCACGGGGGTAGGCGCCGGCGTGCGCCATCAGCCCTAATCGCTGCAACAAAGCATCGATGCGCCCTGACCCGTTCCGCAAACCGTGGTTGCGCAACGTCGTCTCCAGCTCGTCGCGCACGGTCTCCGCAAACAGCAGATCATCCGGCGCCTGCGGCAGATAGGCCACGCGGCGACAGACATCGGCCACACTACGCCCGGCGATCGGTTCCCCTTCGATCTGCACCTCCCCCTGCTGCGCCCGTAGCAACCCCACCAGGCACTTGAGCAAGGTGGATTTACCGGAACCGTTGCGCCCCATCAGCGCCACCGCTTCCCCCTCGCGCACCGTCAGGTCAATGCCGCGCAACACAGGCTGCCGGTCATAGGCAAAACGCACATTTCGCGCTTCCAGCAAAGGCCGATTGCTGCCGGCCTGCGGCGCCCGATCCCCAGTATTCAGTGAGACGCCATCACCGTTCGGCGGCAGCGGCAGGCGCCGTGCATGTGTTCGTCCCTGCTTCACCGTCAGGGGCAACGGGTTCCAGCCCAACTCCCGGCCTAACCGGCTCAGCGGCGGCAACTGCGGCAGGCGCTCGAGGATGTCGGGAACCGGACCATCAGCCACCACAGCCCCCCGCTCCAGGGCCACGACTCGCTCGGCGTAACGTACCACCCGCTCCAGGCGGTGCTCGCATAGCACGATGGTCAGGCCCACATCCTCATTAAGGCGCACCAGGGCGCCCAACACATCGGCCGCCGCCTGCGGATCAAGCTGGCTGGTGGGCTCGTCCAACACCAACACGCGCGGGCGCAGAGCCAGGGCGGCGGCAATTGCCGCTCGCTGTCGCTCTCCGCCGGACAAGGTGTGCAGGGCCCGATCGCGCAACGGCGCCAGCTCCAGCAAATTCAGCGCCTCCTCTACGCGAATGCGCATTTCCGCCGGCGGAACAGCTGCGTTTTCCAGCGCGAAGGCTACGTCAGCCTCTACGCGGTCAACCACCGACTGCGCCTCGGGATTTTGGAATACCATACCCACCGTGCGGCTCATCTGTTGCGGCCCGGCGGCAATGGGATCCTTTCCCGCCACGCGGATGCGTCCGGCAATGGCCCCGCCGCTGAAATGGGGCACGAGGCCCGACAGCGTGCGCAGGAGGGTCGACTTGCCGGCCCCTGACGGGCCGGTCAGCAACACAAATTCGCCGGCAGAAATCGCCAACGAGACATCCCGAAGCACGGGACGCTCCTCGTCAGGATAGGTGTAACTCAAATTCTCAACGGTGATCATGTACACTCTCTTTCGACGGCGATGTAAATAGGAGGGAAACGACAATCGCCGGCATCACAAACAAAAGGAACGAGGTCCCCAGCAGGGGATGAAACGGCGGCAGTTGCAGCCGCGGATAAGGTGAATAGCTACCGACCTCTTGCCCAGTGAGCAGCGGCAATAATAAAAGCATTGCCAGCGGAATCAAGGAAGCAATTATCAGCAGCGTATCCCACAGCGACCAGGGCTCGGCCCGGTGGCGCGTCGCTTCCACGCGCCGCCCGTTTTGCCACACCTGGAAAAGGAGCAATGCGACGCCGCCCGCTGCAATTGCCCACCCAATCGCGCCCCACCAGAGGGCCGTCACCCAACCGGCGAGCACCAACCCCAGGCCCCCGGCCAACCCGGCCAGGGCTCGCGCGCTCTGCTGCCGCTCGCGGGTCGCGCCAAAGCCACGGGCCACCATGGCCTCTGCCAGCATCATGGCCCGTTCCAGACTTCCCACCAGCAGCGGCACCATCAACGGCCGCCAATCCCACATACTTTTCAGACGGTGCCCGCGCACGGCCTGAGCCTCCCGAATGCGTTGCACGTTGCGCGCCGTCTCCGGCACATAGGTCAACGCAATGAGCAACACCACGCCAAGGTCCTGAAAGGCGCGCGGCGCAAGACGCGCCAAAGCACTCACCGGCACAATGCGGTTGAAGGCCAGAAAGAAGGAAAGCAACGCCAGCAGGATCAGCCCTGTCTCCAGCCCATAAGCCACGCCCTCGAGCGTGATAGGTCCGCCAATTAGCGGCCAAGCGGCAGGCAGGCGGGCAAGGACCGTCGCGCCCTGGTTTACGAACAGCGCATTAAACCCACCGGAAAAAAGCAGAATAACAACCGCCAGACGGCCCAGGGGCAATTGCAGCTCGCTGTCGTCGGCGGCGCAACTGTCGTCAACCACGCGGGAGACAAGCAATAGGAGCAACGTATACAGCGGATTGCGCGTTAGCATCGTCACCGCGGCCGCCGACAGCAACCAGACCAGCCAGGCGCGCGCGTCGAAGTAGGCTTGCTCTTTCATCCCGCCCGTCCTTCGCCGCCCGCGGTATGCAATTGGAACTGGAAGCGGTTACGAAAGCGCAACAACGCGCGCACAGTCGGCAGCCCCAGGACCAGCACAAGCGCAGCATTCCCCGCCGCACGGATCACATCCCACAAAAACGAGGTGGCGGCGTAGAACGCCAGATAACGCTGGAAACCGCTCAGGAAACCCGCGCCGGGCTCCCAGCTCATCTGGCTCTCAATGCTGAGGAAGGGCCAGAAGTAAAGGTTGGTGAGAAAGCCGTACAGAAAACCCCATAGGATGGCGAAGAGAACCAGCATGGTCAGCTCCGCCCGGGGTTGCGCGGGATGCGGCAACCAGCCGGCGCTGAAGCCGACCCAGGCCGCCACGAACATCTGGTAGGGCAGCCACGGGCCCACCCCGCCCGTAATCAGCGCCGATACCAACAACGTAAACACGCCCATGAGAAAGCCAAAGCGGGCCCCGAACACGTAGCCGGCCAGTATCACCGGCACAAAGATGGGCGTAAAGCCACCGGGCCCCGGAATGGCCGTCTCCACGAAACGCAGCACAGAGGCCACAGCCACCATCATACCTAGCGCCGCGGCCACTTTGGCGCTGGCGGCCTCGCCCTGCATCTCTACCAGCAGCGCCATCAAACACACCCCCAGCAGGATCATGGTCAGTAACGGCGTGGAGAGGGGAAACTCTGCCGTTGCCTCGACCTGCGTTCCCTGAACGATCTCGCTCTGGAGGAACGGGTAGGCAAAGGCCAGAACGCCAATAGCCAGGCCCAGCGCATAAATCAGGCCGGAGAAGAAGCGATTCATCCTCTGCGCCTCGCCAGCCGCCCGGCAAACAACGCTGCCAACAACAACACGGCAATGACGCCAAACACCACGTAAGACGTCAGGCCACTCTGACCATTATTTTCGCCCTCGCCGGCTGCCGGCGGTTGGTTTGCCGCCGTGGCGTCTGCGGCCGGCATCTCTGTGGCTACCGCAGCCTGTTCTCCGCTCTCGCCGGCTCCAACTGCCTCATCCGGCGCTTCGTCGTCTGCAGCGCATACTTCCTCGAAGGTGACAGGCGGCGGCGAGGTTGCCTCGCTGACCGAACCGGGCCCCCAAGACCACCCTTCCACGACGCCGTCGCCCACCATGCGGGCGTGCGCCCCCAACGCCGCATAACGCCACTGGCCATCGTTCTGGTACCAGTAAGACCAGTAGCGGCATTCACCGCCCTGGCACTCACAGAAACAGTTATCGGCCGGGCAACCGGTCTCATCCACCCGGCAGACAGTGACGCCCATGCCTATATCCTCGATCTCCAGAGCCACGCCGGAGCGCTGCAGCAGTTCCAGACCCGTAATCTCCGGCTCCTCAAAGGCCACGCAGTAAGTCGCCACGTCACCCTCGTCGAAGCGCATCACCAGCGCCGCGCGGTTCTGGTCCGCCTCCTGAGCCTGCGCCGTCGTTGCCAGCCACAGGCCGGCAGCCAGGGCAATTGCAGTGATGATCAGGTAGTGGATTCGTACTCCTTTCATACGGTCATTGGGGCGCCGATTTCCGGCGCCCCATTCTTCTATCCTCGTCGACTAATGAACACAGCAGCAGCGCCGGCGAGCACCACCACAACGACAGCTATCAGCAGCCAGTTGACGTCGCCGGCCTCTTCAGCCGGTGTTTCTACGCCCGCACCATCATCACTACCTTCCGCCGGAGACGGTGGTGTTGCCGTCGCCTCCGCGATTGGCGCTGCCACTGTCTCCGTCGGCGCTGGCGCGGTTTCCGTAGGCTCCTCGGTCGGCGGCGCAGCTTCCGTCGCCGTGGCTTCCGCGGTTGCTGTCTCCGTCGCCTCCTCCTCGACAGCGTCCGCTTCTCGCGCAGCTGCGCCCCACTCCGGCGCCAACGAAAGAAGTAATACGGCGTCGGTTGTGCTGTAAGGATCGTCACCCGGGCCAAAGAGATTGGGCCAGCACCCGTTCTCGGCCTGCTGCGCCAGCACCGCGTCGGCTGCATTCTGCAGCGTGCCGCTCAGCACACGGCTCCAGGCAGGGTCAAAGGGATTCTGGCCCGCAGCCGCCAGCCCCTGCGCCACCTCAGACGTAGAATTGGGGCTGGAGGGCGCCTCCATGCCCCAGCCGCCGTCTGCCAGCTGCTGCTCGCGCAGGCGCTCCTGGGCCATCTCTCGCACGTCGTCAGGTAATTCACCGGCTGCAGCAAGGGCCTGCAGGCTGATTCCCGTGGCGTCAGGCCCTCCCCAGTCGCCCGCATCATGCGCCGCCAGCAGCCACTCCACCGCCGTCTGGTCCACCGGCTCTCCGCTGCTGGCCAAGCCTAACATCGCTTCGGCGTGACTGAATGGGCCAAAGGACGTATCGGCGTACTCGCCGGTAGGTGAGAGGTGCTGTGTCATGCTCAACACCAGATTGAGGCCGCCGACGTCAGCAACCCCAATGCCGGCTGCCGGCGCCGCTGCCAGCCCCTGCATCACAATCCCCACGCGTCCGCCGCGGCCCTGCGCCAGATAGGCCGGCGTCAGGTCCACCAAGGCCTCCACCGGCCCATTGCCGTCTTGTTGCCACTCTGCGCCGGTCACATCCTCGCCTGCCGCAGCCAGCGCCTGAATGGCGCGCGCGGTGCCGCCCGCATTCGGATCAGTGCCTGCAAACTCAGCCCAACCTGCGGTGCTATCATCCTGCAGCGTAGCCAGACAGGCGATCGCCTGCCGCACCGCTTCGTACCGGGCGGGTGGTGGAAAGGCCCGGCCGGCCGCCGCCGGTAGCGCCTGCACAGTGGTAAAGAAGTCATCAAAAGGCCCGTCGCCAAAATCGGTCTGAAACGCACCGCTCTCGCTCTGCCAGTCCAGGAGCGCTGCCAGAGGCGACACACCATTCTGTGCCCACGGTGACGACTCACTATAGAAATCTTCGCCCAACGCGCTCAGTGCCTGCACTGCCAGCGCCGTGCTGTTCGCGCTTTCCGCCCCTTCCGGCGTGTACCCCCAGCCGCCGCTCTCCAGCTGCGCAGCCTCCAGAAATTCGCGCGCCTGGGACACGGCGTCGCTGTCTGTGCCTTCTCCGGCAGCCACCAGAGCCATCAGGGCCATGGCTGTGCCGTCTACATTTCCGTCGGTGCCAAAGCCGTCATCCCAGGAGCCCGCGAGGTCACCCTCCGTCGCCTGGCGCGCCACAAGCCACTCGGTGGCACTCACCGGCGCCGTGCCCGATACAGCAACCTGGGCCATCATCGCCAGGGAATTGTCGAAAGGGCTGCTCGCATTATATTCTCCCGTTGGCGAAAGGTGCTGCGTGAGGCTGATTACGAAGTCATGGCCGGCGAACGTCCGTGGATTCTGGCCTGCGGCAACCAGCGCCAGCACCAGCTTGCCCGCCTGTCCACCCCCTTGCGCCGCGTAGGCCGCCATCGCTTCAGAATTCTCGCTCAAGAAAGTAATTGGTGTATTGTCACGGTCGGCAAATGGCGCAGCCACGTTGTAGCCGCTGCTGCCCAGCGCCAACACAGCGTCCACCGTGCCCCCTACGTCCGACGCTGCGTTTCCTGCGCCTGTACTGAATCCGGTATAGCCGCCGTCCTCATTCTGGTGGGTCACCACCAGCCACTCTGCCGCGCGGCTCACGGCCGTGGCCTGCGCAGCCCCATCCTCCTGCGCCTGCACCACAGACGCCTGATTAAGAGAGAAAAGTAGCGCCATCAGCGCCACGAATGCGGTTATCCCCGCCGCTGCAATCCTAAAACTTCTCACGATGCCAATTCCTCCTATTTGCTATGCGCAAAGGATGCGCCCTCGTTGCGCACGCTTTTTGCGCCGTAGGCCCGGCGATGGGCCGCCCGCAAGAGGGATAGGGCACGATTTGCGCAAGGAGCGAGGCCCTGGCAACAAAAAACCCGATGCTTTTCGCATCGGGTCGAGAATCATCTTTGTCAGAGTTCCCGACCCTTTCCCACGCGGGCCGAAACCTACTCAGGGCGGGCGACCTGACTTAGAGGAAAGGCATTTTACACCCTTCCCCCTCACAGTTGCGGGGACAGTACTGGACTCTCGGCTACCGGGCGCTGTTAAACGCCGGGCGCCGACCACCAGTTTCGCCATTGTGTCCGACCATCCGGGGCACAGGACACCTTGAGCACTTTTCGTTCGGTTGTTAAGATCTACCGCGAGTGTAGCAGAGCCGATCTACGGCGTCAAGAGAATTGGCGCGGACAAGTAACCTATTCATAGGAGAAAGATAAAGATAGTATGTCTGAACCAATCATCTACTTCGACCGCTCCAGGATCCGCGACGGCAAGTTCGAGGCGCTCAAGAAAGCTATGAATGAGTTGATTGAATTTGTGGATGCAAATGAGCCTCAGATAATCGCCTACAACGTCTACTTCAGTGAGGACCGGACTCAAATGACCGTCCTCCAGATCCACTCTGACTCTGCTTCGTTAGCCACCCACATGGAGGTAGCCGGGGATATGTTCCCCAGATTCTCCGAGTTCATCCGCATGGAAGCAATCGAGATCTACGGAGAGCCTGACGAGGAACTCGTCGAACAGCTTAAGGGAAAAGCCAAAATGTTGGGAAGTGGAACGGTAAAGGTCCATGATCCTCACGGCGGGCTGGACCGCTTCTCCCATTAAAATTATGTAAACGAATTTGACATTATCAGTCCGTCTGTTATAATCAGGCCCTGTCGATGCGGGGTAGAGCAGAGGCAGCTCGTCGGGCTCATAACCCGGAGGTCGTTGGTTCGAATCCAACCCCCGCTACTAGGAGGAAAAGCCTCGGCCTTAGGGCCGGGGTTTTTTTGATCCGCCAACGGGCGTCCAAATTGTGGACCTCACCATAGATAGACGCCCAAAACGGTGGGCGAGTAACACCTCCGCTGCCGCACCGACAAGCATTCCCCAAAAAATCATTGGGTTGTTCGCGCTCCATGGGATTGTTTGACAACCTCGTTTGACAGAGGAGAAGTTTTCAAGACAATGGGGCAACGGGAATAGGTAACCGCGAGCGCTTACGCTCCCCTTCAGCAAGGGCGGGCACATAGAGGCTTGAGCAAGAGACGGGCATACACTCACACGGAGGCAACGTCATGTCTGAAGCAAAGCTCAAGTCTTATCTAATGCAGATGTTATCATCCCACTTCCAGATCCGGCCGGAAGTCGAGGGCACATTCATCCCCTACGGCACGAAAGTCATTCTCAACTACCTCATGTACCCGAAGCCGCATCTTATCGAGCGCGGCTTCGACCCCGTCTGGTTCGGCGTGGAAGTGAAGTGGCCGGGCGGGCGCGGCGGTGGGAACCCGAAAGGTCTGCGCGTCGCCTACCAGGCGATCACCTACCACTGGTCAGAGTTTGACGGCGAGATGCCGGCCTTTGTGGTCATCTATCCCGGGCCGGACGAATTTT
>DATHSI010000234.1:0-2878 GCA_035464315.1 Candidatus Sulfomarinibacteraceae bacterium
GAAGAAATAACCCCCACGCCTAACTACTGGTGTACCTGGGGCGCCCAAAATTACGGGGCCGACAACGTCGACCTTTACACCTGGAACGGTCCCTACAATAACCTGAACCAGCAGATCCTCTTCGAGGATCCCGGCTGGGCCACCCGCTTCTTTCGGCAAGCGCGCAGCGACCTGTATGTCATGTTCGACGTCGGCTGGGACACGGCAGCCGGCATCGCCATCGAGGAGGAGCGTTGGCGCCTGGGCAGCCTGGTAGTGGACAGCGACCGCTTCCCCGACTGCAGCGGCAGTCCGCCCGAACGGCTGGCCTGCCTCAACCGGCTCTGCTGGGAGGCCGGCTGGCGCGGCGCTGCCATCTGGGTCGCGCCTCAGGTGGCGGGTCTGGAGGAGCCCGAGGCGATGGCCGACCACCGCGCCTATTGGGAGGAGCGCGCCCGCTGGAGCCGTGAGGCGGGTATCGACTACTGGAAAGTTGACGTGGGACGCCATGCTGGCGAAGTTGCCTACCGGCGGATGATGACAGAGGTCTGCCGCGAAGTCTATCCAGAGCTGATGCTGGAGCACGCGGTTAATCTGGGGCCTCTCAACGACGAACCCACCCCCTGGTCGGAGATGGCGGGCGGTGGGAGCGGGCGCTACCGAAACTGGGACGAGGGCGGCGTCCGCGCCTGCGCGCTGGAGATTCTGGACTTTGCCGACGTCTTTCGGACTTATGACGTGACCGCCCATCTGAGTGCGGCGACGACAATCGACCGCCTGGCCGAACTGCTGGGCGGTGCCCCTCACAATCCTTCCGGTCGCGCGCTGCTGAACGCGGAGGATGAGGTTTATCTGGCAGCCGCCCTGGGTTGTACCATCGGCGTCATGCGCCATGCCGCCTGGCGCGACCACGAGATCGATTACGACCCCCACGGCTGGAGGCACTCGTTGGATGAAGTTCTGCGGGCGGTTCGCTGGCAGCGGCTGGCGCCCGCCGTCGGGGCCCACACATTGCCGGTTACCGTGTCCAAGCGGATCCTGACAGACAGTTGGCGTTTCCACGAAGGGGACACGTGGGCCCACTTCTACTGGGGTGAACGGTACGAGCAGGCAGCGCCGGCTGTGGTGGCCCGGGGCATGCCTCTGCCGGAGGTGCAACGTGGCCCAGGTGACGGCGGGCCGGAAGACCTTCCTTTTGTCGTCGCCAGCCGCCATCTGCAGGGGCCGGTGAGTGTGGCTACCCTGCCGCGCACCGACGAAGAACGGGGCATCTATCACCCACGCGCCCACGTTTCCCTGTCCCTGACAGATCTGTCGGCACCAGTTGCCGTCTTTGGCCACTATGCCTCGCTCCGACTGGCATTGCCGGCCGGCGAGGGTCAGCCGCGCGTGTGGGCCCAGGATCTGGGCGGCGATGCAGCAGTGGAGATCACCGGCCGGCTCTCAGAGGAGGAGGGTCACCTCGTCCTCCCCGGTGCCGTTATCGAGGAAGCCGGTCTAGCCGCGGCGACGCCGGGAGATCGCTCTGCACCCGGTCTCGTGCTGTCATTTGTGGCAGAGAGCGCGTGAGGCTGATTAAGAAACTCAAGTAACGCCTGGCGATTGTTTTTGCCAGAAGGAGGAAAGCAGATGGAAACGCGTAAATTAGGGCGCACAGGACACGAGAGTACGGTCGCCATTTTCGGCAGCGCCGCCTTCTGGGACGTATCCCAGTGGACGGCCGACCAAACAATGGCCCAGGTCATCCAGGCCGGCGTCAACCACATTGACGTCGCGCCCAGCTACGGAGAAGCGGAGAACCGCCTGCGCCCCTGGCTGGAGAAGGATCGAGAGCGCTTTTTTCTGGGCTGCAAAACGGCCGAGCGCGACAGAGAAGGCGCCGCGCGCGAACTGCGCGAGAGTCTGGAACGGCTGGGCGTCGACCGCTTTGACCTTTATCAACTCCACGCCGTCGACAGCCTGGAGGAGCTGGATAAGGCAACCGGATCCGGCGGCGCGCTGGAAGAGATTCTTGAGGCGCGCGAAGAGGGCTTGCTGGATTACATCGGCATCACGGGGCACGGATTGCATGTAGCCGACGTCTTCTTCGAGGCGCTGGAACGGTTCGACTTTGACACAGTCAGGTTCCACAGCAATTTTGTGATGTACGATAACCTCGCCTACCGTGCCAGCAGCGAGCGGCTGCTGCAGCGTTGCCGCGAACGGAACGTAGGCGTGATGGTCATTAAAGCGGTCGCCCGTGCCCTCTGGCATGATCGCCCGCAGACCCACAGCTGCTGGTACGAGCCCTTCGATCAGATGGAGCAGATCCAACCGGCCGTCAACTTCAGCCTGTCCCAGGCGGGCATCACCGGGCTCTGTACCAGTGGCGACGTCAAGGTGTTGCCCCTCTTCCTTCGTGCCTGCCAGAACTATCAGGCGCTGACCGCAGCGGAGCAGGCAGCCCTGATCGACACGGCCGGCGCGTACGAGCCGATCTTCAGCGAAGCGCACCCCACGCTCTAGGAGATACAGATTATGATTCGACTTGGCGTAGGGCTTTCCTTCGAGCACGACGATCCAGAGCGGATGGCCAGGGCCTACGTAGCGGCCGGCTATAGCGCCGCCGTCTGCCCGCCGCTTTCCCTGGACGATGGCGATCGCATTCGAGCGATCAGGCAGGCCTTCGCCCGCCATGACGTCCTGCTGGCCGAGGTCGGCGTCTGGAACAACCTGCTCGCCCCCGGCCCGGAGGAGCGAGCGGCCAATCTGGAGGATAACGTCGGGGCGCTGGCCCTGGCCGAAGAAGTGGGCGCCCTCTGCTGCGTGAACATCGCCGGTACCTACAACCCCTCCTGCTGGGATGGGCCGCACCTCGACAACCTGGGCGACAGAGCATTTGCGGCCATTGTCGAGAACA
>DATHSI010000235.1:0-7152 GCA_035464315.1 Candidatus Sulfomarinibacteraceae bacterium
CATCCCCAACGAGGCCGCGATGTCAGGCGTTGCTTCAGTAAGCCTAACGAAATCTGCACGTCCTCCCAATCCCCCTGAACCTGCAGCTCAACCCGATCCGCGGCAAAGGCTTCTTCCATGATCGTAGCCGCTTCCACCGCCTTCAGGTCCACCAGATAGCTGATGAGGAAAGCATTATAGAGATCATCTTGCCGGCGGTAGTGTGCCAACTGCTTGCTGAGGACGGCGACACAACGGTCACGCGCCTGTGGATGTCGTTGCCCAACTTCACTCAGCGCTCTGGCGGCGGTGATGCGCGCAAACTCGCCGTTCCCAGCGTCGGCTATGTACTCGGCAAGAGCAGCGATGGCTGCGGGGCCGATCTCACCGAGGACGACGGGCATTTCCTCCATCATCCAATCATCGCCACTGTCATCAATCATGTACAGGACGGATAGAAGTCCCTCCACCGCTGCCTCCGCCTGCAACTGGCCCAGAGCCCGCCAGGCATGAAGCGGCGCCCATACCTCATCGCTATCCTCGTCGGCCAGATTCAGATCCTCGTCCTGCACCATGTGCAGCAATTCCGGAACGTGTTCCAATGTCAGTCCGTACTCATCGGGACACTCGGGCCACGGCTCCCCTCTATCTGGAGAACCAATAGCCAGCAAACGGTCGACTGGTGGACCATAAGAGCCGTGGTTGTCGTCGCTTTTTTGAGCCATCTGACTTCTCTTTACTCCCCTATTGTATGAATAATCCTCAACGTCGTTCAGCACATCTTACCATAGGACGGGCGCGACGGGAGTCAGGCACGAAGGTGGATAGGCCAGTTGCTCTTTCTGCCCGCAGACGCCCATGGACGTTGAGCGTTAAGCAATAAGTTGACACCTGTACAGCCAGCCTAATTCATTCGGGCGCGAATCACTTTCACATATCCGGCAGCATCCATCTCGCCGAAAAGTTCCAGAGCCTCAGCATAATGGGCACGCGCAATATCCCGGTCGCCGGGTTTACGACGCCGTCGGTAGATCTCTGCCAGTTCAAGCAGCTTGTGCGCCTGTTCCCAGCGTTGCTCAGTTTTCGTTGTGATTTGAATGATAGACTCCAGCAAGTCGATGGCTTCATCCCAACGCTTTTCGGCAGCGGCCAGTTCCGAGAGTGCAGACAGATGATAAATTGATGTCGGCGAGTTTGGTCTATCGACATCGGATTTTCTCGCCTCTGCCAGCCAGTAACGCGCGCCATCGAGGTCTGACTGCCGCGAGCATACAATGCTAGAAAGAAATCTTGCATCTATGGTAACTACGCCGAGATCGCCGGCGGATGCCCTTGCAACTACCTCACGTAATAACGAAGCGACTTTAGTCCAATCAGGCCATTTTTCAAACGCGTGGAGATCCAGAATAATGGGTACGTAGTGGTAATCTATAAGGTAGTTAATGTATTCCACCCTTCCCACACGGCGAGCTACGGTCAACAACTCTTCCACCAGTTCTAACGCCTCACGCCAACGTCCGTACCGCCTTGCCAGGATTGCTCTCATGTGTCCCAACGTGTCTCTCATGAGTTCTGGTTGAGGCGCCTCCCGCTCCAGGCGCTGAAGATCTTCAAGTATTTCCACGGCGCCGGAAAGATCCCCGAGCTCAACAGTCACGGCAAAGAGATTCAGCAAGGCATGAACCTCTTCCTCGACCGCGCCGCGCTGCCGGGCGAGTTCTAGCTGGTTGGAATACGCGCGGAGTGCATCGCGATGTCTTCCCTGCAAAATTTTAAGCGCCCAGCCCAGGTTGGCATATGCACGTTGGGCCAGGTAAAGCGAGCCACTGGCCTCTGCCAGTTCCGCCGCCCGCTGGAACGACTCAACCGCGCTCGCAGGGTCTCTACGGAACAGATAGCCAAAAGTCGCCAGCGTATCCGCCTGCAATTCAAGATTTCCCAACCGTTCGGCGATCTCAACTGCGCGTGTACAAAGCGGTCTGGCCTTGTCCCACTGCCAACTGAACAGATAAGCTCTGGCGGCCTGATGGAGCACGTGGCCCATCACAATACTCTCCCCCAGCTCGTCAAGGTCGGGCAAAGTTGTCTCATAAAAGCGTACAGCTTCCGCCGGCCAGTACGGTACCAAATTCCTGATTGCCGACACGTACAACCATGCCAGATCCTCCAGACGTCCTATGACATTGAAGTCATCGATGCCGCGTTGCGACGCCTGGATTGCCTCATCCTTATTACCCTGGCGGTATAGAGCCTCTGCTAATCCGCCCTGCAATCGAGCGCGGGTGGCGATTGGAGGGTTTAGGGCTAGAGCGCGACGAAAGTGGTTTTCTGCCTCCGCGTTGGCGAATTTGCCCAGGGATGCCTCTCCCGCCTGCAAGAGATAGTCGATTGCTTTTGGATTGCCTGCAAGTTCAAAGTGACGGGCAAGCTCCGTCACGATCTCATCGACTTGCTCGCCATAGAGTTCTTCCAGGATAGTCCCAACTTGATCGTGTAACCAGCGCCGCTCGGCGCTGCTCAAGGCGCGATAGACGTACTCATGGAACAACGGATGGCTGAATTGAAAGAGCGCCTGGGGCTTGCCCTGAACCAGCACGTCACCTCGCTCGCGCACCAACTGATGGCGGGTCTGTAGTTCTCTTGACAGATCACTCACAACCTGCCATTCGCTTTTCTGCAACACCTTCATCACAACCTGTGCCGAAAATAGTTCACCGGCGATGCCGGCCACATCAATAATCCTGCGTAGCTCTGGTTCTAAGCGGTCCACGCGTTGCCGGATGACCGCTTCCACCCGCACCGGCATGGCGTCCCAATCAACCGGCTGCTTTTCATACCACCGTCCCCGCGAGTCCTGGATAATATCACCGCGGGCCTGTATATCTCGAAGAAGCTCAACGGTGAACAACGGATGCCCGTTCGTTTTCTGGAAAAGTGAATTTCGGAACGGCTGCCCCAGCCGGTTCGGTTCGTTATCCACCAGCGCAGAAACAAACGCTTCACCTTCGGCTCCCTCCAATTTCGCCAATTCAATGTGGATATCGCCAAATTTACCGACCAACTCCTGAATCACAGGCTCCAGGGGATGCGGGCCACCCGATTGCATACCTGTTCGCGGTCGAGCGACGGCAATCTCACTGGAGCGGTACGCGCCGACGAGCAAAATACGGCTTCCTGCCAGGCGCTGCGCCAGGTGAAAGAGCAAGTGGATCGATGCGCTATCGGCCCACTGTAGATCGTCAAGGACAATGAGCAAGGGATATTCTTCCGATATATCGTGGAGCAATTGGGTAAAACTTTGAAAGTGCCGGCGTTGGGTCCGATCCCGGTTCAAGGCAGTTGATCGTTCTGCGGCAGCGTCCAACTTCTCAATCCAGATATCCGCACGTTCGACGCTGACCGCGATGATTTTTTTCAGTGCTGCACTCGGCATGAAAATGTCCAATAACTCGGGGCTCTGATTAATGAACGTTTCAATGATTAAGGGCAGAGCTCGATTCACGTGCAAGTCCGTCTCGCGAATCCCAGGTTCAGCAACGAAACGGCCTGGCTCAACGCCGGTCAAGCCAAATAAAACGTCGCGAAACGGTAAGTAGGGATCGCCCTCTCCGAAGAATGCATTACAACTGCCACCGGCGATGGCCACGTCGGGCTGGACACGCAGGGCCCGTCCTGCGAACGCCCTGAGCAAGGACGTTTTTCCCTCGCCGGCCTCGCCCTTTACGAACACAATTCGCCCCTCGCCCCGAAGCGCCCGCTTCAAATGCGCTTCAAGAATGCTAAGTTCCCACTCGCGCCCGATAAACACGGAGCTCCAGGGTTCGGCTGCAGGAAGTCGTTTTTGCTTGACGCTGGATGTTTTAAGCAGTATCGGAGTTGCATCTATGACGGCTCCATCTCTTTTTCGTTCCACAATCCCCTGTTCCGATGAAAGATCACCAGACCGGATCGCCTCGGCCAGCTCTGCGGTTGCAGGCTCAGGTTCCGCTCTGAGTTCATCAGCCAGGGCACGACGATAGGTCTCAAACTGCTCCAAAGCTTGCGTTCGTTGCCCGCCATACGCCAGCGCCACCATCAACTGCCTGTGCGCGCTATCCCGGAGACCATCCAGCGCTAATTGTCGTCGCGCAAACTGCTCGGCGGCCTCGAAATCAGATGCTTCAAGAAAATGATGGGTCAATCGTTCAAGCGCGCTTAGCGCCAGCCGTAGAAGCGTAGCGCGCCGCGCAGCAGCCCAGGTCTCAAAAGGCTCGCTGTCGGCAAGATAAAAATCGGCGAACAGCGCATCGCGGTAGAGGCGCACAGCCTGCATCAATTGCTCGGGAGTCGCCTGCGCATTCACCAGCTGCAAAAAGTCGGCTACGTCAAGCGCGTAGTCGGCCCGACGATTGATCTGAACCACCTGGCGATCTGCGAACAGCAGCGGAACCGGCGTGCCCCCCTCGCGAGCCGTAACTGCAGGGATCAAGCGCCGCAACTGGTATAAGGATTGCCGCAAGTTGGCCTGGGCAGAGCGTTGCAATGTTTCCGGCCACAACATTGTCATCAATTTCTCTCGGGGAGACGGATGCGGTGCGTCAGCCATCGCCGCTTCTGTGACCAGGTAGAGCAGCAAGGCCTTCGTTTTGGCGCTCTGAAAGCCGCCCAGCGGCCGGCCGGCCAACGTTGCTCTGAAAGGGCCTAGCAGATGTAGCTCGAGTTCCATCTCAACACGCTACCCTCTCACTTGCCGTTCTGCGCTGCGAGCGTAATGCCGTCGGAGAAAGAAGAAAGAGGACCGTATCTCGCTCCGGCCCCACACATACCAGTTGAAAAATTATAGCACACTCCCGACTGTCAGAAGTGATCACGGAAGGATCACGCAAAGATAGACGTGGCCATAACGGCCTCCTGCGAAGCTGGGCTCATCCAGGTAATGCAGGAGGCGGCCATGCAAAAGTTACTTCTAATCAGTTCACTATTAATTGGCGTCGTCTATGCATTACTGTTTCCTGTGCAGTGGCCACCGGACGCAGGAATCGCCACGAACGGAAACGGGGCTGAGCAAGAAGTCACGATGAACACAGTTATTGGCCCGCAGGTACAGACCACTTCCTGTGTAGCTCCGAGCATTACTGGCGTGGAACGCTGTCAGCAGTTGGAAGCCGCCATTCTGGCCACAACGCTCCGCCTGGAAATTACACTGAAAACACTACATTCTCACGGCTCTGGCAGCCCGACCCGCGTGAGCGTCGGGCATGCTACCGTAGTAGACGGTCGCTTCCTGGTTACCCACAACCACTTCGCCCAGTCTCCAGACGAACAGCAGGAAAGGAAACTGCTTACGCTCTCCGCGTATCGCGCGGATGGCAGCCTGGCCATCCACCAGGCGCCGCCGCACACCTTCCAGGTGTTCATGGCCGGACCACAGACGTTGGTCTTCGACTTTGGTCAGTATGGCGGTCAGGGCGCGTTCGACTATATGGGAATGGCCTCAGCCCAGTTGGGCGCCTGGCAAGCGCTCGGCCTGCGCCCTGGAACGGAAGTTGGCCAGGTGAATTGGGACGGCAAGAAGAGCCACGTCGATTGGGTCCAGGTATCGAGCGTAGGTCTCGAGAACGGCATACCCGTGCTGCAATTGGACAATTATGCAGAGCCCGGCGCCTCAGGCGGTGGCGTCTTCTATGCTGGCCATCATGTCGGCAATAACTGGTATCGAAACGCTGCCAGGCTGTTCATCACCGGAAAAACGCTCCGAGAATGGACGGTCGCCGCGCTCAACGACACAAATCTGATAGCGCTGACAACGGGCGACACAGAACCTGCCCTGACGAAAGCCGCTCCGCTGCCAAATGGCGGCTCACTCCTGAACCTGGCAACTGCGGATGCGGTGGTGCGGTAGCACGGGGGCCTCAACCAGCCAGTACGTACAGCTATACCGTACAACTGGTCGCAAACTCGTACGAGCTTCATCTCGTCGCTCCCGCGCTGCACTCACCCCAGCATCCTATAAAACAATTAGAGCCGATATGAAGATGAGGACTCTTTTTAGTCTATAGCATTCTGTTATAGGATACGCGAGCGACGGGTTTCGCTCCCTCGGTTGGATAAATCCGATTCTGTTCATCCCTTCACATGCGCGCCTCCCACGTCTTTACTGCTGATGACCTCATAGCTCTCGTGCTCGGATAAGCGTCATGATAGGTCCAGAAGCGGTCACTGCCGGAGAATGAGAAGAAAGATCGTGGGCCCGTACTCGAAGGCGTCCATGTCCACGTTTGCACCCACGGTGCGGGCACCGCCGCCGAGATCGGTGGTGATGCGAGCCGGAACCACGCTGCTGTCGCTGTCCCAACCCTGGCCGATCGTCCACGGGCGGCCGGACAGGTCGCCCACGACCACGTCCAATGTGGCCTCCTGCACGATGATCCGTTGAGGTAGAAGCTGACCTGCGTGCTGCCGCCAGTTCTCTGGGCTGTCACCGCCAGGTGCTGCCAACCAGAGAGAACGGTTGCGTTGAAATTGACGGTTTCGCCGCGAATTCGGAGATGATAGCTGTCGTTATAAAGCTCGAAGAGGAGCAAATTGGTTCCGCTGGCGGTATGCTTGCCGACCATATTCTGGTTGTCGGTAAGGTCGGATGTCCCGGCCCAGAGGGAGATGGTGAAGTTGTCGGACAGATCCAAATCGGCCGTGTCGACGTTGCCGTCGAAGCCGTCGAGGTGAAGGGCGCCGCTATTGGGCAGCTGGAGGCCGGGGGGAACCGTGCTGTCGATCTCGGCGTGGCCGTGGAGGGAGCCGTGGGCCTGGGTTTTGGACACGTCGGCCGTGTGATACTGCCCAATTTCGTCGAAGCGCCAGTGGGCGACGAGCCCGTCATCCCGGCCGCCAGCGCGGCCGTTCGGCTGCCTCAAGCGTATTGAACCATACTACCGCCAGTATCCCCAGGGTAATGCCAACCGCCCCTAGCGCCAACAACAGCGGTTTCGCAGAATATATGTCATTTCCTCTTTTTGCGAGAAACGAAGCACGCTCTCTAGATTTCGGTGGATGGCCACTGAGGGGTGTTATCCGCGGGACAGACCAACAAGGGTTAATCTGCAGCGGCAGTGCAATGACCTGCCGCTCAAATGATACCCTACCAGTCGAATTGGTCACAGCTTACCGAGAAGGATCTGGTTCTCCCTCCGGAGC
>DATHSI010000236.1:0-2760 GCA_035464315.1 Candidatus Sulfomarinibacteraceae bacterium
GGGGCTGGTGCTCCTGTTGCCCCACGGCCACGAAGGGCAAGGTCCGGACCACTCTACGGGACGGCTGGAACGGTTCTTGCAGCTGGCGGCGGAGCTGAACATGCGCGTGGCCTATCCCAGCACCGCGGCGCAATATTTCCACCTGCTGCGGCGGCAGGCCATGCTGCTGAAGACGGACCCGCTGCCTCTGGTGGTGATGGCGCCCAAGAGCCTGTTGCGCCACCCGGCGGCGGCCTCGCCGCTGCGCGAGCTCAGCGACAGCAACTGGCGGCGGGTGATCGACGACGAGGAGGTGGACCGCGAGCAGGCGAGCCGCCTGATTCTGTGTAGCGGCAAGGTGTACGTGGACCTGACTACCAGCGAGCTGCGCCAGCAACACCCGGAGATAGCTATCGCGCGGCTGGAACAACTGTACCCCTTCCCCTTTGAGGACGCCCGGGAAATGCTGGACGGTTATTCCAACCTGGAGGAAGTGCTCTGGGTACAGGAGGAGCCGCGCAACATGGGCGCCTGGGAAGCGGTGCGGCCCTGCCTGTACGACGTGCTGGACGGCCGCTGGCCCCTGACCTACGTGGGCCGCCCCCGCCGCGCCAGCCCCGCCGAGGGCTCGATGACGTGGCACAAGGCGACGCAGGAAGCGATTATTGAGCGAGCATACGGAGAAACATGAGGTTGCAAGTTGGAAAGTTGCAGGTTACAGGTTGGACAGTTGAACCTGAAACCTGTCAACCTGGAACCTGAAACCTATTAACCTGTAACCTCGATTCTAGGAGGAATAATGGCAACAGAAGTAGTCGTGCCGCAGTTGGGCGAATCGGTCGTGGAGGCCACCGTCGGCGAGTGGCTGGTCGAGGAAGGGGACGCCGTGAGCGTCGGCGACGTGCTGGTGTCCCTGGAGACGGACAAGGTAGACGTGGAAGTTGGCGCGGAGTTATCCGGGGTGGTGGCAAAAATAGAGCGCCAGGTGGGCGAAGACGTGGCCATCGGCGACGTGTTGGCCGTCATCGACGAGGACGGCGCGCCGGCTGAGGAGACGGCCGAAGAGACGCCGGAGACCGAGGAAACGGCGGCCGAAGCGCCTGCAGAGGCTGAACCGGAAGCGGCGGACGGCGACGCTGTTGCCCAGGCCGACGGCGACCGCGTGACGCCCGTGGCCCGGCGCATGGCCGAGGAAGAGGGTGTGGATTTGAGCCAGGTGGCCGGATCCGGCGCGGGGGGACGGGTTACCAAGCAGGACGTGCAGAACTTCCTGCAGCGGCAAGAAGCGCCCGAGCCACAGGAGCCGGAAGCGAAGCCGCAAACGGCTCCGGAAGCCCAGGCGCAACCTGAGCCGCAGCGCGACGCGCGCGAGGAGCGCGTGCGCATGTCCCGCCGCCGGCGCACCATCGCCCAACGGCTGGTGGAGGCGCAACAAACGGCAGCAATGCTCACCACGTTCAATGAGATTGACATGAGCGCGGTGGTCAATTTGCGCCAGCGGCGGCGCGACGCCTTCCAGGAGCGGCACGACGTCAAGCTGGGCTTCATGTCCTTCTTCGTCAAAGGCGTGGTTGGCGCGCTGAAGGAGTTTCCGCGTCTCAACGCCGAAATCGACGGCGATGAATTTGTGCTCAAACATTATTACGATATCGGCATGGCCATCGGCGCGGAGGAAGGGCTGGTGGTGCCCGTCATCCGCGACGTTGACCGCCTAAGCTTCGCCGGTATCGAGCGGGCCATCATTGATTACGTAGAAAAGGTGCAGGACGGGTCGCTGACGCTGGAGGATTTGCGCGGCGGCACGTTCACCATCACCAACGGCGGTGTGTTTGGCTCCCTGCTCAGCACGCCCATCCTTAACCCGCCGCAGGTGGGCATCCTGGGGCTGCACAAGATTGAGGAGCGTCCGGTAGCGGTCGACGGCGAGGTAGAGGTGCGGCCCATGATGTACGTGGCTCTGACCTACGACCACCGCATTGTGGATGGACGCGAAGCGGTGCAGTTCCTGGTGCGCCTGAAGGAGCTGATGGAGGATCCGGAGCTGTTGCTGTTGGAAGGGTAAATCTTACACGCGACTGGTGTCATCCTGAGGGAACCGAAGGCTCTGCGGCAGCCCCCTTGGTAAGCGGGGCGGTGTGTTTGTGGCGACAGTTCTGTGGGGATTCTTCGCGTTGCTCAGAATGACACCTACGCCGTGAGAGAGACGTCGCGAGTGGTGTCATCCTGAGCGCAGCGAAGGATCTCTCGAGTCGTCCTCACCCGTCTCCAGACGGGCCAGCTGGCGGTCAAGCGCTTCCAGGCGGGCCAGCAGCGCCGCCAGGTCACGGCGCTGAGCCGACAGCGCCTCCGCTGCCTGTGCGTAACGGTCATCGTGCGCCGCCAGTTGCGGCGGGCGCGCCTCGAGCGCCTGCACCACGGCGCGGTTAAACGCGCGCTGTTGTGCGGTCCAGGCCCCCGTCACCGGTCGCGTCGCCACGCGACTCCAGGCGCGGCGCAGGCCGGTGATGAACGGGCCCAGCAGCGGCACGCGGGAGCGGAAAGCGAACGGGTGCAACGCCTGTCGCCGCCGCAACCGTTCCTGATGCGGAGCAGCCGCTGCGTCCCAGGCTGTTTCGCGTAGCGCAGTCAGAGCGCCGGCGATCTGGAGAGCGGCGTCCTTGTCGAGGGGTGCTGTGCCATGAGTCTCCCGCGCCTGTAGGGCCTGCCACAGGGTGCGCAGCGTCTGCCCGTAAGCCTGTGACAGCGGATAGGCGCGCTGCGGCGAGCCTGCCACTGCCTCTA
>DATHSI010000237.1:0-12012 GCA_035464315.1 Candidatus Sulfomarinibacteraceae bacterium
ACGCCACCACCGCGCGCATCCCTATTACCTGGAGGAGACTATGTCGCTTACGCTTACTATGCCGCTTACGCTTAAACGTTGTTCTCACATTCTGCTGCTGCTGGCGCTGGCTGTGGTTCTGGGGGCCTGTTCCTTGCTCGACCAGCAACAAGACGACGCAGACACGCCCGTGGCAGAAGCCACCGACACCCCGACCGATGATGGCGGGCAGGTCACTGCCGAAGCCAATGTCGAGGACGTGGAAATACTGGTTCTGGAATCTTTCCCGGTGCAGGTCAACGTCATCGCCATTGGCACCCTGCCCGACGGCTGCACCTCGCTGAACGAGCCCACGCCGCGCCTTGAAGGCAATACGTTCGTCATTAACCTGACCACCACGCGGTTGGAAGACGAGGTGTGCACGCAGGCCGTGGTGCCCTTCGACAAGATCGTGTCCCTGGACGTGGAAGGGTTATCGGCCGGCACATACAGGGTAGCCGTGAACGGCGTCACCGATACCTTTACCCTGGACGTGGATAACGTGGCCCAGGAGGAGCCCACCGGCGATGAGGGCCAGCCCACCGCCGACGCCGGCAGCATAAGCGGACGCGTGTGGCACGACCTGTGCGCCGTGGCCGGCGGCGAAGGGGGCCAGGCGGCGGTTCCTTCTGATGGCTGTGTGGCCGTGGACGATGGCTATCAGGCCAACGGCATTATGGAAGAGGACGAGCCGGGAATTGAGGGCGTCGTTGTTACGTTGGGCGAAGGTGCCTGCCCCTCCGACGGCCTGGATAGCACGACCACAGGCGCCGACGGCGAGTTCAGCTTCTCCGGCCTGGAGCCCGGCGCCTACTGCGTGACGGTCGATGCACTGACCGACGAAAACGCGACCATCCTGGTGCCCGGCGACTGGACCTCGCCGCAGCCGGAGGATAACACAGCCACCGTTGCCAGCACCGTGGACGTCACCGCCGGCGCGGGCAGCGGCGACGTGAACTTCGGCTGGGATTACCAGTTCCTGCCCGAGCCGGATGAAGGTCTGACGGCAGCGAAAGATTGCACCGACAGCGCCAGTTTCCAGGCCGACATTACGGTCCAGGACAACGAAATATTGCCGCCGGGCTTCGTCTTCACCAAGACGTGGCAACTAGAAAATTCGGGGACCTGCACCTGGGATGACAATTACGCCCTGGTGCTGGCCTACGGCGACCCCATCGGCGCGTCGCAGGAGGTCATCCCGCTGCAGGAGACGGTGGCGCCGACGGGCACCGTGCAATTGTCCGTGCCCATGGTCGCCCCGGACCTGAACGGCACCTATCGCGGCGAGTGGCTATTACGCAACGAGCTGGGCGACACGTTCGGCATCCCCGGCCCCTTCTGGACACAGATCGTGATCACCAGTTCGATCCCCGAAGTGGGCAGCTACGTGAACGGCCTGGTGTGGGCCGACAGTTGTGACGCGGCCGACGACGCCGAAACGGCGCCCGACGGATGCGTGGCCCGTGAGGAAGGCGGATTCGTGGCCGACGGCGTCTACGACGTGGCCGAAGCGCGCATCGAAGGGGTAACCGTGGCCCTGGCCGAAGGCGCTTGTCCCGCCGAGGGCTCGGTGCAAACGACCACGACCGACGCCTACGGACGCTATGCCTTCACGGAGCTGGAAGCCGGTACCTATTGCGTCTTCATCGACGCCGCCGCCAGCCAGAACCAGGCCTTGCTCATGCCCGGCCTCTGGAGCTGGCCCGAGGTCAGCGAGGACCCGGTGGGCTACACTGTGGAACTCGTGGACGGCGACACTGTCACCGACGCTTATTTCGGCTGGGACTTCCAGTTTGAGTAAGGGAGTGACTTGAGGAGAGACATCCGATTCTGACGTGAGACATCCGATTTCTTGGAGAAATCGGATGTCTTGCTCTACCCATACCCCTCCTCCAACCGCTGCGCCAGGCGCGACCAGGCAAACTCCTGGCGGATGAGCGCCCGCGCCCCTTGCGAGAGACGCTGTCGCAAGGCCTCGTCCTGTAAGAGGCGCACCACGTCGCGGGCCACACCATCGACGTCCCCGCTCTGGCGCAACAGCCCCGTTTGTTCCTGGCGCACGTACTCAGGCACCTGCCCCACCGCTTCGCCAACCACGGGCAGCCCCAGGGCCAGCATATCGGCCAACTTCACCGGGCACTTGGTGCGGTTCAGCAGCGTGTCATCCATCAGATAGAGGCCCACGTCGGCCGAGGCCAGCACCGCGGGCAACCGCGCCTCCGGCAGCCAGCCGGTGTCCACAATCGCCTCTTGCAGCCCGGCGGCGCGCAGCTGATGGCCCAGCGCCGCATCGTCCTCCTCGAACAACCCGGCGCCCACGGAGAGGATCGCCAGGTCGGGCAGCGCGTCGCGCACCTGGGCCAGGATCGCCACCAGCCGCTCGTTGTTGAACTCGAAGAGCCGGCTGTACAGGAGCAGCACGGACCGCTCGCCAAGACCCAGGTCGGCCCGCGTCGGAGGCGCTTCTGGCGGCGAGCCGCCGGGGTCCACGCCGTCAATGCCCGGCCCGTTGGGCAGATAAACCACGCGCTGCGGCGGCGCGCCGTGGGCCCAGGCCAGGCTCTGCAGGGTGCGGCTGGCGACGGTCAGCGTGTGGCAGTGGCGCATGCCGTAACGCTCCTGCCAGGCGAAAAAGCGCTTCTGCAGCGGGGAGTACGGCTCGCGCTCGTTCCAGCCGCCCCACCCTTCCCAGTCGTCGCTGTCTATCAGCAGGCGCAGCCGTCGCCGGTGGAACTGCCACAACCACCAGGCAACCAGCCCGCTGTACGCTTTGGGTTTGAAGCAGTGCACGGCGTGCGGCTCGAAGGCCAGCGCCTCGCGCACCAGGCGCCAGGTGATGCCCACCGCCCCCCCTCGCAGCGCCACGTAGCGCACGGAGACGCCCTCCTCCTGCCAATCTGTGTTCGCCTCCTGCGGCGTATGCCACGGCGGCATGAGCATCTTCACCTGGTGCCCCCGCTGCACCAGCTCTCGCGCCAGCCGAAAAGCGCGCGAGCGCATCGTTTTCTTGGGATGGAAGCCGAAAGGGCCGATCATGGCTATGCGCATGGGGTGTTTGTATCACGGATGAGGAGGATGGGGTAGTGGGAGAAGCGGAGATTGGAGACAGGAGATTGGAGATCGATCTCCATTCAACCAATCTCCAATCAACCAATCCCAGCAACTTCCCACGCCTCATTCACGTATAGCTTGATAGATTGAACACAAAGGAGGTCATTGAAATGACTGAAAAACAGTTGGAACAACATGTGAAGTTATTGGGCTGGTTGCACATTTTGAGCCACGCCATTTTTCTGGTGATCGGGTTCTTTGTCTTTGTGATGCTGGTGGGGATTGGTCTCTTCGCCGGTCCCGATGCAGGGGCATCCGGGGTGATGGCTATGATCGGCCTGTTTGTGGGTGGGCTGATGTTGGTGCTGGCGCTGCCCGGCTTGCTGGCGGGCTATGGCCTGCTCAAGCGCCGCTCCTGGGGTCGCCTGCTGGCGCTTATTGTGGGCATACTGAATCTTTTCAACTTCCCCCTGGGCACGGCGCTGGGCGTCTACACCCTGTGGGTCTTGCTGCAGAATGAGGCGACCGATTATTTCAACGGCCTGAAACCCTCGATGCAGTTGTAACTACTGCTCCTCTTCGCGAGACACGAAACCCTTCCCTGCCTGCTGCAGGCGCTTCCTCAAGAGGCGTTTGCAGCAGGCCACTGTTGCCTGTACAGTGTAAGGTAAGCATTGTGAAAGGAACGGATGTATAAACATCCGCCCCCTCCAACGAGTCTTGATAACCGCATAAATCAGGAGGCAGCTATGACTTCTCGTGTCTCGTTTCTTGTACGCACGCTCATTGTTGCCGCTGCAGGATTTGCCCTGCTGCTGGTGGGGCTGAATCAGGCAGCCGCCGTCACGGAGAAAACGCCTGCCGCAGACAGCGCCGCCCAGCCGGAGGCGGGCGACGGGGGACCGGTCGTCCAGGCCACGGAGCGCATCAGCATTCCGTTCGGCTTTTACGCCACTTTACCTATGACGAACAGCGCAAGCTCCGTTGTGGCTTCCGGCGAGGGCGCCTGCACCGCAGGCGAGGAGATCACCATCACCTTCACCGTGACCCAATCCTCCAGCGGCGCGAGCGTTGACGGCGTGTGGAACGGCGTGTGCACCGGCGCCCTTCAGACCTGGACGAACGCGCCCACGGCGACGCCCAGCCCCAACGCCTTCGTTCCCGGCCCGGCCGAAGCGTGCGCCTTCGCCGAAACCTATGATGGTGAAGACCCTGACCCTACCGCCACCCAGTCCTGGTGCGACCCTGTTCTTCTGGGTTCATCTCACATCTACCTGCCTGTTAGCATGAAACCGTAGCGCCGGTCTTGCCGCTCCCAATCCTAATAGATTGACCCGTCAGCCGCCGGCTGCAGGCTGCTACCGCGCGTCCGGCGGCACCACGCGCATGGGCCACTGCCCCTCTTTTTCCTGCAAGTAGCGCCGGCGCTGCTCGGCGAAATCCCTGTCCAGGTGCGAGAGGGGCGCGGCGCTGCCGTCGGGCAACACCACGTCGGGATCGATGGTGCGCAGCTTGGTGCTGACGACAAATGTGGGATTCTCATCGTCCCACACAAACTGCGTGTCCGGCCGCACCAGAGACAGGATGCGTTGCAGTTCGCGGTCCGGCGCGGCCTGTAGCTTTTGCCACAAGGCCACATCCACGCCCCAGAAATCGTCCTCGTGCACGACGCCGATTTCCAGCGCGCGCCGGATGGCCTGGGCCGTCAGCTCATAGAGGCCGACTTCGTGGAAGTTGGCCCAGCTCTCTTCGTCCGCAGCCATAAAGGTATAGGCCAGCCAGCGGGCGGTCGCTGCGTCGTCGGTGGCGATGCGGCCCTCGTGCACCACCAGGTGCTTGAGCACCAGGCGCACGTGGCTGAGCGTCGCCAGGTCCAGGCCCAGGCTGTCGCGCAAGAAATAATCCAGGCGGTCGGCGCACAGGCGCGGCGCCGGCTGTTCCAGCAGCGGGTACGCTTCTTCGTCCAGAAATTCGCGGAAGTCGTAGCCGTACTCTTCCAGCACGTAGGGCAGGTCGGTGCCGGCGATGTACGATTCTTTGACAGCGTCATGGTAGCCCTGGCTGTCGTGCGCGTTGTAGACGTAGTCGATGACGTGGCTGAACGCGGTGTGGCTCACATCATGCAACAACGCCGCGATCTGTTCTTGCAGGGGGCCGCCCAGCCCGCGCACCAGCAGCATGACGCCTACAGAGTGCTCGAAGCGCGTGAGCGGTGGGGTGAGGCCGATCAGGCCACTGATGCCGTGTTGCAGGACGCCCTGCAGCCGTTGCACGGCGTCTGATTGCATCAGGTCTACCAGAACCGGCGCCTGTAACGTTGTCGTGCCGTAAATAGGATCGTGATAGCGCATGGTCATATTATCCTTCCTCTTCCGGTTATTGTCCCAAATCTGGTAGAATTAACGAAACGCGTTGGCGCATGGGGCACTATGAAACGACCTCAACTCATTCTTTTCATTGCACTTTCGTTGCTCATTGCCAGTTGTGGGCGCGGGACCGGCAGCAGCGGTATTTTTGCCAATCGGGCGGCAGCCCCGCCGCTCACTCCCTCCGGGCCTGCTCAAGACGCGACCATCGTCGAACTGCTGGAGGCGCCGGCGGCGAGGGAAGGAGATCTGTTGCGGGTGACAGGTCAGTACCGTCGCGCGCCGTTCATCGTCTGTGATGACCTCGTGCGCCGCTCGCCGGCAACGTGGATGCTGGCCGACGAGTCGCAGACGATCAGCGCGCGCGGCTTCGAGAGCCTCGTTCATCCCCTGTTGCCCCGCGGCCTGACGATGACGGTCGAAGGCGTCTGGCGCCATTGGCGCGGTCCCGTGGGCTGCGGCAAAGACGCGCCGCGGCAGGACGTGTGGTATTTGCAGGTCACCAACATCGTCTCGCCCAGCCCTGTCGCGCGCGTGACGTTAACGCCGACCACCGATGGGCTGGCCCAGGCGCCCACCGCCACGCCACAGCCCACGGGCGACGGTGAACCCGGCCCGGTAGGCACGCCCGTCCCCGAGCCCAGCCCCACGCCGGAGGAGGCCACAGGCACGCCGCCCCCGACGGCCACGCCACGCACCCCCACCCCGGGCGCGCCTACGTTCACGCCGACGGCGGAAACGGAAGAACCGGATGCCACTCCCACCGCCACCAGCGCGGCAGACGAGACGGCGACGGCAGAAGGCACAGAGGCGCCCACGACGACCGCCTCGCCCACGGCCACGTCTGCGGCAGGCGGGGCCACGGCGTCACCCACAGCCACGCGCACCGTGGCGGATATGGGCAGCGTGGATTTTCAGGACCTCCGCGGTGACTTCATGAGCGGCACGGAGATACATAGCTGGCAATTCAGCGTGCGCGCCGGGGATGCGATCACCATTAACGTCGCCTCCCGCCTGGAGACGGACGTGCGCCTGGCTGTGCTGGATCCGGCAGGCAACCGCATTGTGGATCAGAACAGCAGCGGCGCGGGCGAAATCGAACGCATTGAAGGGCTGGAGGCAGGCGCGGCCGGCGCCTACCGGCTGCTGATAAACGAGGAGCAGGGCCGCGACACCGATTACATGCTGATCCTGCTCAACGATGGCCTCGATAACTACTTCGCCTTTTCCTTCGCCGGCGTCCTCAGCTACGGCAGCAACCGCTCCGGCAGCCTGGCGGAGGAAATGGACCACTTCTGGTTCTTCTTCGGCAATGCGGGGGAGCGCATCACCATCAACGTGGCCCCCACGGACAACAGCAACCTCTTCCTCGAGGTGTACGATCCGGAGGGCAACATGGAAGTGGAGACGATAGATGATGCCACAGCCGGCGGCACGGAACAACTCCTCAACTTCCAGCTCCCCACCACCGGACTCTTTGCCATACGCGTGGGCGAGATGAACTACGAGCCGGCGAACTACACGGTGCTGGTGGCGCGAAATTGAGGGAGCTGGAGATCGGTTGACTGGAGATTGGAGATTAATCTCCAATCCCTAATCTACAATCTCTATCCCCAATCCCCTACAACGCGTCAATTCCGGCGTCATACAATCCCATACACGTCTGGCAGCGGCGGTAGTCATGGCTGCGGCGGGCGACGGGGAGGGAGACGGCGAGCCCCAATTGTTGTAGGCCGGTGACGAGATAGCAGAGCGGCAAGCCCACCACGCCGGCGTAACAGCCCTTGAGGCGGGCCACGGGGCGGAATCCCTGGTGTTGGATGGCGTAGCCGCCGGCCTTGTCCAACGGGTCGCCGCTGGCGACGTAGCGGGCTATCTCCTCGTCGCTGTAGGCGCGCATGGTGACATCCGTGGTCGAGACTGCCGTGTATAGCTCGCGCGTGCCGGCATGCAGCAGGGCCAGGCCGCTGTGCACCTGATGCGTGCGCCCGCGCAGGCGGCGCAACATCTCGCGCGCCTGCGCCTCATCCGCCGGTTTGCCCAGCAATTTGCCGTCCAGAGCCACTTCCGTGTCGGCGGCAATGATGATGGCGTCGATGGGATCATCGCCGGCGGGCGGCGCGACCGCTTCCGCCTTCAGCTGCGCCGTGCGCACCACGTCCACGGCGGGATCGGGGTGACTGACGCTCTGCTCGTCTACCTGCGCGATCTCCACGCGCACCGGGACGGAGAGAAGGCGAATCAGTTTCTGGCGGCGCGGAGATTGGGAGGCCAGAATCAGTTCGGTCATAGGACGATGTGGTTGCCCTTACAGCGCAAAAGACGCGTTCCGCGCGGCGCGGGCCACGCAGTCCGCGTCTTCTGCGGTCACGTTGCAGGGAAAACTGCGGGTCTTACTGAACCTCGACGACCGCTCCGACCTCTTCCAACTTCGACTTGGCGTCCTCGGCAGCGTCTTTGCTGACCGCTTCCAGGATGGTGCTGGGCGCGCCGTCGACGACGTCCTTGGCCTCTTTCAGGCCCAGGCTGGTGAGGGCGCGGACTTCCTTGATGACGTTGATCTTCTTGGGCCCAATTTCCTTGAGCACCACGTCAAATTCTGTCTTTTCCTCTTCCACCTCGGCCGCGCCGGCCATGGCGCCCGCGGGCATCATGCCCGCCATCGGAGCAGCAGCGCTGACGCCCCACTTCTCCTCGAGCATTTCGGTCAGTTCCGCAGCCTCCAACAGGGTCAGGCTACTCAGTTCCTCGACAATTTTTTCTAAATCAGCCATTGTTTAAATTCCTCTCGTATTTTGTAGAACGATTTTTCAAATCGTTCCTTCCTAAAATCTCACTACGTCAAATTCACAAAATCGTTCTACGCTTCTGCCTCTTCTTGCTGCGCATAGGCGTTGAGCACGTTGACCACCTGACGCACGCCGCCGGCGATGGCGCCGGTAATGTTTTGCGCGGGGGCGTTGAGGAGCCCCAGGATCTGCGCGCGCAGTTCGTCGAGCGAGGGCAGGTCGGCCAGCGCCTGGATCTGTTCCCTGCTCAGGAACTTACCATCCATCAGGCCGCCCTTGATGACGAACGTTTCCGATTCCTCAGAAAAATCGACCAGCGCTTTCGCCAGGGATGGCAGTTCGCCAAGGGCAAAGCCTGCCGCAGTCTGTCCCAGGAGCATCTCGTCGGGCAGCGACTGGCCGCTCTGCTCCAGCGCCGTGCGCAGCAGCGTGTTCTTGGTCACGTGGAACGCGCCATCTGCGTTGCGCACGTTGCTACGCAACTCTTCCATCTGGACCACATTTACGCCACGATACTCCGTCAAAAAGACGGCCCTGCTCTCATTGAGCAACTCGACGTACTGGGCCACCAGTTCTTCTTTGTGTTCTCTGGATTTAGCCAAAAAGTTTCACCTCCTCGTTAGGGAATGGAGATTAGAGATTAGGGATTAGGGATTAGAGATTCATCTCCAATCAACCAATCTCCAATCTCCGATCTCCAATCTCCAATCTCCGATCAAAAAATCCTCATACCGGCTCAGCCGGCATGAGGATTCAGGCGTCGTGGATTAGCGGCAGGCGAGCGTGATCACACACCTGCACGTAAGTCACTCTTCAGAACCCCACCTCGGCTGGCGGACATTAAGCCGCCGTTTTCGCATGAGAACGTCTTTGCCATGCAAAGTTGGCAGCGCCAAACTGTCTTCGGTAGAGAATGATTCGATTGTTAAAATAAGACGTCAGCGGACGATTCTACCCGATTAGCTCGGAGACGTCCAGTTTAATGGCCGGACCCATAGTATTGGTGAGCACGACCTTGCGAATGTAGCCGCCTTTGGCCCCGGCGGGGCGGGCGCGCTTGACGGCGTCCAGCAGATAGTTGAAGTTATCCAGTAGCTGATCTTCAGAGAAGCTGGCCTTGCCGATGGGCACGTGCAGATTCGAGGTGCGGTCCACGCGGAATTCCACACGACCGGCCTTCGTCTCGCGGATCAGGTCCGGCAGATCGTCCGGCTGGGCCACGGTGCCCGCGCGGGGGTTGGGCATCAGGCCCCGGGGGCCCAACACACGACCCAGGCGCCCTACCTTGCCCATCATAGAGGGCACGGCGATGGCCACGTCGAAGTCCACCCACCCTTCCTGAATCTGCTTGATAATCTCGTCGTCGGCGATGATGTCGGCGCCGGCCTCCTCGGCCACGCGCGCATCCTCACCCTCGGCGAACACCAGCACGCGCACTTCCTTACCCAGCCCGTGGGGCAGAACAACGACGTCACGCACCTGCTGGTCGGCGTGGCGCGGGTCTATACCCAGGCGGAAATGTACTTCCACCGTGGGATCAAAGTTAGTGTACGCTGTTTCCTTAACGAGCTCCACCGCTTCCTGGCGGCTGTAGAACTTTTCGCTGTCGACTTTCGCCGCAGCTTCCTGATATTTACGTCCTCGTTTTGGCATCTTTACTCCTCGTGGTCATAGCGGACGGATTTTGCCATAGGGCGCCTGTCCTGCCACTTTGCATGCTTGAATCAGTCGGTAACGATGAGGCCCATGCTGCGGGCGGTGCCGGCGATAATCTTCATCGCCTGCTCCACGTCGTGGGCGTTCAGATCCTTCATCTTGATCTCGGCGATCTCGCGCAGATCGTCCTGGGTCACCGTGCCCACCTTGTCGCGGTTGGGAACGGCCGAACCGCTGTCGATGCCTGCCGCTTTCTTCAGCAGGTCGGCAGCTGGCGGCGTCTTGAGGATGAAGCTGAAGCTGCCATCCTGATAGATGGTCACTTCTACGGGCACGATCTGCCCCACCTGGCCCGCCGTCTTGGCATTGTACTCCTTGCAGAACTGCATGAGGTTGATGCCGTGGGGACCAAGCGCGGTACCCACAGGCGGCGCCGGATTGGCCTTGCCGCCCGGAATCTGAATTTTTACAAGTGCTTTTACTTTTTTAGCCATATGTGATTATCCTCTTGGAGTGCAAACGCCCGTTGGGCTCCTCCGATATGTGGAACAAATCTCCAGATCTGTCCCAGGTTGCACAAAAACAGGAGCGAGAGCTTTCTCTCGCCCCTGGGAAAGACGTCTCCTCAATGAAAATATTGAAAACGTACGGCCGTCGCTTACACTTTCTCCACGTGTAAGAAGTCCAGCTCCACCGGTGTCTCGCGCCCGAAGAAAGAGACCAGCACGCGCACCTTGGCGCGGTCGGCGTCGATCTCCTGCACCGTACCGATAAAGTCGGCGAAGGGACCGGTGCCGATGCGCACTTTCTCGCCAACCTGGAAGTTGAACTTGACCTTGGGCGCTTCCGCTTCCATGCGGTTCATGATCTTAGCAACTTCGTCGGGCCGCAGCGGCGTCGGATCGTTGCCCATGCCCACGAAGCCTGTGACGCCCGGCGTGTTGCGCACGACGTACCAGGAATCTTCGTCCATCAGCATCTGCACCAGGATGTAGCCGGGGAAAACCCGTCGCTCCACCGTGCGCCGCTTGCCATCCTTGATTTCAATCTCTTCTTCGGTAGGCACCACCACGTCGAAAATCTTGTGGTGCATGTCCATCGTTTCGATGCGCTGTTCGATGCTGTGGCGCACTTTATTCTCGTATCCAGAGTAGCAATGAACGACGAACCAGGCCCGACCATCGTCGGGCACTTCGCCGCTTTCGGCGACGTCGGTATCCAGAATATTTTCTTCCGTTTCTGCGGAAGCGTCTATCTCCTCGTCAGAAACGTTCAATTCAATTTCGTCGTTCATCAGATTATCTGTTACCACTAAGTCGAACCCCTGGCGCTGCTATTGGGGACCGGTCCACTAAACGCCGATGACCTGGCGCACCAGAAATTCAACCGCATTAGAGAAGGTCGTGTCCAACACGACCCCTAGAAAAACGGCCATCGCAGCAGTGACGGCCAATACAATAAGCGTCAATCGCCAGGCCTCGTCGCGGGTGGGCCACGTAACCTTGCGCAGTTCGCCCCGCGTCTCGCGGAAGTAGCGCACCAGCGGGTTTTCTGACGATTGTTTTGCTCGTTTCGAATTTGCCACGTTACGTGTGCCTCAAATTACTATTACTTCTTACCCTCAGGCACCCTCAGCGAAGAAAGTGCGGAGGCTCAATAAAAAGAGCAGGGGGTGCAGGACTCGAACCCGCAACCTACGGTTTTGGAGACCGTTGCTCTGCCAATTGAGCTAACCCCCTAAACCAGACCAGCGTTGCTGGCTACCAGCGGCTGACTGTGTCAGTTGAAATCTGACACTATCAACCTCGACTACCGCGTTTCGCGGTGTAACTGGTGGCGACGGCAACGCGGGCAAAACTTGCGGAGTTCTAACCGGCTGGAATCATTCCGCCGGTTCTTCTCCGTGAGGTAGTTGCGTTCCTTGCACTCAGTACAGGCTAACGTAACGTGTGTACGAATTGCCTTCTTTGCCATGATAATACCTTATCAGAGGGAGCGCACAATTCGCGCGCGCCCCCTCTTCGCTTCCTAATCTCAGTCTAAGATCTCGGTAATAACGCCGGCGCCGACGGTCAGGCCACCGTCGCGGATGGCGAAGCGCGCGCCTTCCTCCAGCGCCACAGGCGTAATCA
>DATHSI010000238.1:0-20746 GCA_035464315.1 Candidatus Sulfomarinibacteraceae bacterium
CAAAGCGCCCGCCGCCGGCCTCTCCGTGGGCCAGCAGCAGCGCCTGTGCCTGGCGCGCACCCTGGCCGTGGAGCCGCAGATCCTGCTCTGCGACGAATCCACCGCCTCCCTGGATCCCATCTCCGCCCGCGGCATCGAAGACCTGCTCCGCGCCCTGAAGCGCCGCTACACGATGGTCGTCGTCACCCACGACATCGACCAGGCCCGGCGCCTGGCTGATCACGTGCTCTTCATGTGGATAGGCCAGCTCATAGAACACGCCCCGGCCCAGTCCTTCTTCACCACACCCCAACACGACCTGACCCAGGCCTATCTGGCGCGTGAAATTGGCTGACCCGGACGCTTTCCACCTTCTTTTCTATTGTTACCGCTTTGTTACCACTCTGTGACCGGATGTTTAAGTGTATCTGCTATGTTTGTTACTCTCCAGCCCAGATTATCAGCACGACAGGTCGAAGTTCGATCATTCACAACAAGAGCTACAAAGGAGTGTGGAGACGACAGGATGAGCGATTCGGTCAAGACACAAAACCTGAAACAGGTACAGACTTCAAAACCGGACGAGGCCGTCGTGCAACGCACGGTGCTTCGCCGTCTCAGCAAAGTCGCACTTTTTCTGGTCAGCCTTTTCTTATTCATCCTGGCGATCACCCTCATGAAAGAAGGCGCGCGCGACCTGGGACCACTGGTGCGCGAGCGCTTTCGCGTCACCAATGCCGCCAACAGCCTCGGCTTCGGCTGGCTATTTGCCTACGTCGTTATGAGCGGCTCGCCCGTCGCTGCCGCCGCCCTTACCTTCTTCGATGCCGGCGTCATCGATAGGCTGGGCACCTTCACCATGATTACCGGCAGTCGCCTGGGCGCCAGTTTCATAGTTCTCTTCATCGGTTTCATCTACGTCTTGCGCGGCCGCAATCGCTCCACTAGCCTGAGCATGGGTCTACTCGCACTCATCGTCACCGGCACGACCTATCTCGCCGGGCTCGTAGTAGGCGTTCTGCTCCTAAACAGTGGCTGGTTGGACGCCGTGCAATTGCAATCGGGCGCCCTCCTGAACTCGGCCACCGATCTCATTTTCGACCCCGTCGCTGCCTTCTTCCTCTCCTTGCTGCCCCGCTGGACCCTCTTTCTCGTCGGGCTGGGCGTTGTCATCCTCAGCTTCAACCTCTTCGACAAATGTCTGCCAGAAATGTCGCTCAAGGAAAGCCACGTGGGGCGCATGTCACGCCTGGTCTACCGGCCCTGGGTCATGTTCTTGCTGGGCTCGGCCATCACTCTCATCTCCATGTCCGTCAGCGTCAGCCTCAGCATCCTCGTTCCCCTCAGCCAGCGTGGATTCGTGCGGCGCGAAAACGTCATTCCCTATATTATGGGCGCCAATATTACCACCTTCATCGACACGCTGCTGGCAGCCGTCTTACTCGACAATCCGCCGGCGTTTACCGTCGTATTTATTGAAATGCTCAGCATTACCATCGTCTCCATCTTCGTCCTGGCCCTGATCTACCGACCCTATCACAATGCGATGTTGAATGCCGTTGACTGGATCGTTGCCGACAATCGCCATCTGGCGCTATTCATGCTCACGATCCTGGTTGTGCCGCTGATTCTACTCTTCCTATAAGGAGCTTCAGAAACCCTATGCGCATCCTTACCACTACCGGTGGCGCTCCCCATTCTGACAGCGCGATTCGTCTGGCCGCTTATCTTGCAGAGACCACGGGCGCCTCAATAGTCTTGCTTACAATTATCAAGACCGAAAGCACACGGGTACAGGCTGAAGCGATTCTGACCCGAGCCACAGCCTTGCTGGCCTCCACCATTGAGGTACAGCGCAAGGTTCGTCTTGGCCAGCCGGCGGGACAGATCGTGCGTGAGGCCAGAGAAGGCAATTATGACTTGCTCATTCTGGGCGAGCGTGTGCACCATGGCCTTACCAGACACATTCTGGCGCCGACCGCTGAGCGTGTATTGGAACAAATGCCCTGCCCTGTGCTCATCGCACGCGGTCAGGCGCGCCCCTTGAAGCGGCTGCTGTTGTGTGAGAGCGGTCGTGACCCATCGCTGCTGAACCGTTTCATGTCACAACTCAAACCTCTCTTGGTGGCTGCCGACGCGCTCACGTTACTGCACGTCATGTCGCAGATGGCCGCCGGTCCCGGCGTGCCCGGCTGGGAATTGCGTGCCGACGCCGAAGAGCTGATGGAAGAGCATACGCCAGAGGGCAGGCTGCTTGAAGGCGACCTGAAACGCCTGAAACAGCTAGGCATGCACCTCGAAGCCCGGGTGCGCCATGGCCTTGTGGTCCAAGAGATTCTCGAGGAAGCGCGCACCGGCGACTACGATCTGGTGGTCATTGGCGCCCACCAGAGGAAGGGCTGGGAGCGCGTTCTGCTGGACGATCTGGCTCAGGCCATCGTCGATCACGCCGATCGTCCGATCCTGGTCGTTTAAAGTATGTGGCAGTGGATTCTTATCGCCATCGCCCTCCGCCGCAATGTGAAATTCCCTTTTCCTACCTCCTGCACTGTTCACTCAGTCACGCGAAGGTAAAACAGAACCGTAGCGCCCAGCGCCGCGACTGCAGAAATCAGGCCCGGCCCCCAGATCCCCCACCACGAGTAAGTCAGAGGCCCGATAGCGCTGGCCAAGGCGACGCCGATTGTCACCGCCGCCGACGCCAGGGTCAATACCTTGCCGCGCTGGGTCGGCACCTGCTCGCTAAGCAACGAGATATTGCTCACCAGGCTGACCTCGAACAAAAATCGCAGCAGCACCAGACCGGCCACGATGGCCAGGACCCGAAAATTCAAAAAAGGGAGCAACACATATGCCGCTACAGAAAACGTCATGCTGGCCAGAACGCTACGGTACTTCCCCAGACGGTCGCCCAACACGCTAACCAGGACACTGCCCGATAACTCCGCCAGGCCCAGCACGAGAGCCACCAGACCCAGGCGCGTCGTCGTCAGACCGTATTCACGGCTTAACCAGGCGCCATAGACGATGCTGATATTGCTCGTCGCAAATACGCTCAGCCCGTTGGCCGTAATCGCCGCCCAGGTCGAGGCAATATTCGATTCCAGCGTCAGCAGCCCCCGCAATCGTTGCGGCCACTGCCGCCACCGCAGCACGACATCCTTCGTCCTGGTCCCCGCCTGGGCCGCCCTCGTGCGCGGAAGTGCGCCAAAGACGAAGAAGGCCAGCAGAAGCCCGGCCCCCAGCGCCAGGAACGGCGCGCGCCACCCGAAGCGATCAATCATGAGGCCCGCCACCGATAGGCCCACGATGCTGGCCAGCGCCCACCCATACTCCACAACACCCAGGCCGCGCGAGCGCCGCGCGTACGGGATCTGACCGCTCATGTACGCCTGTAGCACAGGCGCAAAAGGAAACAGGCCCACCCCCATGAGCAAGATGCCCAACGCCGCAATCCACAACGCCCAGCTAAAAGCAAGCACGAACGCGCCTGCCGCCCCCACCAGCAACAGGAAGCGCATCACCTGCCGGTACCCGATGCGGTCGGCCACCGCTCCCAGGACAGGGGCGGCCAGACCCATGAGGCTGCGCAGGCTGATCAGCGCGCCCAGGGCGACGATGCTAATTTCTAACCCGGCGGCAATCGCAGCCAGATAGGGAGCGAAAATCTGTATACCCGTGTCCACAAAGAAACGGACGCCAATCCCCATCGCCAGCAGGCGCACGAGTGGGATCGATGGCGACTGCGGCATAGGGCGTGGTTCGGACTCAGGCGATGGTTGGTCAGTCATAGGTTGCGTGGGGAATACTTCTCTAAATGAAAATCGCCGCCGGACCCGCGCTGGCTCTCACAAGATCAGGCGTTTCCCTGACGGCCGGGGCGTAACAACCCGCTCGATAATAGCACGGCCGTTCGCACTTGTCCCACCGCGCAACTCATCTCTCTTGCCACCAGCCCGGAAAACCCCTCTCCGCGCTCCCCTGCCTCCTCCTCTCCCCACTCCCCCCTTCCTCCTCGTGGTTCTCCCCCCTCCCCGTGGTCCTCCGTCTCACCTCCGTCCCCCTTCCCGCTGCACACAACCTCAACTTCTGGTATCCTCTTACCGTGACGATCACACTCCGACCACATCCACAGGCACACATCGCCACATCTGGCACAGAGAGCAGGGAAAAACCACATGGCCCGCTTCAAACTGTTTCTTCTTGGGTCGCCGCGCCTGGAGCGCGTGCGTCCTGAACGCCAGGGAGAGCCAATCGAAATTCGCCGGCGCAAAGCGCTGGCGTTGCTGGCCTACGTCGCCCTCACCGCGCAGCCCCACAGCCGCGAGGCGCTCGCCGCCCTCTTCTGGCCCGAACTGGATCACACCCGCGCCCTGGCCAACCTGCGCCGCAACCTCTCGCGGCTCAAATCGAGCGCGGGCGAGGAGCTATTCCGCGCCGAGCGCCACGAAGTAGCCCTTGACCCCGCCCTGGCGCTGTGGATCGACGCCGCCGAGTTCAGGCAGCTGCTGGACGCCGTGGCCGAGCACGGCCACTTCCCCGCCGAGCCCTGCGAGGATTGCCTCCAGTGGCTCACCCGCGCCGTGGCCCTCTACGAAGGCAACTTCATGGCCGGCTTCAGCCTGCCCGATTGCCCCGAGTTCGACAGCTGGCAGTTCTTTGAAGGCGATTCCCTGCGCCTGGCGCTGGCCGACGCCCTGCAACAGCTTATCCATTGGCACAAAGCGCAGCGCGAGTTCGACGACGCCGTAGCCTATGGCCGGCGCTGGCTGGCCCTCGACCCCCTGCACGAAGCCGCCCATCGCCAGCTGATGGTCCTCTACGCCCACGCCGGGCAGCACGCCGCGGCCCTGCGCCAGTACGAAGAGTGCGCGCGCCTACTCGACGAAGAGCTGGGCGTAGCCCCCGAAGTGGAAACCAGAGAGCTCTACGAGGCGATCCGCAAGCGCCGTTTCCCGCCGGACGTGGCCCAGGAGAGCGCTGCCCTGCCCGGCGAGCGCTACGTCCTGGAGGAGCAACTGGCCATCGGCGGCCAGGCCGTCGTCTACCGCGGGCGCGACCGGCACAGCGGCGAGCAAGTCATCATCAAGCAACTGCACCGCGAGCGGCTGGGCGATCCCCAAAGTGTGGCCCGTTTCCTGCGCGAAGGGGAAGCGCTGCGCCAACTCAACCACCCCAACATCGTGCGCATGCTGGACGCCGTGGAACAAGAAGATCGCCACACCCTGGTCATGGAGTACGTGCACGGTGGCACGCTGCGCGACCTGCTCGACCGCCAGGCGTCCCTGCCCCTGGAGCAGACACTCGACCTGGCTCTGGAACTGGCCGACGCCCTCGGCCGCGCCCATCACCTGGGCATTCTGCACCGCGACATCAAGCCCGACAACGTGCTACTGACCGAAGAAGGCGCGCCGCGGCTCACCGACTTCGGCATCGCCCGCCTGGAATCGGCCGGCGCGCGCCTGACGCGCACAGGCGCCACCCTGGGCAGCCCGGCCTATATGAGCCCCGAAGCGCTGCGCGGCGAGAAGCTGGACGCCCGCAGCGACATCTGGTCCTTCGGCGTGTTGCTCTACGAAATGCTCGCCGGCCGGCGCCCCTTCGAAGGGGACACCGTGACCCACGTGCTGGTCAAGATCCTCGAAGAAGCAGCGCCGGACCTCTCCGCCCTGCGCCCCGACCTGCCGCCGGCGCTGGCAGCCCTGGTGACCGCCATGCTGCACAAAGATCGCCGCCGGCGCCCGCAGAGCATGCGCGGCGTGGCCTCGGCCCTCGAAGCCATTCGCCAGGGCCGCGCGCCGGAAGCAGTCGCGCCGCCGCCAGCGTCCGTCGAGCCGCCGCCCGCACCTCCCGTACAACAGATACTCCCTGCCCCGGCAGCCGCCATGACTCCCGCACCGGCCATCGCCGTCGCCCCAGGCGCGCCCGCCTGGACGCCATCTACCATGCCCCCACCCCTGCCCGCGCGCACAGCGCCCTTTTTCGGCCGGCAACAGGAATTGCAGGAGCTGGCGGCCCTCATCGACGACCCCGCCGCGCGCCTGCTGACCATCGTGGGCCCCGGCGGCATCGGCAAAACACAACTGGCGCTGGAAGCAGGGCGCGCGGTCCAGGCCGCCTTCGTCGACGGCGCCTATTTCGTCCCCCTGGCCCCCGTCTCAGCCGGCGACGAGACCTCCGCCGGCGAAGAGATCATGTTCGCCATCGCCCAGAGCATCGGCCTGCACTTCTACCACCAGTCAGACACACGCCAGCAGCTCTTCGAGTACCTACAGCGGAAGGAGATGCTCTTGCTGCTGGACAACTTCGAACACCTGCTGGACGGCGCCACGCTACTGGCCGACATCATCGAAGCTGCGCCCGGCGTCACCCTGCTCGTCACCTCGCGCAGCTCTCTCAACCTCAGCTTCCAGACCCTCTACACGCTCAGCGGGTTGACCTTCCCCGAGGAGGGCGCAGGCGACGACGATCCCACCACCTATCCCGCCGTGCAGTTGCTGTTGCAACAGGCGCGCCTGGTTCGCGCCGACTTCCGGCCCGACGACGAAGACCTGCGCCACATGGCGCGCATCGCCCGCCTGGTGCAGGGCATGCCCCTGGCCCTCGTCCTCGCCGCGCGCTGGGCCGAACTGCTCTCCATGGAAGAAATCGCCGGCGAAATCGCCCGCAACCTGGACTTCCTGGAAACGACGATGCGCGACGTGCCGCAGCGCCAGCGCAGCGTTCGCGCCGTTTTCGACTACTCCTGGCAACAGCTGTCCCCGCGCGTGCAGGAGGCCTTCGCGCGCCTGGCCACGTTCCGCGGCGGCTTCACGCGCCAGGCGGCGCGCGAGATTGCGGGTGCCGATCTGCGCACGCTGCTGGCTCTGGTGCGTAAGTCGTTCCTCGTCGCCGGCCGGCGCGATCGCTACGAAATCCACGAACTGCTGCGCCAATACGGCGAGCAGCAACTGGAAGGGCTGGACCAGGCGGAGCAGGTCCGTGACGCACACAGCGCCTACTACCTGCGCTTCCTGGGCCAGCGCGAAGCGGATGTGAAGGGGCAGCGGCAGGCAGAGGCCCTGGACGAAATTGAAAACGACTACCAAAATATCCGCGCCGCCTGGGATCGCGCCCTCCAGCAACACAATCGCCAGGGCGTGAACCAGGCGCTGGAAACGCTACATCTCTTCTGCGACATACGCGGGAGGCACCAGGAGGGCATCGAGCTGTTCGGCCGCGCCCGCCAGCAACTGGCCCCGCCGCCGGGTCAGGCGCCGGACCTCATATGGGGCCGCATCGTCACGCGCCACGGCTTCCTGCAGGTGCTGGTGCCCTCCCGGCCCCAGGATCTGCAGGCGTCGCTGGAGCAGGGCATGGCCATCGCCGAGGCGCACGGCGATCCCTATGAAATTGCCGTCAGCGCGCTGGCCCTGGGCCTCTTCACCGCCACCATTGTGCAGGACCTGGATCGCGCCCACGACTTAAACCAGCGCGCCTATGACCTCTTCATACAACTGGAGGATCCCTTCTTCCAGACGCGAGCGCTGGTGGGGATGGGCATCGGCTCCGCCGCGCGCTCAGAACCGCAGGCTTTCGCCGATTACCTGCGCCAGGGCGTCGCCGTGGCCCGCGACAACGGCGACATCGTCGACGCCGCGCTGGGCCTCAGCAACCTGGCCGAATTTGCCGTGGGCATGGGCCAGTACGACGAGGCCAGCAGTTACTGCAGCGAAGCGCTGGCCATGGCCCGCGATATCGGCGTGCCCACCGTCACCGCCTTCTGCCAGGTCTGGCAGGCGTGCATTGACCTGCTGCAGGGCAACGTAGAAGCCGCCACATCCACTTCCGGACAGAGCCTCTCGCTGGCCGAAAACATCCACTCGCAGACGGTCGTGGCCTACGCCACCAGCCTGCAGGCGCTGACCGCCGCGCTGGACGGCGAGTACGAAAAGGCGCGCCGCCTGGCCGAGGAAAGCCTGGCCAACCCCACCAACAACACCCTGGGCCTGGTGCTGGCCCCCTGGGCCCTGGCCATCGCCCTCCACGGCCTGCAAGAGAGAGAAGCGGCCTGGGACGCCCTGGTAGATGGGTTGCAACAGGCGCGCACCCTGGCCTTCCCCGCGCCGCCCCTCTGGTTACTACCCGTCGCTGCCGTGCTCCTGGCCGAAGCAGGCCACGTAGAACGCGCCGTCGAACTGCTGGCGCTGGCCTCCACCCACCCCCTGGGCCTCCAGAACTGGATGGCCCATTGGTCCCCCCTTCAGGGATTCGACGACCACCTGCAAAAGGCGCTGGGCGAGGACGCCTACCAGGCAGCGCGGCAGCGCGGGCAAGAACTGGACCTCGCCGGCGCGGTGACAGCGCTCATCGAGAACCGTCGCTAGGTCGACTTGACATTACCCACTCTCTTTTGTTAGCGTAATAATCGTAACGTAACCGAATCCAGTCGTACACCACCCTCACATAAGGAGCCGTACTATGAGATCCGACCGCCCCCGGCGACTCCTGTTCCCCTGGATAGCCATCCTCTGTGTGCCCCTGATCATCGTGCTGCTGCTTGCCGCCCTGCCCCACGCCCCGCAGGCGGCGCAGGCCCAGGACGTCCAGGCCCCGTCCGCGCCCTGCGACGGCGGCCCCACCATCGACGGCGTTACGCTCGACGAGTGCGTCGTCAACGACTTCTCCCTGGGCGGCGACGACGTCAGCATCACCGTCTGGTACACCAAACAGACCGATACCGTCACTCGCACGTTGGGCGACGGTTCCACGATCACCCTGACCCACTGGATCAACAACGACAGCGAGGCCCAGGACGTGGCCGATTGGGCTCAGGAATCGTGGGAAGTGTACTACGAGATTTTCGACCGCCATCCCTACATCGACGGCTGTGACGACAACATCGACATCCGGCTGGAAGACCTCGCCAGCGGCGCCGGCGTCGCCTACTGGGCCAGTTCCGGCAGTTGCCGCATCGGCATCGACAGCCCCGTCGTGCGCGCCGGCAACGCCCAGCGCACCACCTATCACGAAATCCAGCACTACCTGCAGTACGCCTACGACGACGGCTGCTACAATGACATTCGCAGCAACTACGACGACAACGCCGAATTCGTCGAAGGCTACGCCGACCTCGCCGAGGACTCCGTCAACGCCGCCGTGGACGCCGTCGCCACCGGCGGGCGCGTCAGCGGCTACGACCCCACCGGGAGCCTGCACGACAAAGGCTACATGAACGTCTTCACCAAATATTTCGTAGAGCAAGCGGGCCAGATGTGGACGCCCGCCGAGCCGCACCACGGCTGGGACGCCGTCGAGGCTCATTACGACGAGTGCGACAACCAGGACACGCTCTACGTTCTGAACACCGTCATCCCCGCCCTCACGGGCGGCGAGCTGAACAAAGAGACTCTCTTCCTTAACTTCTTCGCCGCCAACTGGGCCAAAGATTGGGCCGACCACGACACACAGTCTGAACTGGTTTACTACGATGACGACGGCAACTGGTACGGCGACATCGCCCTGCAGCAAGACGTCGCCATTTCCGGCGGCGCATCCTGGGGCAACGAATCCACGCCCGACGACTGGGCCGGCCAATACTACCAGATCACGCCCGAACCCATCTGCCAATACGTCACCGTAGAAGTGGACGGCGAGGCCGGCGCGCGTCTGGGCATCAACCTTATGGCTGCCGACATCTTCGCCCCCAGCGTCAGCCGTTCGGCCTGGATCGGAGAGGATCTCACGCGCACCTTCCCCGCCGCCGGCGTGCACCAACGCATCGTGGCTGCCGTCAACGCCTTTGACGACACCTACGACTACGACGTCAGCTTCACCTGCGTCACGCCCACCGTCGAGTTGCTGGAGCCCAAACCACGGCCCAACAGCGCCCTCGTCGGCGACCCCGATAGCCCCACCGCCATGCTGGCCCGCTTCAAAGTCACCGAGGGCGACTTGCCCGTGCGCGGCCTGCCCGAAAGCAGCTTCACGGCCAACGCCGAAGGCGACGCCCTCAGCTTCGTGCCTAACACCTTCCAGGAAGTGGGCGATGAATATTGGGTCGTCATGACACCGCCCACCAAAGACCCCGGTACCACTTACGTGGACATGGAAGTGTGTCTCGACGGCGCCACCTGCGACACCAACAACGACGCCCTGCTCTACGTGCCCCCCGGTAACAGCGATCTGGCTATGGTCTTCGACGCCTCCGGCTCCATGAGCATCGAAGATGTAGCCGGCGAAGGCTCGCGCGTGGAGAACGCCAAAAAGGCGGGCACCGTCATGGCCGACCTGCTGCAGGACGGCGACCGCGTCATCGTCTCCGACTTCTCCGCCCACAGCTGCTCTCCTCCTGACGACTGCACATTGGATATAAACGTATACCTGGAGCGTAGCGAAATACCCACTGAAGCCTCAATCGCCGACGCGCGTGACGCCGTCGACCAGGTCAGCGCCCGCGCCTTTACGCCCATCGGCGCCGCCCTCGTCGACGCCAAAGATCGCCTGCTGGCCCCGCCCGCCGGCGAGAACCCCAAGCACATCGTGCTGCTCAGCGACGGCGAGGAGAACGTGAACCCCCTGTACGCCGACGTGCGCAGCGAGCTGATCGACTCCGGCGTGATCATCAACACCATCGGCTTCTCCGGCGACGCCGACGAACCGTTGCTCTCGCAAATTGCCGGCGACACCGGCGGCATCTACCGCTTTGTGCCCACCACCCCCAGCGCCGCCGGCGCGGGCGCCCTGCAACCGGGCTCGCCGCAACACGAGAACATGATCGACGAGATGACGGCCCTGGGCCTCACGCCCCAACAGGCCGAGAGCATCGCCGCTGCCAGCTCCTACCTGCCCGGCCCGCTGCGCCTGGACGAAGTCTACGACTATCTGGACACCGAAGCGCAGAGCGCCGCGCGCATCCTGAACTCGCCCAATGCCACCCTGGGGACCGCCGAATGGTACGAGCAGACCGCGTACGTCGACGAGAGCGCCACGACCCTGCGCCTGGTCATCGCCGGCAAAGAATCCCATGAGGGTCTGAGCTGCGGCGACCGCTACCGCCGCAGCGAGGTGCAGACACCCAGCATGCAGGGCACTGAGTCCTGGATCGCGCTCAATCCGCCCGACCAGGTTCCCAGCGGGTGGGACGTGCGCAACTCACCCTACGACGACGTGGCCATCATTCCCCAGCCGGAAGCGGGCGACTGGACCGTGCGCACCCAGTACTCCTTCGTCATCTGCATAGGCGGTCAGGAACCGGCAGCGCCGCAAGGCACCTCCGGCTTCCCCGTGATGATTAACGCCTCCGTGCAAAGCGACTATCGCCTGCAGGGCCACTTCCTGCCGCCCTTCAACAGCAGTAGCCACGCCGAGGCCGGGACCCCCGCCACCATCGTCGGCACTCTGCTGGACCGCAACGGCGCCCTGCCCGGCGCCCTCGTCGTGGCCCTCATCGAGCGGCCTGACGGCTCGACTTTCTTCACCCTGGCCTCCGACGACGGCGAGCACGGCGACGGCGCGGCGGACGACGGCATCTACGGCCTCACCTACCGCCGCACCGACGCCGGCGGCACCTACACCGTGCGCCTCTTCGCCCTCTTCGACGATCCCGCCAATCCCGGCGAGACGATCCGCCGCGACTGGGTCGGTTCCTTCTGGATCGACGGCCCCGAACCGGACCACCCCGACAACAACGACCAGGACCAGGACGGCCTGCCCGACCCCTGGGAAGAGCGCTGCAATCTGGACGTGGGCCGTGACGATAGCCAGGAAGACAACGACGACGATGGCCTGACCAACGCCGAAGAGTGGCTGTACGGCACCCTGCCTTGCGACCCCGACACGGACAACGGCGGCGAGCGCGACGGCTCTGAAGTCGCCGCCGGGCGCGATCCGCTGGATCCCAACGACGATCTCGTGCCACCCCTGGGCTTCGTCAACGTGCGCGGCCTGGACAGCGCCATCCGCGTCTACTGGACGCGGCCCCTGTCTTACACCAACATGGTCGCCGTCATCCACAGCGGCGGACAACTGGTGGACACAGTGAATATGGGCCAGGACACTCCCTACACCATCCCCGGGCTGAACAACGGGCAGACCTACGAGGTAATCGTCTACGGCGAAAATGGCGCTGCTCTCGGCACGCCCCGCGGCCCCTTCATCGTCACGCCCAAGGCAGACTCCGTGCGCCCGCAGGGCTCCGTGCTCATCAACTATGACGCCCCCGAGACCGCGTTCCGCTTTGTGCACCTCAGCCTGGACGCTGTGGACCACGCCGTCGACAGCTCCCAGCCTGCTTACTTCATCCCGCCCGAGGAACAGTTCGCGCCGGAGCACGGCGAAGTGCCGCACGCCCGGAGCGTGGCCGAAATGCGCGTGACCAACGATCTGTCCACCTTCGCCGACCCCGACGCCGGCTGGCAGCCGTACCGCCGTGAAATCCACAACTGGTATCTGAGCAACTGCATCGAGGATATGTGCGTGGTCTACGCCCAGTTCCGCGACGAGGCGGGCAACGTCTCCGTCACCGTCAGCGACGAGATCCGCCTCAACGGCGAAGAGGTCACCCTGCCCCTCATTCTCGCTCCCTGATCTCCCCCTAGCCGATGAAACCCGGTGTGTACCGGGTTTCATCGGCCCTTTATATCCCAATTTGTATCCAGGATATATATATTCAGCAGCTACTTCTCGCTAAGGTGTAAGCGCGGCTCTCGCTGCCGGGTGGTGGGCCACTGTCGCGCACCGCCCGATCCAGTACTGTGTATCGCGAATCAAGACGCGTGAACTAACATCAGGGAGGCAATCGTTGCCCGCGAGAGAAAATAGCGTCATCGCTCGTTGCACACACGTCTGCAGACACGCCATCCTCCCTCTGCTGCTCCTGCTGCTTCTGAGCGGCTGCGTCGAGAACCGGGCCAACATGCTCAACGCCGCCGGCCCCGCCGCCGCGCGCATCAACGTCCTCTGGTGGCTCATGTTCGGCCTGGGCGCGCTCGTCTACCTCGCCGTCATGGCCTACATGCTGCTGGCCCTCTTTCGCCGCCGTGGCAGCCTGGAGGACGCCCCGCAGCCGGCCGAGGGCGCCAACATCGTCGTCTGGGGCGGCGCTATCATCCCCGCCCTGATCCTCATCGGCGTTTTCGGCGCCACCGTCTATACCATGGACGCCCTGCGCGAGCCCCACATCCCCGACGACATGGTCGTGGAAGTGGTGGGCCACCAGTGGTGGTGGGAAGTGCGCTATCCCCAGCAGCAGATCACAACCGCCAACGAAATCATCATCCCCGCCGGCCGTCCCGTGGCTTTCAAGCTGACCTCCAACGACGTTATCCACAGCTTCTGGGTGCCCGAACTGCACGGCAAGCTGGACCTCCTGCCCGAAAAAGTTAACACCTTCTGGCTACAGGCCGACGAACCGGGCGTCTATCTCGGCGAGTGCGCCGAATTTTGCGGCGTGCAACACACCAAAATGCAATTCCTGGTCATCGCCGTCGGCGACGACGAGTTCCGCGATTGGACCGAACAGATGGCGCAACCGGCCCCCGAACCGGCTGGCGAGCTGGCCCGGCGCGGGCAGCAGGTCTTCCTCGATTCCAGTTGCATCTACTGCCACGCCGTGCAGGGCACGGACGCCACCGGCGCGCTAGGCCCCGACCTCACCCACCTGGCCAGCCGCCGCACCCTGGCTGCGGGCACCGTGCCCAATACCCGCGGCAACCTCGCCGGCTGGATCGTCGATCCGCAAAGCATCAAACCGGGCAGCCTCATGCCGCCCACCACGCTGAGCGGCCCTGACCTGCAGGCGCTGCTGGCCTACCTGGAGACCCTGGAATAAGCAAGGAGCCGCAACCGCTTATGGCCACAACCGCCCCCCGTCCTGAACACGCCGACGCCCCCGTTCCCGACTATATACACAGCAAAGACCCCTGGGAAACGCTGAACAACGAGGAAAAACTGGAACTGATCTGGGCCGACCCGCCGGGCGTCATCGGCTGGTTCAGGGCTCTGCAAAACGACGCCATCGGCGCGCGCATCATGTACACCGCCTTCTTCTTCTTCCTGCTCGGCGGCGTCAACGCCCTCTTCATGCGCACCCAGTTGGCTCAGGCCGAACTTAGCTTTCTCAGCGGACAGCGCTTCAACGAGCTGTTCACCATGCACGGCTCGACCATGATGTACCTCTTCGCCGTGCCCATGCTGGAAGGCTTCGCCATCCTGCTCCTGCCCCTGATGTTGGGCAACCGCGAAATGCCCTTCCCCCGCCTCGGCGTGTTCAGCTGGTTCACCCTTCTCCTCGGCGGCCTGCTCCTCTACTCCAGCTTCTTCATCGACGCCGTGCCCGACGCCGGCTGGTTCGCCTACACGCCCCTCAGCGGCCTGGAGTACTCGCCCAGCATCGCCATGGATTACTGGCTGCTGGCCCTGGGCGTGGCCGAAGTGGCAGCCATTGCCGCCGGCGTAGAAATCATCCTGGCCATCACCCGCATGCGCGCCCCCGGCATGAGCCTCAGCCGCCTGCCGCTGCTGGCCTGGTCCTTTCTGGTCATGGCCTTCTCCATCCTCTTCGCCTTCACGCCCCTCATCGTCGCCAGCCTGCTGCTGGAGCTGGACCGCAAGCTGGGCACGCAATTCTTCAACCCCCAGGCCGGCGGCAGCCCCATCCTCTGGCAGCACCTCTTCTGGATCTTCGGCCATCCCGAAGTGTACATCCAGTTCATTCCCGCTGCGGGCATCGTCTCCATGATCGTGCCCACCTTCGCCCGCCGCTCCCTGTCCGGCTACACGCTGGTAGCCCTCTCCGTCATCGCCACCGGCTTTCTCAGCTTCGGCCTCTGGGCCCACCACATGTTCACCGTGGGCCTGCCCCAGATTTCCATGACCTTCTTCGCCGCCGCCAGCCTCGTCATCGGCATCCCCTCCGGCATCCAGGTCATCTCCTGGATCACCACCATTTTCACCGGGCGGCCCGTCTTCAAGACCTCCTTCTTTTTCATCATCGGCTTCCTGGTCACCTTCGTGCTCGGCGGCATCACAGGCATCATGGTCGGCGCCATCCCCTTCGACTGGCAGGTGCACGACTCCTACTTCGTCGTGGCCCACTTTCACTATGTGCTCATCGGCGGCGTCGTCTTCCCCATCTTCGCCGGCATCTACTACTGGGCGCCCAAATTCACCGGCCGCCTGCTGGACGAGCGCCTGGGCAAGCTCCACTTCTGGCTCTTTTTCATTGGCTTCAACGTGGCCTTCTTCCCCATGCACATCGCCGGCTTCCTGGGCATGCCCCGCCGCGTCTACACCTACCAGGAAGAGCTGGGTATCGAAATCTACAACCTCATTTCCACCATCGGCGCCTTCCTCATCGCCCTCGGCGTCCTCGTCTTCATCATCAACTTCTTCTACAGCAAGCGCAACGGCGAGCCCGCCGGGAACAACCCCTGGGGCGCCGGCACCCTGGAGTGGGCCATGGAATCGCCCGCGCCCAACTACGGCTTTTCCCACCTGCCTATCGCCCGCAGCCGCTACCCCCTCTGGGAACAGGAGGACATCTTCGAAGAAGACGAAGTGCCCGGCGACACCACGCACACCGAGCGCATGCTGCAGGCGCTGACCGAGTGGCCCCTGCGCTGGCGCGCGGCCATCACCACCTCCGCCGTCGACGCCGTGCCCCAGGAAGTGTTCCGCGTCTCCGGTCCCTCCATCTGGCCCCCCGTGACCGCCGTGGGCCTCGTCACCATCTTCGCCGCCGAAATCTTCACCGCCCGCCTGCTCGTCGCCGGCGGCCTGATCATCTTCATCACCGGCCTCATCGGCTGGCACTGGCCCGACAAAATCCCCTTCACCGAAGCAGAACAACGCTTCGAAGAGGAGTTCGGCATTCCCGTGTATCCCAACGGCAGCCCCCTCATCGCCCGCTGGGGCATGGCCCTGGCCATCCTGCTGCTGGGCATCGCCCTGGCCAGCTTCCTCTTCGCCTACTTCTACATCCGCCTGGAAAATCCCATCTGGCCCCCCGATAACGTGCCCCTGCCCGACCTCCTTCTGCCCGGCGTCAGCGCTGCCCTGCTGCTCGTCGCCGTACTCGTCAACTGGTGGGGCGTGCGCAGCGTGCGCAACGGCAACACCGGCCGCCTGCGCCTGGCCCTCGCCGCCGTCTTTCTGCTGGGCGCCGCCGCCCTGGGCCTCATTGTCTGGGAATACGCCGGCCTGCCCTTCGACTGGCGCCTCAACGCCTACGCCTCCCTCTTCTACAGCCTCGGCGGCTACATGATGCTGCTGCTCATCGTCGCCCTGGGCATGAACGCCTTCATCCAGGTCTGGGCCTGGCGCGGCGATTACACCGAACTGGACCACATCGCCGTGGTCAACGGCGCCTACTTCTGGAGCGCCCTCGTCGTCTTCTGGATCATCACCTTCGGCGTGCTCTACGGCGTGCCCTATCTGACCTGAGGCCATCCCTATGAGAGCGAGAACCGCCCGCACACAGGAAATGGAACAATGACCCTCTCCGCCCCGCCCAACGACGAACCGCCCCGTCAGGCGTCGCCGGCCCCGCCGCCCGACCCCGTCGCCGACCGCGCCCTGCTTTTCGGCCTCCTCTCCGGACCCATTGCCTGGACCATCTACTTCGTCGCCGGCTATCTGGTCGCCGAAGCCGGCTGCTACGTTCCCGCCCTGCGCCAGCCCGCTTCTGGTCTGGGCCTCAGCCGCCTGCCCCTCCTCTCCCTCATCGTCATCGCCCTGGCCCTGCCCGCCCTCGCCGTCAACCTCTACGGCGCCGGCAGCACCTGGCGCCGCTGGCGCCAGCTGGGCGGCGGTGAGGCCGAAGCGCGCGAGGTCACCCGCTTCCTCACCCTCTCCGGCCTCGTGCTCAACCTCATCTTCCTGCTGGCCATCCTGCTCATCGTCATCCCCCTGTTTTTCATCACCCCCTGCGGCTGGTCATGAACGGTTTCGCCATGTTCCTCCCCTGGTCACTGCCGGCGCTCGCCGCGCCGCCCACGCCCCAGACCATCTGGCGCGCCTGGAACGCCGACCCCCTGCTCATCCTGGGCCTGCTGCTCGCCGCCGCCCTCTACGCGCGCGGCCTTCGCGCCCTGTGGCGGCGCGCCGGTCCCGGTCGCGGTGTGCGCCGCAGCCACGTCGCCGCCTTCGCCGCCGGGCTGCTGGTCCTGGCCCTGGCCCTGCTCTCGCCCCTCGACGCCCTCAGCAGCGCCCTGCTTGCTGCGCACATGGTACAGCACCTGCTGCTGATGCTCGTCGCCGCCCCCCTGCTCGTGCTGGGCCTACCGCCCGTCGCCGCCGCCTGGGCCCTGCCCCGCAGCCCGCAGCTGGCCCGCTGGTGGCATCGCCGCCCCCTGCTGCGCCGCGCCTGGCGCGCCCTGTCCCACCCCGTCACCGCCTGGCTCCTCTACGCCGGCGTCCTCTGGGCTTGGCACCTGCCGCGCCTTTACGAGGCCGCCCTGCTCAACGAGACCGTCCACGCCCTGGAGCACGCCGCCTTCCTCGGCGCGGCCCTGCTTTTCTGGTGGGCCCTGCGCCACGCCCGCGCCCTGTCCAGCGCCGGCGGCGCCCTCTTCCTTTTCACCACCGCCCTACACAGCGGCCTGCTCGGCGCGCTGCTCACCTTCGCCGCCGCGCCCTGGTACCCCGTCTACAGCATCGCCCCCTACGCCTGGGGCCTGACCCCGCTGCAAGACCAACAACTGGCCGGCGTCATCATGTGGTTGCCCGGCTCCCTCGTCTACCTCGGCGCCGTTCTCCTCCTGCTGGGCAGCTGGCTATACCGGCAAGAAAGACAATCACCCGGCGATGGACGCGTGGTCGTGCCCACCACCCGCCCGCCGGCAGAAACAAGTACCGGATGAAAAAGAAAATGAAACCACCCGACCGCTTCCCAACAAGACCACCCGCCCGTCTCGCCGCCTTTCTCAGCGCCGTCCTGCTCCTGCTCTTAACCGCCTGCGACGTCCAGCGCCGCCCCGAAATGGCCCAACCGCTGCCCGTCGCCAACTTCGAGGGCGACCCCCGGCGCGGCGCAGACCTCATCCAGAGCTACGGCTGCGGCGCCTGCCACAACGTGCCCGGCGTCCGCGGCGCAGACGCCATGGTCGGCCCGCCGCTCGACGCCTGGTCCCAGCGCCACACCATCGCCGGCGCCCTGCCCAACACGCCCGACAACCTCATCCTCTGGATCCGCTTCCCCCAGGAGGTCGAACCCGGCACCATCATGCCCGACATGGGCGTCGACGAGCGCGACGCCCGCGACATCGCCGCCTACCTGTATACGCTCACACGCTAGGAGCAACCCCATCCTCCCGGAGGTTCCCAGCGTTAAGCCAACCTCCAGGAGGATTGCGTGACACGCATTAGGAAGGATCGCTTATGAGCAAACCGACAGACAAACCGACCGCAGACAACAACCACCCCCTCACCCGCCGAGCCTTCCTGCGCGGGAGCCTCGCCGCCGCTGCCGGCGGCCTGCTCGCCGCCTGCGGCGTCCAGGGCGACGTCGACGTCCGGCCCCTGGGCCGCGACTATCACACCGCCACCCCACGCACCGTGCTACAAAGCCCCCAGGCCCGCCCCGGCGAGGGCACACCACAGCCCGGCACCCCGGAACCAGAACCCGAAGGCCAACTGGGCCTTGACCAGTTCCTGGCTCTCTCCGCCGTGCTCACCGGCGTCGCCAACCTTGACCCCACCCTGGGCCGCGTCTACCTCAACGCCCTGCGCGCCGGCGACTTTGAGCTCGCCCCCGCCGACCTCTACCGGCGCGCCGGCTTCAGCCCCGACGCCGCCCCCTCTCTCGACGACGTCGAGAACAGTGGCATCTTCGACGACGAAGCCACCGGCGCCCTTGCAGACACCATCATCCGCTACTGGTACACCGGCGTCTACGACACCCCCGACGGCGAACCGGCCGTCGCCACCTTCGTCGACGCCCTGGCCTGGAAAGCCCTACCCTGGACCAAACCCAACTCTATCTGCGCCCAGCCCGGCTTCTGGGAAAAACGCCCCAATCTCCAATCTCCGATCTCCCAAGCCGAACAACGTTCGGCCCCAATCTCTGATCTCCAATCCCCAAGGACCAAATCATGACCCAGGACCTCCCCCACCACACCGCAGACGTCATCATCGTCGGCGGCGGCGTCGCCGGCCTGCTCGTCGCCTGGAAACTGGCCCAGGCCGGCGTCGACGTGCTCGTGCTCGAATCCGGCCCCCGCGTTGACCGTGCCGAAGCCGTGCAGACCTACCGCAGCGCCCTGGCCAAGACGCCCGAAGCGCCCTATCCCGACGTCCCCTGGGCCCCGCGCCCCTCCGTCATCGCCCTCGAAGATTACTACGTGCAGGTCGGGCCCGATCTGTTCAAGAGCAACTACGAGCGCCGCGTCGGCGGCACCACCTGGCACTGGCTGGGCACCACCCTGCGCCACCTGCCCAACGACTTCCACCTGCGCACCCTCTACAACGCCGGCGAAGATTGGCCCATCACCTACGACGACCTCAAACCGTGGTACGCTGCCGCCGAGCGCGCCATGGGCGTCGCCGGGGACGGCGGCGAAGACCTCGGCTCGCCGCGCGACGAACCGTTCCCCCTGCCGCCGCTACCCCTCACCTACCTCGACAAATACATCAAGAACGCCGTGGCGCCCCTGGGCCTCTCCGTCAAACTCACGCCCCAGGCGCGCAACTCCGTGGCCTACGACGGTCGCCCGCCCTGCTGCGGCAACGCCACCTGCGTGCCCATCTGCCCCATCGCCGCCAAATACGACGCCTCCGTGCACGCCCGCAAAGCCGAAGCGCTGGGCGCGCGCATCATGGAAAACGCCGTCGTGCACTTCGTGGAGGTAGACGAAGAAGGCCTCGTCAGCGGCGTGCGCTTCAAGCGCCCCGACGGCAGCGAAGAGCGCGCCAGCGGTCGCTTCTACGCCATCGCCGCCAACGCCATCGAAACCCCCAAACTGCTGCTCATCTCGCGCACTGACGCCCTGCCCAACGGCGTGGCCAACAGCAGCGACGCCGTGGGCCGTTACCTCATGGACCACCCCATCCAGTTAAGCTGGGCCCTGGCCCGCGAGCCCCTCTTCCCCTACCGCTCCCCCCTGGAAAACGCCGGCATCGAAGAGTACCGCGACGGCGACTTCCGCCGCGACTACTCCGCCTTCCGCATCGCCATCGGCGAAGACGGCTGGTCCTTCCCCGGCACCCCGCCCACGGCCCTCGCCGGCGAGCTGATCGACGAAGGGCTGCGCGGTCAGGCGCTCATCGACGAACTGAACGAGCGCGCCTCGCGCCAGTTCCGCTTCGCCATCCTCATGGAGCAGATGCCCCTGCCCGAAAACCGCGTCACCCCCGCCTGGGACCAGGTCGACGCCATCGGCATTCCCCGCCCCCAGCTCGACTACCGCCTGGGCGAATTCACCGAGCGCGGCCTGGCCCGCGCCCGCGAGGTCGCCGACCAACTCTTCGACGCCATCGGCGTCACCTTCCGCATGCACGGCGAAGAGTTCTTCGGCGCCGGCCACCTCATCGGCACCACCCGCATGGGCCACGACCCCCACACCTCCGTGGTCAACGCTGAACAACGCAGCCACGACCACCCCAACCTCTTTCTCCTGGGCGCCGGGGTCTTCCCCACCGCCGGCACCGCCAACCCTACCCTGACCCTCGCCGCATTAGCCCTTTGGGCCGCGGAGACGATCCGGCAGGAGGTGGCGGGGAGTGGGGATTAGTTGATTGGAGATTGGAGATCGGTTGATTGGAGATTGGCAACCGGTGGTGGACAGACGGC
>DATHSI010000239.1:0-7269 GCA_035464315.1 Candidatus Sulfomarinibacteraceae bacterium
AGTGCCACCGCCCGCCGTCTGCGGTCCGCAGTCTGCGGTCCACCGTCAGACCTCCATTCCCTATTTCCCTATATCCATAATACAAATCACAAAAAGCCGCGCTTCGTGTTGCGACGGCATTTGATTGTGATAAAATGTACATACTCGAAGTACAGCCCTGGTACAAATGGTAAAGCTACGCTGAAAAGATGAACGATTTTCTCGCCCCGTATATCCCTATCGCTGTTCTGGCAGGCATCGCCCTGTTCTTTGCCGTTTTGTTGCCTGTGCTCTCGCTGAGCCTGGGGCCTAAGCGGCCGACGCCGCGCAAGGCTACGCCGTACGAATCGGGCATGGCGCCCATTGGCCAGGCGCAGCGACGCCTGCCCGTCAAGTTTTATCTGGTAGCCGTCTTGTTCATCCTTTTTGACATTGAAATCATTTTTCTCCTTCCATGGGCAGTCACGTTCAGGGCGCTGGGACTGTTTGGTCTCATCGAAGTCCTGGTATTCATGGCCATCCTTTTGGTTGGCTACGTCTGGATCTGGAAGAAAGGTGCACTCGAATGGGAGTAGAACAGAAACTTGGTGAAATGGGCGTGGTAACCACACGCCTTGAGGATCTGGTTAACTGGGGCCGCACCAACGCGATGTGGCCTATGTTGTTTGGTCTGGCCTGTTGCGCCATCGAAATGATGTCCACACAGGCCGCGCACTATGACGCCTCCCGTTTCGGCATGGAGCTGATGCGCCCATCGCCGCGACAGGCGGATCTGATGATCGTCGCCGGTCGTGTCTCACGTAAGATGGGCCCGGTGCTGCGACGCCTCTACGATCAGATGCCGGAGCCGAAGTGGGTGATTGCCATGGGCGACTGCGCTTCCTGTGGCGGTATATTCAACAATTACGCCATCGTGCAGGGCGTGGACGAGATTGTGCCGGTTGACGTGTACGTCGCCGGCTGCCCGCCCCGCCCGGAGGCGCTGATTGACGGAATCATGACCCTGCACGAGCGCGTGCGTGGCGAAGGATTGAAGGATTGGTCCTGATGGAACATTGGCCCGAACAACACCAGTTGGTCACTGAAAAGGTGGAAGCTGCCTTCCCCGATGCTGTGCAGGAAGTGCTGGACTTTCGCGGTGAGCGCACGCTGGTCGTCGACCCCGGGCAGTTAAGGGCGATTTGCCAATTTCTGCGCGACGACGAGGATCTGCGCTTCAATCTGCTGGAGGATATCGTCGCCGACGATATGCTGCCCGATTTTCCCCGCTTTGCGGTCAATTATCACCTGTATTCCCTGCCCAACAACCACCGCATTCGCCTGCGGGCCTGGATAGAGGACCCGGACGAAGGCCCGGAAACGATGGTCTCCGTCTGGCCCATCGCCGCCTGGCTGGAGGTGGAAGTGTGGGACCTGATGGGCATCCGCTTCCAGGGCAACGACAGGCTGCGCCGGCTTTTTCTGCCAGAAGATTGGCAGGGCCACCCCCTACGCAAGGATTACCCGCTGGGTTACGAAGAAGTCCAGTTTTCGTTCAACTGGCGGGCGATTGACGAGAAAAAGCCGTATGCGAAGGATTAGAGATCGGAGATTGGCTGATTGGTGATTGGAGATTGGTTGGCTGGCGGATAAGGTCATCAAATCTCCAATCTCTAATCTCTGATCCCCAATCTCCCTTCAGGAGAATACTATGTCATTTGGCGTAAGCTCCCCACGTAGCGGCCCGGCAACGGGCAGCAGCGACACAGTGCAAGAAATGACGGTCGAGGAACTTCGGGCCAAATACGGCTCGAAGATGGAGATCGAGTCCGAAGATAACATGCTGCTGAGCATGGGGCCGCAGCATCCCAGCACGCACGGCGTATTGAGGCTCCTGCTGGAGTTGGACGGCGAAACAGTGGTCAACCTGGCGCCGGATATTGGCTTCCTGCACACCGGCATTGAAAAGAACATGGAGGCCAAGACTTTCACCAAGGCGTTGGTGATGACTGACCGCATGGACTATCTGGCGCCGATGTCCAACAATCTGGTGTATCTCCTGGCCCTGGAGAAGTTGCTGGATCTGGAGGTGCCGCCTCGCGCCCAGGCCATCCGCGTGATCCTTGCCGAGTTAACACGACTCAACAGCCACCTGGTCTGGCTGGGCACGCATGCCCTGGACCTGGCGGCAATGTCCGTGTTCCTTTACTGTTTCCGCGAGCGGGAATATTTGCTGGATGTTTTCGAGATGTGCTCCGGGCAGCGCATGATGACCAGCTACTTCCGTCCCGGCGGTGTGTGGCGTGACGTGCCTGAAGAATTCGAGCCCGCCGTGCGCCAGTTTCTCGATTTCTTCCCCGCGCGCATTGCAGATTACGAAGCGCTCCTGCGCCAGAATCCGATCTGGCTGGAGCGTACCAAAGACGTAGGTGTGATTGAGGCCGACGATGCCCTCGCCTGGGGTCTGACCGGGCCGAACCTGCGTGGCTCCGGCGTGGAGTGGGACATCCGCAAGGCGATGCCTTACTGTGGCTATGAACAGTATGATTTTGACGTGATCACGCGCAGCGACGGCGACGTATACGCGCGTTACGAGGTGCGCATGGAAGAGATGCGCCAGAGCCTGCGCATCATCGAGCAGGCCCTGGACAATTTGCCCGACGGCCCCTTCCTGGCCCAAGATCGCAAGATCGTACCCCCGCCGCGCGCCGAACTGGGCCGCAGCATGGAGGCCGTTATCCACCACTTCAAGTTGTGGACAGAAGGGTTCAGCGCACCCGAGGGTTACGTGTACCAGACCATCGAATCGCCGCGGGGCGAAATCGGTTGCTATCTGCGCGGCGACGGCGGCCCCAAGCCCGCGCGCGTACACTTCCGCACGCCTTCCTTCGTCAGCCTGGCTTCGCTGGCCCAGATGGCCAGAGGCGGCTTCGTAGCTGACCTCGTGTCCGTCATCGGTTCGATTGATATTGTGCTCGGCGAAATTGATAGATGAGCTCCTATGGGATTACTTAGAGAAAAACATGCAGACGTAATCGACGGGCTACTCGCCCGTTATCCGCAGAAGAAGTCGGCCATCCTGTCCCTGATGCACCTGGCGCAGGTGGAGTATGGTTATATGAGCCAGGAAGCGATGGAGGAAGTGGCCGAGATCGTGGACGTGGATCCCACGCACGTGCTCTCCCTCACCGGCTTCTATACCCTCTACTACGAAGAGCCGGTCGGCAAATATGTGTTGGAGATCTGCAACGACCTGGCCTGCGCCCTGCGCGGCGCGGATGAGTTTGTGGAGCAGGTTTGCCAGAAGCTGGACGTTCCCGTGAACGGTACCACCGAAGACGGGTTGTTCACCGTAAAGACCGTCATGTGCCTCGGCGCCTGCGACCGCGCCCCCATGCTGCAGTGCAATCTGAAATATGAGGAGAATCTGGACGAGGAGAAGTTCGACGCTCTCATCGACCGCCTCCGCGCAGCGGACAACGCCCAGGACGAAGAACGAGAACCAACCATCGTAGAGAAAATCGCCAGATATGCGAAGTAGCGTAACGGTATATCAGTGTATTGGTGTATCAGTTGATTTGTACACCAGTCACCCAATATTCCAATACACCAGTAGACAAGGATAAAGCATGGCTCACATACTACTGCGCCATCGTGACGTTGAAAATCTGCACACACTTGACGTCTACCGCGAGCACGGTGGGTACGAGGGACTACAGAAATGCCTCGAGGCGTATTCGCCGGATGAAGTGATTGATGTCGTCAAGAAGGCTAACATCCGGGGCCGTGGCGGCGCGGGCTTTCCCGCGGGCATCAAGTGGAGTTTCATTCCTAAAGATGCGCCGGTGAAATACGTGGTTATTAACGCCGATGAGTCGGAGACCGGTACCTTTAAGGATCGTGAGCTGCTGGAAGGCAATCCGCACCAGGTCATTGAGGGGGCCCTGATCGCCGCCTATGCTGTGGGTGCGGAAGTTATCTACTGTTACTTCCGCGGCGAGTTCATGGACGCTGCTTACAATTTTGAGCAGGCGGTGAAAGACGCCTATGCGCAGAACCTTGCCGGTGAAGATATCCTGGGCAGCGGATTCACGTGCCACGTCTACTCTACTTACGGCGCCGGCGCTTATATCTGTGGCGAGGAAACGGCGTTGCTGGCTTCCCTTGCCGGCGACCTGGGCCAGCCCTGGTCCAAGCCGCCGTTCCCAGCGCAGGCCGGCCTCTACGGCGAGCCGACAGTGGTGAACAACGTGGAGACGTTGGCCAACGTGCCGCCCGTCATTGTGAACGGTCCGGAGTGGTACCTGGAAATGGGCACGGCGGACAGCCCCGGTCCCAAAATCGTCTGTCTCAGCGGGCACGTCAACCGGCCCGGCAATTATGAAGTGCCCATGGGCGTTACCTATCGCGAGCTCATTTTCGGCGAGCAGTACGGCGGCGGCATTCCCGGCGGCAAGAAGTTCAAAGCGCTGTTGCCCTCCGGCGGCTCCGGGCCCGTGGTGACCGAGGAGGCGCTGGACGCCCCGCTCTCCTTTGACGGCCTCCAACCGTACGATTCCCTGATGGGCTCCGCGTCCTGCATTGTGATGGACGAGGATACGGACATGGTGTGGGCCGCGATGAAGATGATCAAGTTCTTCGAACACGAGTCGTGCGGCAAGTGCACCCCCTGTCGCGAAGGCACCTACTGGCTGGAGAAAGTGATTGTGGACGTCTATGAAGGGCGCGGCCGGCAGAAGGATATCGCTCTGCTGGAGAGCGTGGCCACCAATATGCAGGGCAAGTGCCTCTGCGCGCTGGGCGAATTTGCCACCAGCCCCATCCTGTCCACCATCCGCCACTTCCCGGAGGAGTATAGGGCCAAGGTCGACCAGGCTACGCCTGAGGACGCGCCTGGGGGCGTGGAAGAAGAGGCGCCAAGGGCCACCGTCCCGGCCTGAGCCGGCGTGCTGACAGAGTACAGAACGAAAAGAAGATAACAATGGCTGATCTGGTTACACTGACAATTGACGGCGTAGAAGTCACCGTTCCTACAGGCACGCTGGTGGTAGATGCGGCCAAACGCGTTGATATTGATATTCCAGTCTTTTGCTACCACCCCAAGATGGAGCCGGTGGGTATGTGCCGCATGTGCCTGGTGGAAATCGGGCTGCCTGTGCGCGACCGTGAGACGGGCGAGGTGGTGCTCGACGAGGATGGCCAGCCCAAAGTAAACTTCGGGCGCGGCCTGCAGACCGGGTGCACCGTGCCTGTGAGCGAAGGCATGGTCGTGCGCACGGCGACGGATGAGGTGCACGACGCACGCGACGATATCATAGAATTTATACTGACCAGCCACCCGCTGGATTGCCCCATCTGCGATAAGGGCGGCGAGTGCCCGTTGCAGAACCTGACGATGCGCCACGGCGCCGGCGTCAGCCGCATGGATTTCTCCAACAAGATGAAGCTGGCCAAAAACGTGCCGCTGGGCGACCTGATTTTCCTGGACCGCGAGCGCTGCATCCAGTGTGCGCGCTGCACGCGTTACCAGGATGAGCTGGTCGACGATCCGGTTATCGCCTTCCACAATCGAGGGCGGCGTCTGGAGATCGTGACCAACTCCGACCCCGGCTTCGACAGCATCTGGAGCGGCAACACCACCGACATTTGTCCCGTGGGCGCGCTGACCACCGCCGATTTCCGCTTTGGCGCGCGGCCCTGGGAGCTGACGCCGGTAGCCAGCGTCTGCACCCACTGCCCGGTCGGTTGCAACACGACGTTGAGCACACGACAGGAAGCCAAATCTGGCGGGCGCAACGTGATCAAGCGCATCATGCCCCGCCAGAACGAGATGGTCAACGAAATCTGGATTTGCGACAAAGGGCGCTTCGTGCACCACTACGCCGATCACCCTGAGCGGCTGACGCAGCCGTTGGTTCGCGAAAGCGGCGAACTGCGCCCGGCGTCGTGGGACGAGGCGCTGGACAAAGTCGCCGAAGCATTGCAGGCGCACAAGGAAAGCGCCGCCGGTCTCAGCGGCGACCGTCTGAGCAACGAGGATTTCTTCCAGTTCCAGAAGCTGTTCCGCGATGGGTTGGAGAGCCCGCATTTGGCCCTGGCCAACCCGCAACTGGGCGGCGCGGACGTGGTCGCTCGCGTGGGCCTGGCCAGCGGCAGCAACCTGCAGGAGATGGGCGCCGGCGACGCCATTGTGGTCGTGGCCAGCGACCTGCACCAGGAAGCGCCTGTATGGTGGTTCCGGGTCAAGCAGGCGACGGAACGAGGCGCGGCGCTGGTGGTGCTCAATGCACGCCCCACGCGCCTTGATAAATTTGCCGCACACACCATCTATTACAAACCGGACCAGGCCCTGGAGACGGCGCACCAGTTGCTGAACGCGGCCAAAGTGGCCCTGAACGGCGACGAGGACGACCCCCTGCAGGCGGCTTCGTCGGCGCTGTTCAAGGCCGAAAATCTGGTTGCTTTCTACGGCAACGAGGGATTGGCCTTTAAGGAAACGGAGGCGCTGGCCCAGATCCTGGCCAACCTGTTGCTATTGAAGGATGAGGAGGACCACAATCACGTGGGCCGTCCCAACAATGGCCTGGTGCCTGTCTGGGCGCATAACAATACGCAGGGCGCTTGGGATATGGGCATTCGCCCCGATGCCGGGCCAGGTTACCAGCCGCTGCCAGATGCGGGCATGAATGCCATAGCTATCTTTGAAGGCGTGGCCTCCGGCGACGTCCGCGCGCTGTACGTGATGGGCGTGGACCCGGTGGGCGACGGCCTGATGCGTGGACGCGGCGGACTCGACTTCCTGGTGGTCCAGGAACTGTTCCTGACGGAGACGGCGCAACTGGCCGACGTCGTGCTGCCGGCCCAGAGTTGGGCGGAGCGCGACGGCACCTTTACCAGCGGCGAGCGCCGCGTGCAACGGTTCTACCCGGCAATTCCCACCGTCGGCGACAGCCGGCCCGACTGGCAGATATTGGCCCAGGTAGGCGAGCGGCTGGGATTAGGCAAACCTCCTTATGCCGCCGGCCTCATTTTCCGCGACATCGCCCAGGCCGTGCCGCAGTATGAGGGGTTGACCTACCGTCTGCTGGCCGAGGCGGTTGAGCAATGGCCGCGCGTGGGCGGTGATGATCTTTACTTCGCCGGTACTTCCTATGACAATAAATCCGGCGTGGGCCGGCAGTGGCCCAGCGCCGCCGAGGAGGCAGAGGATGGGCTTGCGCTTTACGAGCTGTCCCCTGTGCGCGCTGCGGCTGCCGATGACGAAGGCGTGAAAGTGATTGCAGCGTCGGCCCTCTACCGCCAGGGCGCGCT
>DATHSI010000240.1:0-6507 GCA_035464315.1 Candidatus Sulfomarinibacteraceae bacterium
CGGTCGTCGCGGAAATAGGGCGCGACCTGGTCTACAAAGCGGCCCGGCGGCCAGAAGGGCAGGTGCGTCTCCATCAGATTGATGAAGAGGAAGAGCGGCTTGCGAGCCGTCGCCTTCTCGCGTTCGTCCAGGAAGGCGACGACGTCACGGATGGAGCGTTCGTTCTGGCCCTTGAAGTTGGCAAAGCGGGACCAGAGCGGCGTCAGCCAGGCGTTCAGCGAGAGGCGGAAGGCCAGATCGGAGCGCCCAAAGAAGTTCTGGATGGGGTAGGAAAGGCGGCGCAAGAACTGGGTGTAGCTTTCGGCCAGCCGGTTAAGGGGCCACGGCAGGTGCGAGGAGCTTTTGGGCAGGCTGGGAATGGCGCCGCCGTAATTGTAGAAACGGCCGAAGCCGCGCTTGAAGCCGTTATTGAGCACGCCCACGAGCGGATTATTACAGAATCCAACCGTTTCATAGCCGGCGCCGCGCAATAACTCGGCCAGGTGTGGCAGGTCGGGGCTCAGGCTCTGGTTAGATTGCAGGACGCGGTGGGCGGTGGGGTAACGCCCGGTGAAGAGGGAGGCGTGGCTGGGAACTGTCCACTGCGCCGGGGAGACGGCTCTTTCGAAAAGGACGGCGTTTTCGGCGAAGGCGTCGAGGTTGGGCGTGATGGCGCGCTGGTACCCATAACAGCCAAGGCGATCGGCGCGCTGTGTGTCCAGGACAAGTAGAATAATATCCGGTTTCGTCATATATTGTTGCCGGCGAAGCGATATCCGACGCCGCGCACCGTCTCGATCCAATCGGGCGCTGCCGGATCCCTTTCTATTTTTTTGCGCAGGTAATGAATGTACGGTTTCAGGTTTCTCTGCGCTTCTTTATTATCCATATCCCAGGCGTTCCTCAACAACTCGCGTTTGGTGAGCACGCGCCCGGCTTCTCTAGCCAGCGCGGCGAGCAGGTCGAATTCGCGTGGCGTTAACTCTACCACTTCACCGGCGACGCGCACAGTGCGCGCCAGGAGGTCGATGATCAGTTCGTCCTGGCCAAACGTCAGCGTCTGTTGCGTCGTCTGAGCGTCGGGCGCTCGCCGCAGGTGGGCCTTGATGCGCGCCAGTAGCTCCGCTTCGCGGAACGGCTTCACCAAGTAATCGTCGGCGCCCATTTCCAGGCCGCGCACCACGTCGTCCACGTCGCCAAGAGCAGTGAGAAAAATAACGGGGATGTCGGAAAACGCCCGCAGCCGCTGGCACATCTCCCAGCCGCCCATACGCGGTATCATCACGTCCAGAATGGCCAGAGCCGGCGCTTGTGTGATGGTCAGGTGCAGGCCGTCTTCGGCCGTGTGAGCTGCCAACGGTGCGTAGCCGGCCTGGCGCAGAATTTCCTCAACGCTGGTTGTCAGGCGTACGTCGTCGTCTGCGATCAGAATCTTCTCTGTCATAAGGCTGACGCTTGCACCCTGCCGTCTGTGCCCATTCGGGCCGGCGTGGGCCGGCCGCGGCTCGTGCGGGTGGATCAATCAGTGGTACCGATGGTAAAATAGGGGTAGCGGATTATCGCCGAACAGACCCTCGGCCTGCGCCGTCTGGGGCGGGGAAGTCGGGGGCCGCCGGCGTTGTTCTTTCACATCTCCTCAGGAGACCGTACCGCGCCATAGCATAACATGGTGGCAACGGCGTCGCAACAATTCACACGCGCACCTCAGGCGCACATCGCCTCCGTGGCGCTCCTGACCGCTCATGTTAAAATCAAATGATTCAAGCTGGCTGATGTTGAGGCAACACGACAGTTGAGTGTTTATGCACATTGAGCATCTTTCCCTGACAAATTTTCGCAATTATGGCCGCCTGGAACTCGACTTTTCTCGCGAGGCGACGCTCTTATATGGGGCCAATGCCCAGGGAAAGACCAACCTGCTGGAGGCCATCTACTATCTGGCTACCACCCGCTCGCACCATGCAATACAGGATAATCAGCTTCTGAACTGGGACGCGGAGCAGAGCGAAGATCCCATCGTCGTGGGCCGGCTGGTGGCGCAGGTGCAGCGACAGGACGGAGAGCGCCTTCTGGAAATGCGGCTGATCAAGGAGCGGCAAAATGGCAACAGCAGCTTCCGCCGCGAGGCGCTGGTCAACCGGCGCAAGGTGCGCCTGATGGATTTGCTGGGCAACCTGCGCGTCGTCCTCTTTCTGCCGCAAGACGTGCAGATGGTGACCGGGTCGCCCTCGGAGCGGCGTCGCTATCTGGACATTACCCTTTGCCAGAGCGACTCTATCTACTGTCGCACTCTGTCGCGTTATAACAAAGTGTTGGAGCAACGCAACGCGGTGTTGCGGCGCATGGCCGAAGAGGGGCGCGGGCGCGATATGCTTCCCGTATTTACGGAAAAGCTGGTAAAATTGGGCGGGCATATCTTCGCTCGTCGCGCCACTTTCCTGGCGGCGCTGGCCCGCGAAGCCCAGCGTATCCATTATGAAGAGCTGACCGATGGCCGGGAGACGCTGCGCCTGCGCTATGTGCCGCGCCTGTATGGTAATAATTACAACAACGGGGATGGCGAAGGCCGCGATGTTGAGGAGTGGGCCGGGTGGCTGGAACAGGCCACGCCCGAGGAATCGTCGGAGCGTTTCCGCCACGCTCTGGAGACGTCGGCGTCGCAGGATATTGCCCGGGCGCGAACGACCATCGGTCCCCAGCGTGATGACTGGGCCTTTGTGGTCAATGGTCGCGATCTGGGCAGTTTTGGATCGCGGGGCCAGCAGCGCACGGCGGTTCTGGCGCTGAAGATGGCCGAAATTAACTGGATGGCGGAGGAAACGGCGGAGACGCCGGTGTTGTTGTTGGACGAGGTGGTTGCAGAACTGGACGAGCAGCGGCGGGCGCTGTTGTTGAGCTATATTCAGCGCGGCGCGCAGGCTATCTTGACCGCTACCGATCCGGCCATGTTTACCGAGACCTTTTTGCAGGAGGCCAACGCCCTGCACGTGAGCAACGGGCGCATCAGTCGCAGTGATGGCGTGACGCCGGGCGCGACGGAACGCAAATTAGAGTGAATTTCCGTGTCCGACAGGTGGGTTAGCGTCGTGGCGACGGCTGGGAGACGTGGTAGATGACAACAAAGTCGCTGGCTGCAAATCCGGCTTCTATTCTGATTGTCGACGACAGTGAGGAGAACCGCCTTCTCCTTTCCTCGCAGCTGGGAATGGAGGGGTATCAGATCCTGCTGGCTGAAGATGGGCCGCAGGGGCTGGAGGTGGCCCGGGCGGAACAGCCGGATCTAATCCTGCTGGACGTGATGATGCCCGAGATTAACGGCTTCGAGGTCTGCCGGCAACTGAAGGATGGGGAGGCGACCCAGACCATTCCCATTATTATGGTCACGGCCTTGCGCGAGGTGCAATACCGCATTAAGGGCATTGAGGCCGGCGCTGATGAATTCCTCTCGCGCCCGCACCACCGCGAGGAACTGCTGGTACGCGTGAAGGCCTTGATCCAGCTGAAACGCACGCGGGAGGGGCTGGAGCAGGAGCGCAACCGGCTGCAACTGCTCTATGAGATCAGCCGCGCCATCAGCATGCAGATCGACCTGGAGCCGATGATGGCTAACATCATCGCCCAGACAAGAGCCGCCGTGGGCGCGACCAACGGCAGCATCGTGCTGTTGGACGAGAATGGCCGCGTCACACACCGTATCCGGGTCCACGCCGGGCAGTCTCCGCAATTCACAGACCGGCTGAGCAGCGAGGTGATGAGCCACGGACTGGCAGGCTGGCTGGCGCGACATAACCGGGGGGTGGTGATCAAGAACGCCGAGGAAGATGAGCGTTGGTTGAACCGGCCCGGCGACGAAGGGAGCACCGGCGCTGTGATCGGCGTGCCCCTCTCTCGCGCCGACCGCGTCGTCGGCGTCCTGTTTCTGATGCACCCGCAGCTGGGCTATTTCACCGAAGAGCACCTGGCGCTGCTGGAGACGATCGGGGCCCAGATTACGGCTTCCATCGAAAACGCTTTTCTCTTTAACGAAATCAGCGAAGAGCGCCGCAAGCTGAGCGCCATCCTGGCCCAATCCACGGACGCGATTATTACCACCGACGAGGCATGGAATATTACCCTGTTGAATCAGGCCGCGGAGCAGTTGTTTGAGCTCAATGGCGACGACGTGGTGGGCAAGGGGCTGCGCCGGGTGCAGAAGCTGGGGGCGCTGAAACCGCTTTTTGCGCGCGCCGACGGGCACCCGGCGGCGCAGGAGCTCAATCACGATGAGCGCGTTCTATACGCCAGCGTCTCGCCCATCCAGGACGTGGGCTACGTGGCCGTTTTGCAGGATATCACCGAACTGAAGCGCGTGGAGGATTTGCGGCTGCAACAGGAGCGGCGGCAGCGGGAAATCGTCAAGGAGACGTTCTCGCGCTATATGGGACCGCGGCTGGTAGAGCACGTGTTATCGAACGAACCGGGCCTGCTGGCGCGGCGCGAGCGGCGCACATCGGTTGTGCTCTTCGCCGATCTGCGCGATTCCACGCGCATGATCGTCAACGTGGAGCCCAACACGGCCATTCCCCTGCTCAACGAATTTTTTACGAGTATGACGGACATCGTCTACGAATTTGACGGCACGGTGTTCGATCTGACAGGCGACGAAGTGATGGTCGGCTTTAACGTGCCGCTGGACCAGGAAGACGCCCCCTATCGCGCCCTGCTGGCGGCGATTACCATGCAGCGCCGCTTCAGCAAGTTGCAGCGCAAGTGGCAGGAAGAGGTGGGCATCACGCTGGGGTTGGGCATCGGCATCGACCAGGGCAGTGTGGTGGTGGGCAACGTGGGCGCGGAGTCGCGGATGACGTTCCGCATGGTGGGCGAGGCGGTGAACATCGCGCACCGCCTGGTGGATCTGGCCGAAGACGGCCAGATTTTCATTACGGAGAGCATCTATGATGCCGTGGAAAAGGACGCGCCGCGGCTGCTGGAGGTGATCGACTTCCAGCAGGTAGGGCCCGTGAATCTTAAGGGCAAGAGCAAGTCGCAGACGTTGTACCGCGCGTCGTTTCGGCGGAGATTGGAGATAAGAGATTAGAGATTGGTTGATTGGAGATTGGAGTGGCCGTCCATCAGCGGCTAAAGTCTCCAGTCTCCGATCTCCAATCTCTATTCCCCAATCGGCCGCTTCGCCGGCATGCCGGGCCGGCGCGGGTATTTGTGGGGTGTGGACGCCACTTTTTCGATGAGGACCAGGTAGTACGTTTCCGGCTGCCCGGGGAGCTGCACCGGATGTAGCGTGGGAGCGCCCCCGCCGAACGTGGCGACGGCGTCTGTTGCCTGCGCCACTTCCTCCGGCGCGGTTTCCCCTTTCATAGCCAGGGCGTGGCCTCCCAGGCGACAGAGCGGTAGTAGATATTCGGCGAGCACCGGTAGCGCAGCCACGGCGCGGGCCACGGCCCAGTCATATTGCTCGCGGTGCGCGGGTTGTTGCCCCACCGTTTCCGCGCGCCGGTCGATGATCGCTACCTCTTGCAGGCCCAGCTCCTCGACCACCGCCTGCAGGAAGCGGGTCTTCTTGGTCACGCTCTCCACCAGGGTCAGGTGCAGGTACGGATAGAGGATCTTGAGCGGCAGCCCGGGGAAGCCGGCGCCGGTACCCACATCGATCAGCCGCTGTCCGTTCAGGTCGCCGGTGGCTGTGGCGCAGGAAAGTGAGTCCAGAAAGTGGCGCACGCGGATGCCCTCGTCGTCGTCCACGGCTGTAAGGTTCAGACGCCGGTTCCACGTTTGGAGCAGGCGGCGGTAGAGGACGAACTGTTGCAGTTGGGTCTCGTTCAGCGTCAGGCCCCACGTCTCCGCGTCTTGCGCCAGCTGTGCGCGCCAGGCTTCGCCCATAGACAGCAGCCTTGCTCTTTACTGTTCCCGTTCCAGGCGCTTGGTCGTGGCGTCCAGACGGTAAGTGTCGTACTGCTCGCCGCCAAAGTGGGCCGCGTCGTACTCTAGCCAGGGTTGGATCAGCACGTGGCGAGCCTGCACGAAAAGGGGCGACACAGGATTGGCGCCATTGTCGCCAAAGAAGTACTGTTCCGCCTCGCGGTACAGGGACCAACGCTCTTCGACGGATCTGGCGCTGGCTGCCTGCTCGATCAGGGTGTCGGCCTGCGAGCACCTGCGATTCTGGCGGTTCTCGCTCATGGTGCAGTGCAGCACTTCGCCCAGCCAATTGTGAGCGTCAGGATAATACGACGTCCAGCCCAAGTCCCAGAGATCGGGTCGCGACGCGCCTGCGTCGCGGCGTGTCTCGGCCAATAGCGTGCCAAACGGCGCCTGTTCGATCACAATTTGCTCTTCAGGGCAACCCAGTTCTCGCTCCCACATGCGACGTATGGTTTCGGCGTGATGCAACGCCAGATCGGTGCTGCTCACCAGGTACCGTACCTGGGGAATGAATTTGCAATCTTGAAAGCGGCTCTCTGCCATTTGCCGCCGCGCCCAATCCGGATCGTAGCACACGCCAACCTGATCCGCCGCCGGCGCGCCGAGCAC
>DATHSI010000241.1:0-49281 GCA_035464315.1 Candidatus Sulfomarinibacteraceae bacterium
CAACTAGCTTGTCCATTTCCATAGGTGGGTTAGAATCCACACTCAGCTGTGCCGCAATCGTAAATGACCATTGTGATTCATGTCCACTACTTCCACAATTCTGGAGGACCCCATCGGCTATCGCTTCCTGACACGTTTCCCCCTGTCTATTCTACTCATGTTATTGCTGGCGCTGGCGGCCTGCCAGAGCTTGCCGCGAGGCGGTGAGCAGCAGGCGCTGCCCACGCTGGCTGCCGGCGTTCTTGACCCGCTCACGCCGCCGCCAACGCCGCCGATTACACCTTCGGCTGACGGCGCCGCGACTGAGCCCGCGGCGGATCAGCAGGTCGTTGAGGCGCCGAACACAGCCACGCCCGCGGCTACGCCGACCACGACGCCCACGCCGACGGCGACAGCCTGGACCATTGCCGTGGATCCGGCCGTTCCGCCTGATCTACAGCGAGCTGTAGAATCGCTGGTTACGGCGCAATCGGGACGCTTCCGCCTGGCGGCAGAGGGCGAGCGGGCGGACGTGCAACTGGCGCCTGGTGAGGGTCAGCCGCTGTCCACCTGGGTTTATGCGGTAGTCGTCCCCTTCGCCACCGTGGATGACGCGACGACGCTGGCCGACTTACAGCAGAACTGGCAGGTGGGCGGCGGGCCACAGGCGGTGCTCACCGAGCAGGCGCAGGCGTGGCTGGCGCGGGCCTGGGGGTCAGGCGATGCAGAAGTCGTCTCTGCTGAGGACGTGCCACAGATTTTGTGGCAACGCAGGCCGGCGTGGACTCTGGCGCCTTTCCACCGCCTGACGCCGGATCTCAAAGTGCTGGTCGTCGATGGCCAGTCGCCCCTGGATGCGGGTTTTGATCCGGCCGGTTATCCGCTCGTCCTACAGATTGGCGTCAGCGGGCAGGGGCCGGCGCTGGAGGCCTTCCTGGCGGCCTGGGATGGCCCGGAAAGCAACTACCGCCCGGAGCGCATCACCCGCGTGGCCATGACAGGCGTTACGGCGCTGGTGCGCGCGACCGCTTACCAGATGGAGATCCGTGGCCTGCTCTATCCGGGCGAAGAGGTGGCGCCCGTGCTGCAGGCGGCGGACGTGGCTCACGTGAGTAACGAGGTTTCCTTTGTGCCGGACTGTCCCACGCCGCACTATATCGGCGATCCGGTCTTCTGCTCCAGCCCGCGCTATATGGAGTTGCTGGAAGAGCTGGGCGTGGATGTGGTGGAGCTGACCGGCAACCACCTTAACGATTGGGGCGCGCAGTACGTGCCTTACACGCTGGACCTGTACGACGAGGCAGGCATGCGCTATTTCGGGGGCGGGCGCGATCTGGCGCAGGCGCAGGAGCCGCTGCTCATCGAGCATAACGGCAACCAGATCGCCTTCGTTGGCTGTAATCCTGTGGGGCCTGCCGGGGGCTGGGCCACGGAACATCGCGCCGGCTCTGCGCCTTGCGATTGGCAGGCGTTCCGGGAACAGATTGGCGCGCTGGCCGATGCAGGCCATGTGGTGATTGCCACGCAACAGTACCAGGAGATCTATAACTACGCGCCCACGGCCCAGCAGCGCGCCGATTTCGCAGCGCTGGCGGAGGCCGGCGCGGCGGCGGTCAGTGGCAGCCAGGGACATCACGCGCAGGGCTTCGACTTCCACGAGGGGGCCTTTATCCATTATGGTCTGGGCAACCTCTTCTTCGACCAGATGGATCGTCTGGGAACACGGCAGACGTTCGTGGATCAGTATGTGATTTATGAGAATCGGTTGCTCAGCGTGCCCTTGTGGACGGGCCTGATCGAGAATTACGCTCGTCCGCGGCTGATGACCCCGGAGGAGCGCGCCGACCTGCTGCAGACTGTGTTTGAGGCCAGCGGCTGGTAATTGGTGTATTGGTATATTGGTTTATGGGGGGAAGGGGGTTGCCGACCACGGTCAGCCGTCAGGATTCTCTTCCAGCCAATCCAGCAGAGCGTGCAGGCCCAGGAGATAACTGCGCCAGCCGAAGCCGCTGATCTGGCCCAGACATACGGGAGCCAGCACCGATTTCTGACGAAAAGGTTCGCGGGCGTGGATGTTGGAGAGATGCACTTCGACGGTGGGCAGAGCCACGCTGGCTATGGCGTCGCGCAGGGCATAGCTGTAATGGGTGAAAGCGCCGGGGTTAATCAAAATGCCACTGGCCCACTCACGCGCGTCGTGGATGGCGTCGATCAGCTCTCCCTCGTGATTCGACTGCAAAATACGCAGCCCGGCCTGGCGGGACTGGGCCAGCTTCTGCAGCGCCTCGTCGATGTCCTGCAGCGTGCGCCGCCCGTAGACCTCCGGTTCACGCGCGCCCAGCAGGTTTAGGTTGGGGCCGTGTAGAATGAGCACGGTGGTCGTCATGGGAGTCGAATTGGCCATTGTCTCTTATTCCTTGTGATTTTCCCGGCTTACGTACTGTGGCGGAGCGAACTTTGCCAGCCGTTTTGCTGATCTCCCTGTGATCGACGCTCGTCGCGGCTGGGGCTAGCTTTTCTGACGTTCTCGTAGGCAGTCCAACACTACCTTTTGCGGCACGTCGCCTGTGATAAAGACGTCGCCCACGTCGCGCACCAGGACAAAGCGTAGTTTACCCTTTGCCTTCTTTTTGTCGCTGCCCATGGCTTCTAATAATGCCTCCGCCGGTAACTGCTCCGGGAGGCGCGTGGGTAGGTGCAGCGCGGCGAGTAGTCGTTCGATGCGCTCTTTGAGCCCGGATTCACAGTAGCCCAGCCTGGCCGAAAGTGCGATTGCCGCGACCAGTCCCATGGCCACAGCCTCGCCGTGGCGCACGGCGTAGCCGCTCACCTGCTCAATGGCGTGGGCAAAGGTGTGGCCCAGGTTGAGAACGGCGCGGCGACCTCCTTCAAAGGGATCTTCCTGCACCACGTCGCGCTTCACTCGGATGGCCTGCGTAATGAGCGCCTGAAGGCGTCCACCGGAGAAAGGCGGGGGCCAGCGCCACTGTTCGTTTTCTAGCCGTTGCAACAGCTTCGCGTCGGAGATGACGCCGTGCTTGACGACTTCGGCCATCCCCGCGGCGAATTCGGCCGGCGGCAGGGTGCGCAGCGTGTCCACGTCGGCGATGACGACGGCCGGTTGTTTGAAAGCGCCCACCAGATTCTTGCCCTGGGTCAGGTCCACGCCCGTTTTGCCGCCGACGCTGGCGTCAACCATGGCCAGCAGCGTGGTGGGGCACTGCACCAGGCGCACGCCACGCATGTAGGTGGCCGCGGCGAATCCCGCGGCGTCCCCAACGACGCCGCCACCGAGGGCGACCACGGCGCCACTGCGGTCCAGGCCGGCCTCCAGGAACCGGGTATAGAGCTGTTGAACCGTGTCAAGCGTCTTGTGTTGTTCGCCGGCGGGAATGGTAATCACATCGGCCGCTCCTTCTACGAGCAGGCTGTAGAGCGGGCCGACGTTGCTGTCGGTGACCAACACGAAGTGAGTGCTGTCTACCTGCGCCAGCGTCCGCAGACGCTGCAACAGGTTGCTGCCTACGACGACGTCGTAAGCCCCGCCGGGATATGTGGCCAGCACGTGCCCCGGTCGCGGCCTTTCGTCTTCCTGAGGATCAAGCTCGAAGGTTTGCAGGATTTCTTCCGCCACGGCGAGCGGCGAGCGATTGCTCGTCGAGATTTGTGGATAACGTCCATACCCTTCTGCTCGCTCCTGCAGCAGCTCCTGCACCCGTTGGGCCGGGTCGTCTGTTTCCAGCAGGGGACGTCGCACGCCGTCGTTGGCCAGGCGCGACAGAATTTCCTCCGGCTTTGCGCTGAGGCACAGTACGAGGCTGTCGTGTTCGAGCGCCGCGGCGTTGTCCGCATCCAGCATTAATCGGCCGCCGGTAGCAATGACCAGACCACGCTCTGCAGCCAGCTCGTGAGCCACATCGGCTTCCATGGCGCGGAAGGTCTGAGCGCCATCCTCGTCGAAAATAGCGGCAATCGTCTTGCCCGCCCGCTGCACGATCAGCTCGTCAGTATCCACAAAGGTGCGCCCCGTGCGCGCCGCCAGCAAGCGACCAACCGTCGTTTTGCCCGTGCCCATGAAACCTGTGAGGATGGTGTGATTCGTAGTCATGCCTGTCCTGAGGGTAACAACGTTATCTGGCGTTCGATTATAACGTACTTTCTGTGGATCGCGTGGAACTTATCGGGCGCGACGCACGTCTATTAGAGTGAAGGGCGCAATACGACGTACGCCACAATCAGCGATACGGCGAAAGCGCAACATTTTACTAACGAGGAGAGTTTGTAATGTATAAGCAACATAGAAGTATCCTGTACGTGGTAATCTTACTGATTCTGGCGGCCCTGGTGGTGGCCTGCGGCCCGAGCACGGCCCAGCCCGGCGCAGCGCAAACGGGCGAGAGCGGCGGCGGGATCACCGTCGTGGGACGGGGCGAGGCCTTTGGCCAGCCGGACCAGGCCAACATCCAGATTGGCGTGGAAACGTTCGCGGAAGAGGTGGCAGAGGCTACCTCGCAGAACGAAGCCAACGTGGAGAGCATTATGACCGCTCTGGAAGAGCTGGGCATCGCCACTGCTGACATCCAGACGAGCAACTACAGCCTGTGGGCCGATCAGCGCTACGGCGAAAATGGACCGGAAGGCATCGCTGGCTATCGCGTCAGCAATCTTGTAAGTGTCAAAATCCGTGAAATCGATCGTGTTGGCGAGGTAATCGGCGTGGTAACCGCTGCCGGCGCCAACAACATCCACGGTATCTCGTTCAGCGTGGCCGATCCCGCCGGCCTGGAAGTAGAAGCGCGAGAGGCAGCCATCAGCAATGCGCGCGAAAAAGCGGCATCGTTGGCTGAACTGAGCGGCGTGGAACTGGGCGACGTGGTTGCCGTAAGTGAGGTGATTGGCCAGCCCGGCCCGCTGATGGAAGGCATGGGCGGACGCGGCATGGCGCAGGATACGGTTGGCGTTTCACCCAGTATCTCACCCGGCGAACTGGGCTACTCTGTACAGGTGCAGGTGACCTTCGCCATCCGCTAACCCGGTTCTGCGAATAAAGGTCACAAGTTCCCGGCGGCTGTGGGTAACGTCTGGTTGCTCACAGCCGTTCTTTTTTTGCCCGAGGGCGACGCTGGCATATACTGGTTGGCCTATGCTCTTTACCGTCAAGCGTCGCGCCTTATCCTCTCTCCTGCTGGCCCTTTTGCTGCTCGCCGTGAGCATCGCCGCTGCGCGCTGGCTGGATCTTTCGTGGTCCCTGGCATTGCCTGAGCGAGCGCCGCTACTGGTGTTGCTGGGCCTGGCAGGCATTGCGCTCAGTGATGGGCTGTTGCATGGTCTGTTGTGGCTGCTGTGGCGTGATGTGTATTTGCAGAGTTATGGGCGTCTGGTGAGCTACTTCTCGCAGCAGAGCGCTGCGGCAGTTCTTGCCGGTGGCCTGCTGGCGGCAACCGAGGAGTTGTTCTTCCGCGGCGTTCTGCTGTTGGGCATTATGGAACGGCTGCAGTGGGGGGTGGCGCCGGCGCTGGTGATCTCCTCGGCCATGTTTATGTTAATGCATCTGGTGCTGCGGGCGGGCCTGAGCGTGTTTGGTCTGTGGGCGTTCTGGGAGAGCGTGCTGCTGGGCTTGGTTTACCTCCTGAGTGGATCATTGCTCGTGTCCCTGCTGGTGCACGCCGCGCATGATGTAGCCGGCTTCAGCCTCTTTGCGCTGCAGCGTCGGAGCGGCTGGCTACTGCCGAAAGGAAAACAACCGCCGGCAAATGGCGTTGAACGACGATGAAAGTGCTGCTAACAGGAGCCACCGGCTTCATAGGGCCGGCGCTGGTACGTCGTCTGCTCGATGCAGGCCACACCTGTACGGTAGTCAGCCGGCGCCCGCAGCAGGCCCGTGAGAAAGTGGCCGCCGCCGCCCAGGTGTTGGGCTATGATGAGATGTGGCCCGCCGTGGATGCCGTTGTCAACATGGCCGGCGAGACCCTGGCCGGTCTGTGGACGGCAGAGAAAAGGCAGCGCGTGCTGCGCAGCCGTACGGAAGTCACGCGCCGTCTTGTGCAATGGATGGCAGACGGTCCGGCGCCGCCGCGGTCGCTGGTGTCGATGTCGGCTATTGGAATCTACGGGCACCGGCCGGGAGAGACGCTGACGGAGATGTCTGTTCCCGATCCAGACCACAAGTTCCGGGCGCGGGTGACGCTGGCCTGGGAAGCGGAAGCCCTTGCCGCGGAGGCGCTGGGTGTGCGCGTGGCGCTGGTGCGCCTGGCCAACGTGCTGCATCCGGAAGGCGGCTACCTGGGCCGCTTAATGACCGTTTACCGCTTACTGCCCGTTGTGGTGGGGCTAGGCCACGGCGATCACTGTTTTTCGTGGATCAGCCGCCGGGACGCGACGCGGTTGATGCACTTTGCGTTGGAACAGGAGCGGGCGGCAGGTCCGCTCAACGTCTCCTCGCCACAGCCCGTCGCCAGAAAGCGGTTTAGCGCGCTGCTGGCCCGGGCGCTGGGCAAGCGCGCCGTGGGGCGCGTGCCCGATTGGCTGCTGAAGCTGACCCTGGGCGAGTTCTCCAGCACGATTATCGATAGCCAATACGTGCTGCCCGCCCGTGCCCAGGCATTGGGCTTTCGTTTCGAAGATGAGACATTGGAACAGTATTTTGGGAGATTGGAGATTGGATAACTGGTTGATTGGAGATTGGATGAGTGGAGATTAATCAGGGGCCAAGCACCAATCTCCAATCCCTGATCGCTATTCTCCAGTTATCCCTCCCACCCCTCCTGCCGCGTCTCAATTCGCCGCCTGAACTCAGGCGGCACGGGGACCGTTTTTTCCGCCTCGTAGTCGTACATAATCATCGCCGTGTGGCCGGTGGCTACCAGGCGGCCGTCCTGTCCGTCAATCTGGTAGACAAGGTCAAAGCTCTTGTTGCCGAAGCGAGAGACGCCCAGGCCTACCAGCAGCGTTTCGCCAAAACGGGCGGGCGAATGGTAGCGGCAACACGCCTCGCCCACGACGAAAGGAAGGTCTTGCGGGGTCTTGATGGAGAGTAAGTCCTTGAACATCTCTCCGCGCGCGACTTCCATGTAGGTGAAGTAGACGGCGTTGTTGACGTGGCCCATGGCGTCCACATCGCGGAAACGAACGGACACTCGGCTATGGAAAGGGAACTTTGTTGCACCCAAAGGAACCTCCCACTGAGGATATCGTTGACGGTGTCAGAACACCACCGACTGCTTTCAGTGTACCAACAATTGCCCGCGCTCCCAAGAGAGGGGACAACTTTTGACCGGTAGTGACCTGCCTAATAGAATTGGGCCAATGGAATCAATACGTGCTTTTATTGCAATCGATCTATCAGAAGAAGCGCGCGCGGTGCTGGCGAATGCCGGCGAGACGTTGGCCCGGCGCGTGCCTTCAGGTGTCGTAAAGTGGGTTTCGCCACAGAAGATGCACCTGACATTACGTTTTCTGGGAGATACACCGCTGGAAAAGTTGGACGAGTTATTTGCCGCACTGGACCGCACAGTCAGCGCGCACCCCCCTTTTTCGTTACATCTGGACGAACTTGGTTGCTTTCCCAACCGGCGTCGCCCCCGCGTCGTCTGGGTGGGCGTGCAGGGCGACACGGCGCAGGCCGAGGCGCTGCGAGATGACATTGAGGAGATGGCGGCGGCAATGGGCTGGGAACCAGAGCAACGACCATTTCGCCCGCACCTGACGCTGGGACGCGTCAAGGAAAAGGGAGCAGCGCTCGATCTGCCCTGGGGCCAGGGCGTGGCGCCGGCTAAGATCGCGGTTGATGCCGTGCATCTGTTCGAAAGCCAGTTGCGGCCATCCGGCGCAGTTTACACGGTGCGCCATACCAGCCATCTGCAAGGGGCGGCCGGGTGACTGAGTTTACGGTCGACACTGCTATAGAATCTGATCGCAGCACGCCGCTGCGCTGGATTTTCTCCCACGTCATGAGGCACAAGACGTTTCTGGTCCTCATGTTTTTGGGCGCCCTGGGTAACGCGGCTCTAGCTGCCGTCGTACCCGTGCTCATCGGTATAGCCTTTGACGCGGCCCTGGCCACACCGGCAGACATCGCGGCCATCGGCGCCGCGGCCCTGCTGATTGTTGGCAGCCAGATCGTGCGCGCCCTCTTGCAGTTGGGTCGCAACTTCTCCAGCGAAGTCCTCGGGCAACGCCTGGAACGCGACACGCGTTACGAGCTTTATGTCAGCCTGCTGGGCAAGAGCATGACGTTTCACGATATGCAGCCTGTGGGCGACACGATGGCCCGCGCCACCAATGACGTGCGTGAGATTAATCGCATGTTTAACCCCGGCATCAACCTCGTCGTGGGGTCCGCGAACTTTCTGATCATGCCCCTGATCGTCGCGCCGCGTTACGATATCGCCTTGTTGGCGGCGCCGGCTTTCTTCCTGGTGACCTACGTCGCGGCTCTGGCCCATTACTTGCGCGAGTTGAACCCGGTTACCGACCGCGTGCGCCTGGCCTTTGGTTTGCTGAACAGCCGGCTGGCCGAAGCGATTGACGGCATTGAAACGGTCAAGGGCGCAGCGCAGGAGGAGCAGGAGATAGACTATTTTCGCAATAACGCGCGCGAATATCGCGACGCCGTTGTGCAACAGGGCCACATCGAGGCCCGCTTTCTGCCTTTGTTGCTGTTGGGGCTCACCAACGCGATCGGATTCACCCACGCGTTCCTTCTGTACCGGCAGGGGGCCATTGCCGTTGGCGACATTGTGGCCTATATGGGTCTGCTCAGTCTGTTTGGCTTCCCCACGTTTGTCTCGCTAAGAGCTTACTCACACGTTTCGCTGGGTATGGCCGGAGCCCGCCGTATATTGAATCTCATCACCGGCGAGACGACGCTGGATGAGAATGTGGGCGGATACAGCGGGCCTATTGAGGGCCGCATTCGCTTTGAAAACGTCAGTTTTTCCTACGTGCCCGGCTCGCCTGTATTGCAGGAGATCGACTTCGAAATAGAGCCGGGCCAGACGCTGGCCGTTGTGGGCCAGACCGGTTCCGGTAAAAGCACGATCACCAAGCTCATCAACCGCACCTACGACGTGGACGAAGGGCGCGTGCTGGTCGATGGTGTGGATGTCCGTGAGTGGGAGCTGGCTGCCCTCCGTCGCCAGATTTCGATTATCGAGCAGGACATTTTCCTTTACTCGCGCACAGTGGCCGAAAATATTGCCTTCGGCTGTCCGGGAGCAGCGCGCGAGGAAATTGTTGAGGCGGCGCAGGCGGCGCAGGCGCACGAATTTATTCTGTCATTTCGCGATGGGTACGATACCGTGATCGGCGAGCGGGGAGCGACGCTCTCCGGCGGTCAGCGCCAGCGGCTGGCCATCGCCCGCGCTTTCCTGACGAATCCGCGCATCCTCATCCTGGACGATTCCACCAGCGCCGTGGATAGCGCCACAGAGGATCGCATCCAACAGGCGATCGCGCGGGCGGCCGAGCGGCAGACCACCATCTTAATCACCCATCGCCTGTCACAGATACGCTGGGCAGACAAGGTTCTTCTGCTGCGCGGCGGGCGGCTGGTCGCCGTGGGTGATCACGACACACTGATGGCCGAACAGCAGGGGTACCGGCGTATTTTCGAGCAGTACGCCAGCTAAGGTCAGTGACCGCCGGCGCGGGTCACCCGGCGACCTCAACCCCCATCTCATCCAGTTGCAGGACGCGCTTCTCGCCGTCGGGGTCAATGGTAAGCGTCCAGTTGTGCAGATCGAAGTGGAACGGCTCGGTGTGGTCCTCGAAGGCCAGCTCGCCCCACACGGCGGATTCGCTGCGTCCGTGCAGTCGCAAAGACGCCTCGTGCCAGCGGCACCAAAATACCAGAGGTTTCATCTACTTTTCCGATTGAGTCATTTACTGGTGACGTATCGTGTCATCACGTCCAACGTTGGCGTTGGACTTCCAGGACGTTTGGCAGCTTATCGATGCGTTCCAGCAACCACTCTAGCTCCGAGAGATCGCGTACTTCGGCAACCATATAGACCGTGGTAATGCTGTTTGCCGTCGTCTTCTTGGTCCTGGGCAGGTTTATCTTGCGCCCTTTCAGCACGTTGGTGATATCCTCGAGCAGGCCGGGCCGGTGATAGGCGCGGACGACGATGGGAATGGGATAGGTATCCTCTTCCACGCCCCACTCCACTTCAATGAGTCGTTCTTTTTCCGAAATGTGCCGCAGCGTCTTGCAGTCGGCGCGGTGCACGGTGATGCCCTTACCGCGCGTGATATAGCCGCGGATCGGTTCGGGTGGGATGGGGCTGCAGCATCCGGCAAACTTGGTGTGCAGGCCCGAAACGCCCAGCACAGTCAGTCCCTTGCTGATCCTGGGCGCCGGCTGTTCCAGCAGCGGACGCAGTTCATCATCTGGTTTCAGTTTTTGCTGCAGCGAGGCAATGGCGCCCCCGATCTGCGTGCTCTGGATGTCGCCAAAGCCCACTTTGGCCAGGAACTGCTCAACATCGTCATAGTGCAGCGCCTCGGCGATGTCCTCGATAGAGTAGACGTCACTGAGACCGAGTCGTTTAAGCTCGCGCTCCACGACGTCGCGACCGTGTTCGATGTTCTTGTCTCGCTCTTGCTGCCGGAACCATTGCCGGATTTTGCTGCGCGTGCGAGCGCTGCGCGTATAGCCCAGGTTCTCGTTCATCCAGTCGCGGCTGGGTCCGCCCCGGCTGGCAGTGATGATGTCCACACGGTCACCTGAGCGCAGCTCGTGGTCCAGGCTGACCATCTTGCCATTGACGCGCGCCCCGCGGCAGCGGTGGCCCACCTCAGTGTGGATCTGGTAGGCGAAGTCAATGGGCGTCGAGCCTGCCGGCAGATCGATGACGTCCCCGCGTGGTGTGAAGACGTAGATGCGCTCGTCCAGAAATTCCTTCTGTAACTGCTCGCTTTCGCCCTGTGTGTCATCCGCCTCGCGAAGATTGCGAACCAATTGGCGGAACCAGTGAATGCGCTTCACGTCGGAAGCGGTGGGGTTGCCATTTTCTTCCTTGTACGCCCAGTGGGCGGCGATACCCAGTTCCGCTTCCTTGTCCATTTCGTCTGTGCGGATCTGGACTTCCAGGGTCTGGCCATCCTCATCCATTACCGCCGTGTGCAACGACTTGTAGCCGTTTGGCTTGGGGGAGGCGATGTAATCATCAAACTCCTGGGGGATGGGCTGCCACAGGCTGTGCACGGCGCCCAGCACCTGATAGCAGAGGCTGCGCGCTGCTTCATCTCGTTGCTTACGGCTCTTGGGCACGTCGCCGTTGTCATTCTGCGTGTGCAGTATTACGCGCAGCGCGTGTACGTCATAGATCTGGTCAAAGCCCACACCCTTGCGCTCCATCTTGCGGTAGATGGAGTAGATATGTTTGGGGCGCCCGGTGACCGTTGCCTTGAATCCCATCTCCTGAAGCATTTCCTTCAGACGTTGTACCGATTCGTCAATTTTTCGCGTGCGCATGGCGCGGCGCTCGTCCAGTTTGCTGGCGATGTACTTATACTGCTCCGGCTGCAGGTAGCGAAAAGCCAGATCTTCCAGCTCCCACTTCAACTGCCAGATACCGAGGCGGTTGGCCAGTGGAGCGTATATGTTCATGACCTGCTGCGCGATTTCCTGGCGCTTCACGGGGCCCAGAGCCGCTGCCTTGCGCAAATCCTGCAAGCTGTCGGCAAGGGCGATGAGGATGATGCGCACATCCTGTTCAATCATAGCCAGGATGGCGCGGCGCACCTGTTCAAGTTTCGGCGAGTCTCCGTTCTCGTCGGTGGCTTCGTACTCTTTCTGCTCGGCATACTCCTGCAGATTGTTGAACCCCACGACGAGCCCGGTGACTTTGGGGCCAAAGAGCTGGTACAGTCCTGCTTCATCCTGACCCGTGTGCTCCAGAAGTGCATCGTGAAGCATGGAGGCTACCAAGGTGTGATCATTGACGCCAAGGCGCGCAATGATCTGGGCTACGGCCAGGTCGTGCTCCACGAATAGCTCGCCAGATTTGCGATGGCGACCACCGTGGATTTTCTTGGCAAACTCATACGCCTGTCGCAACTGCGACCTGGTTTCGTTGCTCGTATCCAGTGGCAGGCCACTGATCAGTTGTGACAGCGTCAGAGACGAACCTTTACTCATAACTAATGTGGTGGCAACGCGTCCTTAACTCACGCCGGGCGCGCGACCGATCACCGGTCTGATGCCATTCAATTTGATTGGTGCGTCAAAAAAGGCGCCCCTCTGTGCGAAGGACGCCTTAACTCTCTCATTCATGCGGTCCGTAAGAGAAATTAAGCGCTCCCTTCGCCTTTGTCATCCATCTGGCGAGCGGCATCTTCGACGTCCTCAAGCGCCTCTTTCGTCGCGCCAGCCGCCTCGTCGACGACTTCCTCAGCCTTATCGAGCGCCTCGGTTGTCGCTTCCTCGGTGCGCTCGGCTGCCTCGTCAATGGCGGAGGTTGCCTGCGCTTTACTGCGTTCTGCCGTTTGCCTGAACGCTTGCTGGCCCTCGTCAATCGCTTCAGTGACGCGTTCTTTGCCATGCTCAATCGCGCCCGTCACACGGGTGCGACCTTCGTCAAGCACAATCCGCGCCTGTTCCTGGGCCTGCCCGGCATACGTTTCTGCAGCCGAGCGGTACTCGTGTAACCGTTCCTCACTCGTCCGCCGCAGCTCCTCGCCGCGCGCAGCCAATTGTGCGCGCGTCTCTTCACCGGAGCGCGGGGCCAGGATAAGAGCAGCAGCTGCTCCTACCAGACCACCTACAACAAATCCGGCCAAAAAGGCGCCTGTGTCTTCATTACTATTGTTGCTCATATTCTATTCACTCCTAGTCTGGCAAATTCTTTTTCGGGTCGCCAAATAACGCTTTAAGGCCTGCGCGGATTCCGGCGACGTAGGAAGTGGCTCTGGTCACCGGTTTAACAACGTTGTCCCCCACAAACGACGTTGTACCGCGTACCATGCCCACTGTTTCGTTCGTCTTTTCCAGAATCGGTTTGATTTCAAATTCCAACATGTTGACCAGCCTCACCAGCATGACCAACATAATGACCAGAATTATGCCGAAAAGACACGATTCTAGAGCCAGGGCGATGATAAAGATGTCTCGTATCGCTTCCAGTGTGGGGGCGTGATTGCTAGCTGCCCAGAGAACGAACCAGATTAGAAGCGCAAACAGAACCAGGCCTACGACCGCGCCTACTACAATGTACCAGGTCGGTATGCCTTTGCGTTCCGCTGTCTGTGGCCTTGGTTGCTCTGTTATTGGAGCTTCAACGTTCATAGCGTTACCTTAAAATCAAGTATAGCATCAGTCAATTTCAACGGTCAACCGGCGCGGCGGTGGGCAGGCTTGATCAGTCGCGCTACCCGTTCCTGACGAGAAGCCAGCTTATGAGTAACGCGCTCCAGGCGCCAACGCTGGCAGTCAGGAGATGTACGGCGCCCAACCTCAGTATATCGACGTTCACGAAGTCGCCCAGGAAATGGCCTGTGGCGAATCCCAGCCAGGCGGCGATTACATATACAGGGATGCGGCGGGCCGGTCCGCCAAGAATAACATGGAACCCGGCGCCGTATGCCGTCGCCAGCAGGAAGCCGAGTACCAGGCCGGACGCAGCAACGATCATCGACCTCTCACAGCCTCTGCCGCCTCAGTTGCCCTGCCGCTGATGGTGGCGCTGTCGGCGATGAGGCCGCCGCCCAGGCAGAGATCGCCATCATAAAACGTAACGCCCTGTCCAGACGTTGCGCCGAAGACGTGGTCGTCGAAGCGTACTCGTGCGCGACCATCGGGCAAGGCGATCACCGTGGCCCAGGCGGGCCGTGCCTTATAGCGGATCTTGACCTCGGCGCGCACAGGGTCCTTGGGCGGTGTGCCTGATAGCCAGCGCACGTCTCGGGCCAGCAACTCTGTGCGACCAAGCTCGTCGCGCGTGCCCACGACCAGTGCGTTGCGCGCCACATCCTTGCGCAAGACGTACATCGGCTCGCCTACGCTGATTCCCAGCCCTTTGCGCTGCCCGATGGTGTAGAACATCAGACCTTCATGACGGCCCAGCTTTTCTCCATTCTGGGACAGAATGGGGCCAGGCTTCACGCTGTCTGCGGCATATTCACGCAAGAAGCGCCGGTAATCACCATCGCCCAGAAAACAGAGGTCCATGCTCTCCTGCTTGCTGGCCACCGGTAGATCGAATTCCCGGGCCATGGCGCGCACTTCGTCCTTCGTGAACTCGCCGACCGGGAACAGAACGTGGGCCATGTCCTCCTGGCTCAAAACGTGCAGAACGTACGACTGGTCCTTCCTCTCGTCGATACCCTTGAGCAGCTCGTACTCCTGCGGCCCACGGCGAATGCGGGCGTAGTGGCCCGTTGCCAGGTAATCGGCGCCCAAAGCGCGGGCGCGGTCCAGCAGGTAGCTGAAGCGAATCTGGCGATTGCACTCTATGCAGGGGTTGGGCGTCCGCCCGCGCGCGTGCTCGTCAATAAAGAATTGCACGATGGTATTGCGAAAGTGGTCCTGCACATCCACCACGTAGAAGGGGATGTCCAGCCTGTCGGCCACGCGGCGCGCGTCCGCCATCTGATCTGGCGTGCAGCAACGGTTGAGAGGGGCGTCCGCGCCGCGCCCGGGTTCGCTCCACAGGCGCATCATCATGCCGATCACCTCATAGCCCTGTCGCACCAGCAGAGCTGCTGCGACGGAGCTATCGACGCCGCCACTCATAGCTACCACCACCCGTGGCTTCTTGTTTATGCCATTGCCGTTGCTTTCAACCGTCATACTTTTCTTGCTTAGTTGTGTCCCTAACAGATTGCCATCAGGCGTACTCTACGTTCAATTGGCGCAGCGTTTGCACGATTTCGGGCAGCTTCTGTACGACGTAGTCCACATCCTCATCTGTGTTCTGGCGTCCAACCGTCAGGCGCAGTCCGCCTTTGGTCCAGGCATCGTCCAGGCCGATGGCCTGCAAGATGGGCGATGGCTTGGGATTGCCCGTGGAGCAGGCGGATCCGCTGCTGGCGGCAATGCCGGCCATATCCAGGTGCATCAGCAAATCATTGCCACTCAAATCGCGCAGAGCAAAACTGGCGTTATGAGGCAGCCGCTGCTCAGGATGGCCCGTCAACACGCAGCCCTCTGGAATGGCGGAGAGGACGCCTTCGATGAGCCGATCGCGCAGCTTCTGATAGTGGCTGATGTTTGCCTCGCGCTCCTCCATAGCCAGGCGCAACGCTTCCGCAGCGCCGACAGCGTAGGGCACATTAGCCGTGCCCGCCCGGCGCGCGCCTTCCTGGCTGCCGCCGGTCAGCGCCGGCACCAGCTCGACGCCATCGCGCACATAGAGGATGCCGACGCCTTTGGGGCCGTAGAATTTGTGCGGCGCGAAACTGATCAGATCGTACGGCATGTTTTGCACGTCCCACGCTTCCACAGCGGCAGCCTGGATGGCGTCGGTATGGAATAAGATGCCGCGCTCACGAGCCAGCGCGCCGATCTCGGACACCGGTTGCAGCGTGCCTATTTCGTTGTTGGCCGCCATGACGCTGATGAGCGCAGTCTCGGGGCGAATGGCGGCAGCCACATCGTCGACCGAGACCTGCCCGTATTCGTCGACAGGCAAAATCGTCAGCTCAAAGTCGAACAGGTCGCGAAGCTGTCTGGCGGTGTCCAGTACCGCTTTGTGCTCGACGATGGTGGTAAGCAGATGGTTACCGCCACCCGCTGCCCGTGCGGCCCACATAACACCGCGCAAGGCCAGGTTGTCGCTCTCAGAGCCACAACCGGTAAAGACGATCTCGCCAGGTGTGGCGTTGAGCAGACCGGCAATCAGTTGCCTGGCGCTGTCCAAAGCGCGCCGCGCCCGCCGGCCAAACTGGTGCACGGACGAGGGGTTGCCATACGTCTCGGTCCAGTAGGGCCGCATCGCTTCCACGACCCGGGCATCGACCGGGGTGGATGCGCCATGATCCATGTAGATAGTTCCGTTGGGGTTCATTTCTGCTCTTAACTGCGTATCCTGGCGCCAAGCGCCCGCTGCGTCTAATTCCACTGTACTGTACCAAAGGCCTGTAAGCAATACATATGCGTGTAGACAGACGGCAGGCCGCGGCGGGTTCGGGCTGTGACCGGTTTCAGACACACTGGTAGAGGAGCCAGTAGCGGTCAGCGGTTTGCGATCAGCCGCCTGCGGCCTGTGCTCAGGTCTTGGCGATTGGCAGAATAACCGTGAAAGTCGTGCCCTCGCCTTCGGCGCTCTCCACCGCTATACTTCCCTGGTGCTTTTCGATAGCCTCTTTGACCATGTAGAGGCCAAGGCCCGTCCCGGCAATGCCTCGCTCAACCGCCGTCTGGGCGCGATAGAAGCGCTTAAAGAGGTTGGGCTGTGCTTCTTTGGGAATGCCGATACCATCGTCCCGGACGATCACTTCAATCAGGCCGTTGTGCGTGCTGGCTTCCACGCGAACCGCGCCAGACATAGTGAACTTGATGGCATTTTCCACAAGATTCTTGAAGACGGAGTGAATCATCTCCTCGTTTGCCAGAACCGGCGGTAGGTCGCTGGATACGCGCTGGCTGAAGGTTAGTCCCTTCTGCACGGCTCGCTCGGCCAGAGGCGGAAGGATATCGTCAAAAAGCACGTTAAGGTTGACCAGCTCGGCACTGCGCTGTATCTCTCGCGCTTCCATCTTGGCCAGTTGTAGCATCTGGCGCACCATTTGTTGCAGCCGGTCGCTTTCGCGCTCCACGACGCCCAGAAAGCGGTCTTCTTTGGCCTTGTCTCCCTGCGCCTTGCCTTCTCGTAGCAAACGTGCGTACATCAGGATCGTCGCCAGCGGCGTGCGCAACTCATGCACGATATTGTGGAAGAAGTCGTCGCGCATGCGCTCCACTTCACGAATTTGCCGCAGGTCGGTGAAGACGAAAATCATCTCGCTTGGCTCGCCCTCGTCGTCCACGATAGGCGCGCCGCTGATAAGGACAGGCACTTGCCCGCCGTTGCTCTGCACCAGATCGGCCGCAATCTCCGACTTACCCTCGCCGGCCGGCAATACATGGTCCATAAAATTGGCGAAATCTTCTCTGGCGTGAATCTGAATGGCGTCCTGTGCAGGCTGCCCGATGAGGGGATCATCCGACTCGTAACCCAACAGAGTGAGCAGCGACTCGTTGGCTGTCGTAATAATGCCTCTGGCATTGACCGTCAGCGCGCCTTCGGACATACTGGCAAAGATCGTTTCCTGGCGGCGTTTCTCGGCCACTACATCTTCGTGCAGGCGGGCATTTTCGATGGCTGCAGCCAGCGGACCGGTGATCGCCTGCAGCAAGCGCAGATCATCTTTGTTGAAACTGCCGTGTTGCTTATTGATCGCTTCCAGCACGCCTATGACGCGCTGCTCCACTTTCAGCGGAACGCACAGAATTGAGTTGGTACGAAAACCGGAGGAGTCATCGATCTCGCGATGAAAACGCTCGTCTTTGTAGACATTGTTGACGATGAGCGGTTCGCCGGTTCTGGCGACCTCGCCGGCAATACCCTGCCCTGATTTCAGCCGTATCGGCGGCAGATCTTTGAAGCGCGGGCCCATGAGCATGTCGATGAACTCGATTTCGCCGGTTACCTCGTCGGTGAGACCGACAGAAATCGTTTCCACGTTCAGCGTGCGCCGCACCGGATCGGTTAACTGACTGAAAATGCTCTCCAGTTGCAGCGAGGCGGTCAGCGAGTAGGTCAGGTCATAAACCGTTGCGAATTCCACCTGCTGGCGATCTGTTTCCTGGCGCAGGAATGCGCGCTCCAGATAAGTCGTGATATACATCGCCAGGCTGGCGGCGCTGCCGGCGTCGATGATGCAATCCTGTGGCGGATCGATGAGGCATAACGCACCTGTGGAAGAGAGGACTTTTCGATTCTGGGGATACGGTAGCGGCGCGAACAGCAGTGTGTCCCGTGGTAGAAGCCACAGGTCGCTGTTCATGAGATCCGAGGCGGGCAGGTCGAACTTTTCCTGGTGCACGGCCTCGGCGCCGGCAATCAGCCGCCGCAGTGACTGTTGTTCGCCCTCCCATCGTTTCTGTTGTAGATTGCCGGTGCCGTCACAAATCCAGACGTCGTAATAGGCATCCAGCGGGCCACCGAGGGCTACGACGGTGGTCACGCCGGTGTAAACGGCGATTTCGTAGGCCACGGCGGCGCACACGCCATGAGCGTCCAGGATTTCACTCAACTCGCCCGTGATTTTTTCCCACAGCAGTTGGATTTGATTTGTTTGTAGCTGGGCCTCTGATTGATCCATATGGCGCCAGTTATAACTGGCGCCGGTGCAGTTGACAAGCAGAAAGGATAGGGAATAGGTCGCACTCGTTGCATGAACGATATGGCTACAGTATGATTTGACAGACGATGCATTCTCCAGAGGCGGAAGTGTTTCTGACATTGGAGTCACCCCACGTATCAGCTTAAGATTTAACAAGAGAACAAGGAGTTTACGATGAGCTACATAGAGTCCGTGTTCGGACGCGAGGTGCTGGATTCGCGCGGAAACCCCACGGTTGAAGTTGATGTGGTGTTGATAGATGGTTCTTTTGGCCGGGCTATTGTGCCCTCGGGCGCTTCGACAGGCGCCTACGAAGCGTGGGAAAAGCGCGACAGCGATTCGCCGCGCTACGGCGGCAAGGGGGTGCTGGGCGCGGTTGAAGCTGTCAACGACGAAATTGCCGACGAGCTGGAAGGGATGGATGCCACAGAACAGGTTTTGATCGATGAGACGATGATCGACCTGGACGGCACTTCGAACAAGGAAAGGCTGGGCGCCAATGCGATATTGGGCGTTTCGTTGGCAGTAGCTCGGGCAGCGGCGGATAGCGTGGGCCTGCCCCTCTACCGTTATCTAGGTGGTCCGGCTGCGCGCACGTTGCCCGTGCCGATGATGAACATTATGAACGGAGGGAAGCACGCTCCGGGCTCAGCCGATCTCCAGGAATTTATGGTCATGCCGGTGGGCGCCGACTCCTTTGGCGAGGCGCTTCGCTGGGGGGTGGAGATCTATCATAGCCTGAAGAAGGTGCTGTTGGGCAAAGGCCACAGAACCACAGTGGGGGACGAGGGCGGATTCGCGCCGCAACTGTCTGCCAATCATGAGGCCTTCGACCTGATCATGGAAGCGATTGAAAAGGCAGGTTATACGCCAGGAGAGCAGATCCTGTTGGCCATGGACCCCGCAGCTAGCGAAATCTACGAGGACGGCAAATACCATCTGGCGACTGAAGGCAAGGTCTTGAGCGGGCCGGAAATGGTGGATTTGTTCGCCGACTGGGTTGATCAGTATCCGATTATCTCTATTGAAGATGGGCTGCATGAGGACGACTGGGATAGCTGGTCGTTGATGATGGAGCGGATGGGCGACCGCGTCCAGATTGTGGGCGACGATCTGCTGGTTACCAGCATCGACCGCATCGAAACGGCCTTCGAGCGCAAAGCGGCAAACAGTCTGCTGTGTAAGGTGAACCAGATCGGGACGCTGACAGAGGCCATGGCTGCTGTCGAACTGGTGCAGCGTCACGGGTGGACCGCAGTTGTTTCCCACCGTAGTGGTGAATCGGAAGATACGACCATTTCCGATCTGGTGGTAGCCCTGAACGCGGGCCAGATCAAGACCGGGGCGCCGGCGCGCACCGATCGTGTGGCGAAGTATAACCAGTTGCTGCGCATTGAGGAGGACCTGGACGATGCTGCCCAATACCCGGGCATGGCAGCATTCGGCAATCTACAACCGTGAGACCGGTCGGTAGTGGTCACTTCTTGAAACGGAACACGGCCTGAATAACAAGAATGAATGAAGTCAACATGCCCAGCATGTAGGCGAACGCCACGATAATGAGAAGGGTGCTGAGGGGGATAAACATTGGTTCTCTCCCACCAAAGGCCCGTGGATCACCCGCGATCCGCGGGCCTTTGTGATCTGCTATGGAATGAGGGCCTCCGGACGGTCTTACCCCGGGTTCTGTTCGGTCAGGAACGGTAATGGATCGGTGCTGCTGATATGGTTGATACCCTGCTCGGCGAATTGTGCAAGCTGTTGGTTCGCCAGGGCCTCGAAATCGATTTCCGGGTGCGCGACGGAAGAGGTACAATCGTCGAGGAAATAGATTTTCTCCAGGACTTCCGGCCGATCGCCATATTCCTCAACCAGATCTTCAACGGTCTCTAAAACACAGTGGCTCTTTGCTTCGCCGGCGATGACAATGGCGTCAGCGTCTTCTAAGATTTGCAAGAAGGCGACGTTCTTGCCACCCTGGGGATGCCCGGGAACCGGAATTTCGGGCTGTATGATGGAGTAGTGCTCGGTCTCAGGCACGCTGCCCTTGGTCAACCACTGCGGCTGCGCCTTGCGCGCCAGCGAGTGCCACATAACGGCCGACCACAGCTCCTGATCAAGTGCGTTCCCAATGCCGCCGATGCCTACGTGATAGGGCCAGATGGTTAGTTGTTTCTTGGCCTGCTGCTCTAATTTCCTGACATATTCGCGGGAATAGTCCGGCTTTACCAACGGATGCCAGCGTCCCTGTTGCACATCTTCATGGGTAATCAACGTGTACGGTTGGGGGTGGTTGCCATTCTCGTCCGCCCACCAGGCTGGGTGGAAGATCTGGTAGGGGAGGTGCGAATCGAGGGAACATGTGATTCTGGTAATGTGCTGTGCATTGCGATAGATGAATTCAATCAGACGGCGGATGTCGTCCTGGGCGCCGGGCACATGCAGGCTGCCGTTAGGATGGCAGAAATCAACCTGCATGTCGATTATGATCAGGTGCGTCGTCATGCTGTCGTCGTCAGCCAGCGCTAACCCGGCGTTGGCTGCCTCTTGCGCAATCGTTGGCATGTCCGGGTAGAAGAGAGTGCCGATGCGCTGCGGATCGTAGAAGTTGGGAAAGCTATCCATCAAAGACTCCTTGCTTGGAAGAGCGGCTTGAACCTTAGTGTTTAGTGTAATGATAACACTAACTATGAACAAAAGCAACGTTTCGTGTGCAAACCACACGAAACAGGCTGCAGCTTAGCAACAGATTAAGCGACTGTCAGCGCCCGCCCTTTGTACCTGGATTTATATCCCTGACACATGGGCAGGGATCCGCTCCTACGGTATGCTGATTTTTGAATAGGATCTGCAAGCACCCAACATCAAGGCCTCACGCGGATTCACCATTCATCAAATATAGCCGAAAAAGAGGTTATAGGAGCTAACCAGATGTTCAAGCGTATTCTCCTTCCTTTGGATGGATCGTTGCTTGCTGAATGCGTCCTGCCCCACGCACGAGCCATGGCCCGTGCCATGGAGGCGGAGATCATTGTAACGCACGTATTGGAACAGGAAAATGAAGTGTCCAGGGAGGGGCAACTAGATCCCCTGGCTTGGCATTTGCGCAAGGCAGAGGCCGAAACGTATCTGGATGAGGTGCGGGGCCGTCTGGCAGATACTCCTGTCCAGGTTGCGTTGTTGCAAGGCTCCGCCGCTACCACACTGGTGGAATTTGCACAGGAACGAGAAGTGGATCTAATCATCCTCAGCAGTCATGGCAGCAGTGGTCTGAGTGGCTGGAATGTGGGCAGTGTTGCCCAGAAGATAATTTACCGCGCCAAAACGTCGTTGATGATCGTCCCGGCCTATCGAGAGGAGGAGATGGGGGTGGAGGAGATGGAATATCGCCACCTGCTGGTTCCCCTGGATGGCTCACAACGCGCTGAGAATGTGCTACCATTTGTAAACGCCCTGTCCCGCGATGAGGACACAGAAACGACTTTGCTGCACGTTTGCGTTCGGCCGGAGATGCCACGGCGCTCTCCGCTGACGCCGGAAGAGGCGGCGCTGGCAGATCAGGTGATGGAAAGCAACCGCGTGGAAGCCCAACGTTATTTAGAGGAGGTGCGGGCACAATTGGACCGGCCGGCGGAGTATCGGGTAGTGCAGGAGGATGACCTGATAGCCGCGCTGCACCAACAGGCAGAAAGCCTTTCGTGTGACCTGGTAGTTCTGAGCGCGCACGGTTACTCGGGTGATACGCACCGTCCCTTTGGCAGCGTAGTGACCAGTTTTATTGCTTATGGCAGCCAGCCGTTGCTTATTGTTCAGGATCTGCCGTCTGTGGAAATTGACAGGACGCGGGCTGAGGAAATAGCTGAACAGACGGGGAAGTCTGACAGCGGGAAGGGAGGACGGACGACCATACATGCCAGCTGAAATGAATCCCTCGTCACAATCTATGGTCGCCGGGGAAGAACTCGTCGAAACGGAAAAGAGCGAAGGTGCGCTGGAGGCGTTGGCGCACAGATTGGCGTCCGCCCACCAGGTCCGGCCATCAGAGAGTCGCGAGCGTGTCCTGCTGCAGACGTTACCGGCGCAGAAAGAGGCGCTGCAGGAGATTTATCGTGAGTTCACCCAGAGCGGAACAGGTGAGCTGGCACTCTCTTACTCGGCTGAATGGTTTCTGGACAACTACTATTTGATCCAACGCGCACAGCGCATCATTGAAGAAGACCTGCCCCCTGATTACTACGATGAGCTACCGCAATTGGAGCAGCCTGCTGCGCTGCAGGGCTATCCGCGTGTTTATGCCCTGGCTCGTGCCCTGATGAATCACGAGGGTTGCCAGTTGGAGATGGCGCGGGTCAGGCGTTTTGTCGACGCGTACCAGGAGGTGGAGCTGCTGACCATGGGCGAGTTGTGGGCGCTGCCGCTGATGCTCCGTTTCGTTTTGCTGCAAAGCATCGTTCAGGCAGCGGCGCACTTGACCGGGGCAGCGATCTCGCAGCGTCTGCTGACCGGAGCTATGTCCCTGGATTACGATATAGACGATAGCAGCGTGGTGGCAGCCTCCGTTCCCAGCCTGCATCGCCTCGCAGAACAGGACTGGAAGGCGTTCTTCGAAGCGGTGAGCCACGTTGAGGCCATTCTGTCGCGAGATCCTGCTGCCGTTTACCGACGTATGGATTTCGAGACGCGCGACCGCTACCGCAAGGTTGTGGAGACCGTGGCCCTGGAGGCCGGCAACGCGGAAGCTGACGTGGCGCGGACGGCGCTGGCGTTGGCACAGGAACACAGCGGCGCAGCGGGGACGTCAGATGGGCAAACGTCGTGGGACGGGCTGTCACTGCCGAGGGAAGCGCATGTCGGTTACTACTTGCTTGACGCGGGGCGACAACAACTGGAGCAACGTCTGGCCCATGAACCTGGCGGCATCAGGCGCTTTCGCCGCTGGCTGTTCGACCATCCTACACTGGTTTACCTGGGAAGCATCGGCGTGCTCTCGTTCTTCCTGATGGGCGCCTTTCTGTGGTATGTCGCCAGCCACAGCAACAGTGTGTGGCAATGGTTGATTGCGCTATTGGTTCTGCTCATACCCTTGACCTCGGTGGCTGTCAGCGTAGTAAACTGGATTTTGACGTACCTGATTGAACCGCGCGTTTTGCCCAAGATCGATTTTTCCGAGGGAATAGCCGACAGTTGTCGCACCATGGTCGTTATTCCCGCGATGCTCACCAGCCAGGAAGAGGTTGCCTCGCTGGCGCAGCAGCTCGAGTTGCACTATCTGCGCAATCCGGACCGCAATCTGCGCTTTGCGCTGCTCACCGATTTTGCCGATGCCGATACGGAGGTGACTGCGCGAGATGATGAACTGATTCTCGCTGCGGTCACTGCCATTGACAACCTGAATAACCGGCACGAGGCCCCGGTGTTTTATCTTTTTCACAGGCGTCGACAGTGGAACCCGTCCGAAGGAGTGTGGATGGGCTGGGAGCGCAAGCGCGGAAAGCTACACGAGTTTAATCGCCTCTTGCGCGGCGATTCGGAGACGTCCTATGTGGTACAGGAAGGGGATCTGGACGTCCTTGAGGAAATAAAGTACGTCATTACCCTTGATGCCGATACCGTGCTGCCGCGGGAGAGCGCTCACTCTCTGGTAGGGACGTTGGCGCATCCACTGAATCGGGCACGGTTCGACCCGCGCACGGGGGAAGTGGTCGCCGGCTATACCGTATTACAGCCGCGTACCGAAGTGCAGCCTACAAGCGCGGCCCAGTCGCTGTTTACGCGAGTCTTTGCCGGCGATATGGGCCTGGATCTTTACACTCTGGCTGTGTCAGACGTATACCAGGATCTGTTTGGCGAAGGGATCTATGTGGGCAAAGGGATCTACGATGTGGATGCCTTTGAACGCAGCCTTGAGGGAAAGATTCCGGAGAACACTCTGTTGAGTCACGATCTATTTGAAGGCATTCAGGGCCGGGCGGGGCTGGTCACGGACATTGTGCTGTACGAGGATTATCCGCCGAATTACCTGGTGCACGTGCAACGTTCGCACCGCTGGGTGCGCGGTGACTGGCAACTGCTGCCCTGGTTGTTGCCCTGGTCGCCGGGGGTTGATGGACGGCAGCCAAACCGGCTTTCCCTCATCGATCGCTGGAAGATCGTGGATAATCTGCGCCGCAGCCTGAACTCGCCGGGATTGCTCTTCCTCTTTCTATTAGGCTGGACCATCCTGCCGGGTTCGCCGGTGCTGTGGACGTTCCTGGGCCTGCTGGCTCCTGCCGCCTCCCTGGCGACGGGGGTGGTAATGGCCCTGGCGCGCGGATTCGGCGGGGCGTTGTGGGGGGAGGCGTTTCGCCCGCTGCGCAATAGCGCTGTGCGCTGGTTACTCTTTCTGGCATTCTTACCCTACGAAGCGCTGCTCATTACCGACGCTGTGCTCACCACGATCTGGCGTCTGCTGGTCGCACGTCGCAACTTGCTGCAATGGACCACGGCGGCGCACGCGGCGCGCCTTTTCGGCGATGATTTGAGCGCAGATCTGACCTGGCGACGAATGGTATCCACAATGTTTATGGCAATGGCCCTGGCGCTCGTCGTCTACGTGGTAGCCCCGGAGTCTTTGCCGATAGCCTTACCCTTGCTTTTTGCCTGGCTGTTGTCGCCACAGATTGCTTATTGGATCAGCCGCGCGGAGAAACGAGAGCCGGAAACGCTGACGGCAGAGGAACGGCTGGAATTGCGCCGGGTGGCGCGGCGCACGTGGTTCTTCTTTGAGCACTTCGTGGGCCCAGACGACAACTGGTTGCCGCCCGATCACTTTCAGGAAGCGCCCAAGGGGGTCGTGGCCCATCGCACGTCGCCGACCAACGTAGGACTGTATCTGGTATCGGTGGTCGCCGCTTTCCACTTTGGCTACGTGGGCCCGCTGGATCTGATCTTGCGGCTGCGGCCCACGTTCGAGACGCTGCAGAAACTGGAGCGTTATCGCGGCCATTTTCTCAACTGGATTGACACACGTAGCCTGGCCTCGCTACCCCCGCGCTACGTATCTACGGTAGACAGCGGGAACCTGGCGGCAAGCCTGCTGGTGTTGGCCCAAGCCTGTTCCAGGGTTCCGCAGCTCAATGTCTTGCGTTGGGATCGCTGGTGTGGCCTGCTTGACACGCTGGCTGTTCTGGATGAAGTGATTGCTGCAGCCGACGCGGGAGAGGACGCGGGAATCGCCATGTTGCGCGCCCACGTGGCGAAAATACGAGAGCAGGTACAGTCTGCCGAGCATGACGAAGCAAGGTGGATCCCGATCTTTTTGGGCATTGACAAACAGGGTCGCGCCGAGCTGGACTCGCTTCTATTGCAGGTTCTGGAAAGTGAGTTGCCCGCGGTAAATGCCGCTACGCTGCGGAGCTGGCGCGTGCACGTTGAAAGCTTTCACCTGCAGTTGAGCAGCATGCGGCGCGAACTGGAAATGCTGGCCCCGTGGGTGCTGGCCATGCATCAGCGCCCGTCGTTGCTGACTGAGCCATCTATGACCGACGAGCTGAAGCCGTTGTGGCAGGAAGTGGAGGAAAGTCTGCCGCTCAATCCACGGCTTGAAGAGCTGCCCACGATTTGCCGCCAGGCGCAGGCGCCCCTCCAGCAGCTGTGCGAGCGCCTGGACGGCGATGCGTGGAAACAGCAGGCGGACCCGAATGAGGCGCGGCAGTGGTGCCAGCGTTTGTTGCAGCAGCTGGATGAGGCGTGCATGGCTGCAGAGTCGCTGTTGATCGGATACGGCGATCTGGCGCAGAGCGCTGACCGTTACTTCAGCGAAATGGACTTTGGCTTCCTGTTCGACCGCCAGAGACAGGTATTTCACATCGGCTATAATTTGGAAAGCGGGCAGCTAGACAACAACTACTATGATCTTCTGGCCTCAGAAGCGCGCATCACTAGCCTCCTGGCAATCGCCAAGAACGATGTGCCCCAGAGCCACTGGTTGCACCTGGCGCGACCGATCACCGAGACCGAAGGGGGGCGTCTGTTGCTCTCCTGGAGCGGTACCATGTTTGAGTACCTGATGCCGCCGCTCTTCATGCGTCGCTATCAGGGGACGTTGCTCAACGAAAGCGAGTATGTGGCGGTCAGACACCAGATGGCCTATGGGGAGCGTCATAACGTGCCCTGGGGCATTTCGGAGTCTGGCTTCTACGCATTTGATTCAGCGATGAATTACCAGTACCGGGCGTTTGGCACCCCGGGCCTCGGTTTCAAGCGTGGCCTTAGCGAAGATCTGGTGATCGCGCCTTATGCTTCCTTGCTGGCGCTGGGTATCACGCCACGGGAAGTGGTAGCCAATGTGAAGCACCTGAAAGGGCAGGGGATGCTAGGACGTTATGGATTCTACGAGGCGCTGGACTTCACCCAGAGCCGGTTGCAACTGGGCAAGCGGCGGGCCATCGTCCGTTCCTTCATGGCCCATCACCAGGGGATGATCCTGGTCGCTGCGCTTAATTACTTCAGGGACAACGCCATCGTCGAATACTTCCACGCCGATTCCCGCATCCAGAGCGCTGAGCTGCTCCTGCAGGAGCAGGTGCCGCGGCAGGCGCCGTTGGAGTTCCCGCAGGAGGAAGAGTCCGCGGCTTTGCGCGCGACCGAGCCGCCAATCGCAACGCATCCCTGGACCGTGCCACTACAATCGCCTGTACCCTCGGTGCACGTACTGGCCAACGGACGGTATCGCGTCATGCTGACGAACGCCGGCGGCGGGTACAGTCGCTGGCAGAATGTGGCGCTGACGCGCTGGCGCGCCGATGCTGTGCAAGATGATTGGGGCCAGTGGGTCTACGTACAGGATGAGGACAGCGGGGCGCTGTGGTCTGTGGGCCTGCAGCCCGGCGCGGGTCGCAGCAAGGTCGAGGCCCAGGGCGAGCTACTCTACCATCCCCACATGGCCGAATACCGGCGCCGCGACAATAATATTGTATTGCGCATGGAAGTGACTGTGCCGCCCGGAGATGATCTGGAAATCAGGCGCATCCGGATAACCAATGATAGCGACAGCACCCGTCGCTTGCGCCTGACAAGTTATGGAGAGGTGGTGCTTACGGAGCAAGCCACGGACGAGCAGCATCCGGCGTTTGCCAAACTGTTCGTGGAGAGCGAATACCTGGCGCAAGATAACGCTTTGCTGTTCCGGCGCCGCCCGCGCTCCGATAAGGAATCGCCCACTTTTCTGGCGCACACCCTTTTGGTAAGCGAAGGATTCCAGGAGACGCAGGCGTGCGAAAGCGATCGCGCGCGCTTCCTGGGACGGGGCCGGACGATCCATGACCCCGCCGCCTTGCAGGGAAATGGTTGGCTGTCGGGGACGACGGGCGCCACGCTGGATCCTGTGATGAGCCTGGGCCAACAGGTCGAATTGGAACCGCGCAGTTCGGTGGAGCTGGCGCTGATCACGGCTGTGGCGCACACACGATCGCACGTATTGGAGCTGGTCAGGCGCTACCGTTCGTGGAGCAACATAGAACGCGGCTTTGAACAGGCGCGCGCGACAGCCGAACGCAATATGCGCCGGCTGGAAGTGGAGACGCCCGCTCTGGAACAGGCGCAACGGTTACTCTCTCTGCTCATCTATGGTCATCATTCTTATCGCGCGGATCAGTCTGCTCTGGCGTCCAATACGCTCGGGCAGCCAGGCCTGTGGGGTTTCAGTATCTCCGGCGATTATCCTATTCTGCTGCTGGAGGTGGACGACGAGGCAGACACCGCGCTGTTACAGGACGTGTTGCGAGCCCACGCTTATTGGCGCAGCCTTGGCGTGCGTGTTGATCTGGTGATTCTCAACCGCAAAGAATCGAATTATGGTCAGGAGCTGCAGGGAGCAATTCACCGTCTGATCAGGCAGGTGGGCAGCGAAAATTGGCTGAACCGGCGAGGAGGTATTTTCGTCTTACGCAGCGATCAGATGCAGGAGGAGAGTCGGATTCTACTGTACACGGCTGCCGGCGTGGTGCTGGCGGGCGACCAGGGATCGCTGGCCGACCAGCTGGCCGACTTCTATCAGCAGCCGACCTGGCTGCCCGGCTTCACCGCATCGGCGACGGAACCGGCGCCGGAGATCGCTCCCGTTGCCCGGCCTCAGAATCTGCTTTTTGACAATGGCTATGGCGGCTTCTCGGCCGATGGTCACGAGTATCTCATCTATCTGGAGCCAGGCGAGGTGACGCCGGCGCCGTGGATTAACGTCATCGCCAACCAGGAGTCTGGTTTCCTGGTATCCGAAGCGGGCGGCGGCTATACCTGGGCCGCCAACAGCGGCGAAAATAGACTGACGCTGTGGCGTAATGATCCGGTCGGCGACATGCCCTCCGAAGCGCTCTATTTGCGCGACGAAGAAACGGCCGAGATCTGGTCGCCGATGCCCCAACCGGTTCCCGCCGAAGCGCCTTACCTTGTCCGTCACGGTGCAGGCTATTCTGTCTTTGAGCATAATAGCCACGGGCTGAGGCAAAAAGTGCGTCTGTTCAGTGCGCCAGACGCACCGTTGAAGGTGGTTGCTCTGACCCTGGAGAACGAGGGGGCGCAACGAAGGTTGACGGCGACGTTATACATAGATTGGATATTGGGAGTGGGTCTGAATACTAAGCGCTATATCATTCCCCAATATGCAGAGGACCATCATGCCTTACTGGCGCGCAACCCTTACAACACCGAATTTGGTTCGCGCGTGGCCTTTTTGGCCGCCACCCGCCAGCCACATGGATTGACGGCGGACCGCATGGAATTTCTAGGACGCCTGAACTCGGAGCGGCAGCCGGCGGGTCTGACCCGTATCGGGCTGGAAAATCGCGTGGAGGCAGGACGCGACAGTTGCGGGGTGTTGCAGTTGCACATGGATCTGCCGCCGAACGGCAGCGACACAATCTACTTTCTTGTGGGCCAGGGCGCGGATTACGAGCAGACCATTGAGTTGCTGGAACGGTATGGAGATGAGCGCGATCTGGAACAGGCGTGGGAGGCGAACCGCGAGCGTTGGGACGCGCTCCTTGGGAACGTGCAGGTGGAGACACCAGATGAGGGAGTTAACCTCCTGTTGAATCGTTGGCTCCTTTACCAGACCCTCTCCTGCCGCATCTGGGGGCGGTCGGCCCTTTACCAATCCAGCGGCGCCTACGGCTTTCGCGATCAGCTGCAGGACGTAATGGCCTTGCTTCACACTTGCCCGGATGTGGCGCGAGAGCACATCATACGCGCGGCCCGCCACCAGTTCGAAGAAGGCGATGTGTTGCACTGGTGGCACCCACCATCGGGGCGCGGCGTGCGTACGCGCATTCGAGATGATCTGCTCTGGCTTCCCTTTGTGACCGCTCACTACGTGCGGACCACCGGAGACACGTCCATTCTGGTTGAGAAAGCGCCCTTTTTGCGGGGGGAGCCGCTAGGCCAGGAAGAAGAAGAACGGTACGGTTACTACGAGACCACGGAAGAAGCGCACACGATCTATGAGCATTGCCGGCGAGCTCTGCGCAAGGGCAGCACGTCCGGTAGGCGCGGCCTGCCTCTAATGGGTGGGGGCGATTGGAATGATGGTATGAATCGCGTGGGCATCGAAGGCCGGGGCGAGAGTGTGTGGTTGGCCTGGTTCCTAAAGACGGCGCTGAACGATTTTGCCGGCGTCTGCACGCTGATTGGGGAGGAAGCACAGGCGGACGCGTACCGGCAGCAGGCTGAGGCGCTGCGCCAGGCGGTGGAAAAGACGAGTTGGGACGGCCATTGGTACCGGCGCGCCTACTTCGACGAGGGCACGCCGCTGGGGTCCGCCTCCAATCGGGAGTGCCGCATTGACGCCATTGCCCAATCCTGGGGCGTCATCTCTGGCGGCGCAGACCCGGAGCGAGCGCAGGAAGCGATGGACTCGGTGCTGGAGCACCTCGTGCGCTGGGATTCGCGCCTGATCCTTTTGTTTACACCTCCCTTCGACCGTACGCACAAAGATCCTGGTTATATTAAAGGGTATCTACCCGGAATTCGAGAGAACGGCGGACAGTACACCCATGCTGCTTTGTGGACCATTTGGGCCTTCGCTGAACTGGGGCAGAATGAGTTGGCGACGCGCCTGTTCCGCCTGATTAACCCTGTCTACCGCGCCGACACAGCGGAAAAAGCCGCTCGTTACAAGGTGGAGCCTTACGTGATATCGGCCGACGTTTACGGCGTTGAACCGCATACCGGTCGCGGCGGCTGGACCTGGTATACCGGCTCAAGCGGCTGGATGTATCGCCTGGGTGTGGAGCGTATTCTGGGGCTCATCCCCGCAGCTGATGGGTTGGTCATCGATCCGCGCATTCCGCCAGAGTGGCCCGGTTTCCGCGCGACCTACCGCCTGAACGGCGCGACCTATGAGATCGAGGTCGAGAATGGCGGTACGGGCAAGAGTGTGGAATCGTTGGTCGTTGACGGCAAGTCGCTGGAAGGCAACCAGGTACCGTTGCCCGAGGACGGTGGGCGCTACAGGGTGCAGGTGCGCCTGAAATAGAAGGATTTGAGAAAATCGTCCACGCCGGCGATTCTCAACAATTTGTCGCGATGGTCACTCCAGCGGGTAGCCGGCGTCCTCCCAGGCGCTGATGCTTCCGGGCACGTTGTGCACATCCTGGAACCCCTCGCGCTTCAGCAGGCTGCAGGCCATGCTGGCTCGATAGCCGCTGCCGCAGTAGACGACGGTGGGAAGCTCTGGATCCAGTTCCTGGTGCCTCTCCAGCAGATCGGGTAGGTGGATATGGGTGGCTGTGGGCACGTGACCTTCCTGCCATTCCGCGGCGGAGCGCACGTCAAGCAGCTGAATCTCGCCAGGCTCTTCCTCAATGAACTCCTTCAACCGCTGCACGCTCATTAACTCCATGCTGGCAAACTCGCAGGCTGCCTCGCTCCAGGTGCGGAATCCTTTCTGCAAATAGCCGGCGACATTGTCGTAGCCGATTTGCAGCAGCTCGCTCTGCACATGAGGTAGATCTGCGCTATCGGAAAGGATCAGCAACAATTGGTTATCTTCGTGTAGTTGTGGCTCCGACGTCACGTTGAGAATTGGATCCAGAAGCCGTCCGGCCCAAATGGGAAATGCCTCGCGCAGTCCGATATTCAGCGAGCCAGGCACGTGTGCGCTGGCGAAGGCTTCGATGGACCGCACGTCGACCGCAATGGTGTGCGGTGCCTGCATCGTTTCAAAGAATTGGGCAGCAGTCAGGGGCGGGGCGTAGGGGCGTGCGCCAATCACAGGCGGGCCTTCTGCGTTGATTACCTTCATGCGCGCATAGTAGGCGGGCGCCGATTCCAGGTCCTCCAATATCTCGCGCACAAACGTATCGCGATCCTCAATCTGCAGGTGTGGGTTGTTGCGCCGCTCGTAGCCAATGGTGCTCAGGCGGCGGGCGCCAATACTGGCGCCACACGGCGACCCCTCTCCATGTGAGGGATAGATGACAACGTCGTCGCCCAGCGGTAGGACTCTGTCGTGCAAGGAGTCGAATAGTTGTGGCGCCAGCGCCTTCGTCTGTTCTTCGCCTAACAGATCGGGCCGGCCCACCTCACCGGCAAAGAGCGTGTCTCCGCTGAAAAGCCCCCAGGGCTTTGGCGCGCCGCTGCCGCCACTGACAAGGAAGCAAATGTGCTCGGGTGTATGACCCGGCGTGTGCAAGACTTCCACGCGAAGTACGCCCAGCTCAAACGCGTCTCCGTCGTGCAGCGGGCAATGTTCGAAGTCGTATTCGTCTCCAGCTTCAGCGCCCACGTAGATCGGGGCGTTCGTGCGCACTGCCAGCTCGCAGCTACCGGAAACAAAGTCGGCGTGTGTGTGTGTCTCAAGAATGTGAGTAATACGTGACTCATGGCGACGCGCCAGATCCAAGTAGATGTCTACGTCGCGGCGCGGATCGATCACGGCGCAGACACCTGCTTCCTCATCGCCGATAACGTATGAAAAGTGGGCCAGGCCCTCGCTGCGCACCGTCTCAAATATCATCGGCTTTCGCTCCATGTTTGGAGAGCGTGATGGGATGGTCACGCTCTCCTATCACTTATTGGATTGTTGTTCGCTTCCAGTTATGCCTTCTGGCGACCGGCGGCGAACTCTTGGGCTCGCTCGCTACTGCGCGCAACGCGCTTTGCTTCGCGAATCATCTGGCTGCTGTAGCCCCATTCGTTATCGTACCAGGCCAGGATCTTGACCAGATCGCCATCGATGACCTTGGTCATCGTCAGATCGACGACGGAGGCGTGGGGATCCTGGATGATGTCTGATGAAACAATGGGGTCGTCGGTGGCAGCCATCACGCCCTTGTACTGCTCACTTTGCGCCTCCTTGCGGAAGACCTCGTTCACTTCTTCCACCGTCACCTCCCGCTCAAGGAGGAACACGAGATCGGAGACGGAGCCCACGGGTACCGGCCCGCGCACGGCGATGCCGTCAAACTTGCCTTCGTACTGCGGCAGGGCTTTGGTTGTGGCAATCGCTGCGCCCGTGGTGGTGGGCACGAAATTCTGCGCGGCGGCGCGCCCCCGACGCCACTTCTTTGCCGGTCCATCGACGATGCCCTGCGAGGACGTGTAGGCGTGGATAGTGGTCAGCGTGGCCTTCTTCACGCCAAAGTGGCGGTCCATCACTTCGGCCACCGGCGTGATGCTGTTGGTGGTGCAGCTGGCGCACGATAGGATCTGTTCGTCAGGCTTGCCTTTCCCAACTCCGTAGACGACGGTTGGTACAGTGTCATCTTTAGCGGGGGCCGACAGAATCACCGTTCGCGCTCCGGCCTGAATGTGCTTTTCCAGATCCGGCCGGGTCGTAAAGACGCCGGTTGATTCGAAAACCAGTTCCACGCCGTGTTTCTGCCACGGGAGTTGTGCCGGATCTTTCTCGTGGTACACCGGGTACTTCTGACCGTCGATGATCAGGTGGTTCTCGTCATAATCCACCTGGCGATCATAACGCCCGTACACTGTGTCATACTTCAACAGGTAGGCCAGATTGTCGGTGGGTACCAGATCGTTGATTGCCACCAACTCCAGCTCAGGCGTTTCCATCAGGATTTTAAGGGTTGCACGTCCAATACGGCCTAATCCGTTAATTGCAACTTTCATCGGTAACCTCTTCGTGTGTTGTTTGAACTTGATTGACTGTCAGTTTGCTTCTACTTCCATCGTTCCGGCAGAACCCGCTTCGAACAGCGCATCATACTCCTCGGGAAGCTGCGCGCGAGCGTCGGCTATCTGGCCACTGGAGACCGCTTCCTGCAGCACTTCGATGACCACCCGCGCGTGGTGCGCGGCGTCTGGTAAATCAATGCCCTGACCCTCGCGCTGGGCAGTGCGCTCGAAAAATTCCTGGACGCCGAAAGTCTCGTTGCGGCGGGCCAGGCGCAAATAGGCCGCCAGCGCCAACGGTAATTGAGCGCCCAGATTTTCAGCTTCTTCCCCGTGTAGGCGCTCGCCCAGGGTTTCCAGCGTGGCGCAAATGGCGCGCATGGCTGCGCCCTGGCTTCCTAAACGGGCACGATTCTGTACTTCACCCACAAACTCTTCAAATTGCATATCGCACTCCTTTGTACTCGCAGCCGGGGTAGACCGGCCTGAATACAGGGTCCGTTCAACGTTTCACCTCAATCGAACCTACTCATCGTGTCATTCGTCAGCGCCGCTGTCCGTCCGAAGCAAAGTCTAGCTCGCCGGCGCGATCTTTCGTCAGGAATCCAATAAGTAGGCCAAAGACGAGGCCTCCGATGTGCGCCCAGAAGGCCACCCCACCGGTTTGCGCCGTTTCCGCGCCCAGGCTGGCAACACCATTAAACAGCTGCGTGACGGCCCAGATGCCGATGAAGACCACAGCCGTGGTTCGCGCCACGCGGGCGCCATAGGCCAGAATTAAGAGCCGCACGCGCGACTCCGGGAACATGACGGCGTAGGCGCCGAGAACGGCGGCTACTGCGCCGCTGGCGCCGATACTGGGGATGTCGCTGCCGGCGTTGACCAGAATGTGCGCCGCCGATGCAGCGAGACCGCCTGCCAGATAAAAGAGAATGTAGAGCACTTTCCCCAGCGCTGCTTCCACATTATCGCCGAAGACCCAGAGAAAGAGCATATTTCCAATAAGATGGACCCATCCGCCGTGGAGAAACATGGATGTCAGCAGTGAGTAGAGCTGGTCGCCCTCCAGAACCTCCACGGGCACAACGCCGTATTGCTGGAAGAAACTCTGTAGCTCGGCCTGCCCCAGTGTAAGCTGAAACAGGAAAGCCAGGACGTTGATCACGATCAGGCCAATGGTCAAGATACCGGGCCCGGCGCCGCGGACTTCGGTGTCGCCAATTGGGAACATTTATTGTCTCCTTCCTCGAATAGGCGGCCTATGCAGGGCCGTTTAGCTCTGAAAACGCGGCAGTATCTCTTGCTCGTAAAAGCGGAAGAAGCCTTCCTGGTCGCGCCCGATCTGGTGCACGTAAACCTGGTCGTAGCCAGCATCGACGAATTTCTGGATCCCCTCAAGATGGCGCTGGGGATCCGGGCCAACGACGATGTTTTTGGTTGCCTTTTCTTCAGTCACCAGCTTGGCGGCCTGTTCGAAGTGAGCGGGGGTGCGCAGTTCCTGGGTTAGTTCGCCGGGCAGTGCGCTGGTGGGCCAGATGCGGTGAACGGTTTCTCGCGCCTCCGCTTCATCCTCAGCCCAGCAAACGGTCAATTGACCGATGCAGGGACCAGGCCCGCCGGCGTCCCGGTAGCTTTGTACCAGGTCTTCCTTAGGCGCCGTGCTGATGAAGCCGTCTGCCATCTCGCTGGCTGCGCGCGCCGTTTGCTCGCCGCCGGCAGCTACCATCAGCGGTGGTAGTTCTTCGGGCAGCGTGTAAAGGCGGGCGTCCTCGACGACGTAGTACTCGCCCCAGTGGCTGATCGTTTCCCCTTCCCATAACCGGCGAATGACGGCTACTGCTTCTTGCAGCATTTCCAGGCGGATGTCGTGCGGAGGCCACCCGTGTCCCAAGACGTGCTCGTTCAGGTTTTCGCCGGTGCCCACACCCAGAAAGAAACGTCCGGGCATCATGGCTGCGGAGGTGGCTGCGGCCTGAGCAATAATGGCGGGATGAATGCGGATGGTGGGACAGGTGACGCCGGTGCCCAGTCGCAAACGGTCTGTGGCCTGGGCAATGCCGCCGATGATGCTCCATACAAAGGGGCTATGTCCCTGAGCGTCGATCCAGGGATGATAATGGTCAGAAATAAGGGCGAAGGTAAAGCCTACCTCTTCGGCCCTCTGAGCATAACGCACCAGATCGCGCGGCGTGTGTTCCTCGGTGGAAAGGGCGTATCCAATCTCAGTCATGTTCTGGCTCTCCGTCGCCGTCGCTGGTTTCCATGGGTGGTGTCCTGACTTGTGCCATACTTACGCTCCTTTGCTCATCGTCTCGTCCAGTAACTGCAGCAGGTCGTCGGCCGCTTGCTCCACGTCGCTGTGATCGTATTGCGCCGCTCGTTGCTTGGCCGCGATGAGACCGTCGCGGTGCACGCGGCGGAAATCGCCATAGGGGAAGTTGTAGCGATCCTTCGTCTCTTCGCTGGCATCGGTGTCAATGGCCAGAAACCATTGCCCGTACTCGTCCCAATCGTGCTTCTCCAGAAAGTCGTTCTCCTGGGAGGTAGATGGCTGGGCTTCGCTCCAGTCACTTTCTTTGTCGTACTGATGCTGTTTGATTAGCTCCCTAGCTTTGGCAACTGCCTGTTCGTTGACTTTCATCTGAGACATGACGTAGCTCCTTATGAACACGCGACAAACCTCTCTGCTACGTTTGTATAACATAGCAAGCAAGGATCAACATATGCCCCGATATAGGAGAGGGATATAATTTGGCGATATATTTACGTTGTGGAGGGGGATCGCTCAGTACGAGAGCAACCGTTTTGAGCGGTACTCGTTTTCAGCGCCGTTGTTGCTTTCGTACAGCTTGCTAAGGCTCTTGTTCTGGGCTGCCCATAGGCCGACGAGGCCTATCTTGAGCGTGTAGAAGGTGGTTCCCTCTATCGTGACCTCACTCATGATTTCGCGCTCTACCAGCTTGTTAAGCCCGGCGGTGACGTCGGCGGGATCGAAGCGGAAACCATACTGCTCCAGATAGTGCACTAGATCAGAGGGGTGGAAGGGAACGTCGCGATCCATCAGGTGGGCCACGGCGGCGAGCAGGGCCCGCTCGGTGTGGCTGGAACGTTGCCACAGATAAGCGAAATGTACCTCGCCCAGGCGCAACATTTCCTCCAGCGCGGCATTGACGTCGGAGATGGTGACGTAGCCAGTGCTGCGGCTGTTGGCCCGCTTGACCAGAGTGTAGCAGACCAGTTGCAGGAAGTAGGGATGGCCCGCGGTGACACGCCATATTTTGTCCAGGGCCAGATCGTCGTATACGATGTGCGGCGCGACCGGCTCGGTGACCAGTTTCATTGCTGCTTCCTGACTGAGGAAGTCAATCTGGCGATAGAGGGCGATGTTGAAAAGCACCGACCAGTAGTCGCTGCCCATTTCCTCCAGGCGACGCGTGCCCACAAAGACAAAGCTGAGGCCTTCGCTGTGCTGCATGAGGTGGCGCAAATAGGTGAACAGAGTGGAGGGTAGGATCTCATCTTCAACAAGGTTCTCGAACGCTTCAAACTCGTCGAAGACAAGCAGAAGGGTGCTTTCGTCGGGTAGCTGCTGTTTGACGTCAGGAATGAACTGGTGCTGGAAGAGACGCGTCGGATCGCTCTGCCACGCTTCGCTGTCGGGGACGGCGATCTCGATGCCGCGTTCGTCAAGAGCGTCGGCGATGTACCAGGCCAGATCGTGGAACAGGGCAGCCATACCCGGCACAATGCCCAGTGATTGGCAGTCGATGTAGATGGGCACGAGGTCATTGGGCACGTAATGGGCCAGCCGCAGCAGCGCTGACGTCTTGCCCGTACGCCGCTGCCCGACCAGGATCAAGACATTGCGCCGCGCCAACTGCCCGGCGTTTTCGATGATAAAGTCGAACAGGTCCTCGCGTCCATAGAAGAGGGAGCTGTTGCCACGAAGCGGTGTTCCCGGCATGTAGGGATTGGCGAGCGGTGTGAAGGCGCGTTGCGGCGGCAACAGGTTCACCATGTCGGCAAACGCCATCTGATGGGCGTTTTGGATGCGATCGTCGTAGCTGATGGAAAATGCAGCGCGAACGCGGTCCTCGACATGGGGATGAACGACAAAATCGGCCACGTAGCCACGACCGGGCCAGATAACGGGTATCGTTTCCGCCGGGCTGTGAACATCGTAAGCTGGATCCTCCTGCACCTCAACCACCACGTTTTCGGCCGGGGCGCGACCCTGGTTCCGTATCTCCACGGCCACGACCACCAACCCGTCTTCGGGGACAGCACGCTTCGTCTTCAGGGTTACCACCAATTGCGCCTGGCCTCGCAACATCTCCATCTCGGCGCGTATCAAACCCTGGACCCTTTCCTGGATCGCGGCCACTAATTGTTTTTCAATGGTCACCGGTTGCGGCGCCAGCCGTTCGTCGACCTGGCGCACGAGCACCGAGGCTTCGTGGAGATAGACGAGGCGATCGTCGACCAGATCAACGCGCTCGCTGTCGCGGAGGCTGCCCAGGATCTGTAGCAGAGTTTCCAGATATTGCGCGGAGATGCCGCTCGCGTCGCCCTCACGCACCATTTGCTCCAGCCTGTGGCACAAGAGGCTCAGTTCAGTGATACTCAGCGCTTCCCACAAAGCCTGACAGGTCGCGAATGTCATTCGCCACGTGTCAAAGGAGCGCCAGTCACCCACCGTCTCCTCCGCATCGGCCAGCGCGCTATTAAGGATGACCAGGGCTGCACCCGGACGGCCGGCCAACAGAAACAAACCATCGGCCAAATTGGCAAGGACCTGATGATCGTCAGTGCGCGCCTGATTGGCAAGATTGAGCAGAAAGTCGGGCGAACCTTCATTACGCCGGTACTGTTCGTCGAGCAGTTCCAGGGTTGCTTGCGGCTGCTGTTTCACTCTGCTGTAGAAGCGGCGCACATTGGCCGACGTTGAGCGCGCCTGGCGCACGGCGAACACGGCGCTGAACAGAGCCATTGCAGCCAGCGCCGGTACAATGAGCGAAGCGCTCAATGGGATCACCGGTTGTGGCGGCGGGCCGGGCGTCGGGGTCACTGTGCCCTGGTGCGTGCCATCGTTGAAGGTGAAACGATAACGCACGTTGCCGTCTGTCGCCGGTTCCAGGTTGAAAATCAGATTGTCACTGCTGAGATTATCGCGCCCGCTGATCGCCTTTTCGTCAACTGTGCGCCACTCTCCGCTGTTCATATCAAGCGTCTGCAACCCGATAAGGACGCTGTCGCCTTCTTCTTCGATCACCGAGATGCGTATATCGTAGCGCCCGGGCCCCACGTCTACATGGGGATTCACCAGCAGCGGCGGGCGGTTTGGTTTGGCTTCGAACAGTTGCACGACGCCGTTGTCTGTGATCACCAGCAGTTGGGGTGTTCCATCGGAGTGGCGGCGTACGCTGGCAAGCTGGAAAACGCTGCTGTTGCTGCTGAGATTCAGGCTGTCCCACAACCTGCCATCGTCTGTGTACAGGTAAACGCGCCCATCTCTGGTGCCAACGGCCACATCCGCGCCGCCGCCGCCATCCAGATCGCCCCAGTACAGGGCGCTGACAGCACCAAGATCGGGTTGCTGCCACAAGATCTCGTCGGTGCGCACGTCCAGGTTCAGCAGCTCGCCGGCGTCGCTGACGGCCAGAAATGTCTCACCGGCCGGTTGCATGTGCACAATTTCTCCCTGAGGCAGTTCCCACTGCCATGATTGTGTTCCGTCCCAGGCCAGAGCGCTCAAGGTTCCCTGGTCCGTGGTCATAAGCAGCGCGCGATCGTCGCTCTCTACGTGCGGGAGTGGAAATATTTCGTTGACGGCCTCCAGATTGTAGTAGGCCACGATGGACCCCTGACCCCGCCCACTGTAGCGATAGATCTGGTTCAGGGTGGAAACGGCGACAACGTCGAAGGAATCGACCTCTTCACCTTCTACCAGGGCCACCTGTTGGACTGCGCCGGGAAGGGCTGTGCGCCACAACTCGCGCGGGCCCACAGAGTAAGCGATCAGCTCGCCCTCGCTGGTGCCGATGACCATTTCGGGGGACAGATCGCGATTGATATTGCCCACGGTCAGTGCTGTGATACGTCCGGGAACGGTGACCGGCTCGGGCCAAACCACGCGCCCGGAGGGGTGGACCAGTTCCAGAACGCCCCCGACCGGCGAACCGCTCTGTTGCGGCAGATCACTGCCGCCGGTGTGGTTGTGCACAGCCACGATCAATGTTTCTGCGTCTGGCCCCTGCTGTAAGAGAGCCAGGTGGCTAATCTCACCGCCGGGATTGACGATGGAGTTGGCCTGACCGGTGGCGCTATCCAGGAGATGCAGACGACCGTCCCTGGTGCCTATCAGCAGCTCGTCAGCGCCATCTCCGGTGAGGTCGGCAACGAGCGTGGAGACAGGGGCGGCATAAAGGCGATAGTCCCAGGCCTGCGCGTTCTTGCGTGCCCCGGTGCCGGGATCGGTGAGCGAAAGAGTGCCAAAGCTGGCCAACAGTAGCTCGCTGATGCCATCATTGTTTACGTCAACCAGGGCGGTCTGGCCCGCGGCGGCGGCGGATTGAAATTGTCGCAGCGCCTGTCCGGCGTCATCCAGCAGAAGCACGTTGGCGGGCATGTTGTTCGTAGGCGACGCGGGCGCCAGGGTCAGGGCCAGCGCCGGTTGGCCCGGTTGGGGCTCGACGGGCGTGGCGGAGATGGCCACGATAGCGCGATCCGGGGACTGCGGCTGGTATTGCCAGTAACGCGCGCCCTCGCGGTTGTAGCTGAGGACTTTGCCCACGTTGGTGCCGACGACAAGGGCCGGCCCCTGTGGTAATCGGGCGCCTGCCAACGCCGTTACCGTACGGTTTGGCGTTCGCGTCCAGCGCTCCATCCCGTTGCTACTATCGTAGACGATGACCCGTTCTACCTGCTTGCGGTCGCTACGGAAGCTGTTGCCCACGACGATGTCCATAGGCGAGTCCTCGTCCCAGGCGACCAGTGAGAGCGAAGTGATACGCCCGCTGAGCGGACGATCCCACTGTAACCGGCCGTTGGCATCTAGGAGAAGGATCCTGCTGTACCTGATATAGTAGCTGAATACAATTTCCGGTAGTCCATCACCGTTGACGTCCCCGACTTCTACGAGCGCCCGTGGTTCGTCGCTGGCTGGCGCGCTGTCAGGATAGCCCCACTGATACTCGCCCTGACCATCATACACTTGCACCAACCCGGACTGTAATAACACCAGGATTTCGTCGTTGCCGTCAGCATCGCGGTCGATAGGCCGCAGGGCGACCGGACGGTTGCTCAGATTGCGCCGCAGCGCCTCGGCACTGGCGCCGGGTAGGGCCATGGTGGGAATTGGCGGCAGGGCCAGAGGCTTGGTCCAACGAACCTCGCCGTGCCGATCCAGCAAGATGAGTTGATCCGCAGTCGCCAGGATGATCTGCTGATAGGGGTTGTCCGCGCCGTCTACGTTGATGGGGGAAAGTTCTAGAATTGACGTCTGGTCAGGCGTCTGATAGGTCCAGCGGGCCTGCCCGGTGGCGCTCAGTAGCACCACCTGATGGTCTTCGGTGGTTACCACGAACTCCTCGATGCCATCATGATCGATGTCCGCGGCTTTCACGACTCCCAACGGCCCAGGCGCGTCATATTGCCAATAGGGGGAGGGTTCAGATTGCCCGCCACTGCCGGCCTGTGCCCGCACACGCCGGGTCCCAACCGCCAGACAGGTTCCAAGCAGGAGGATTGTCAGGAGCGTGAGGCGTGTGAAGCGGGCTGTCAGACGATACATAATTGCCCTACCTGTACTGACCAGGAGGGAGGCAAAGTAGCGGTGGTGCGCTACGTGGGCGGCCGGAGTACATAGCCCACACCCCGTTCGCTTACGATCCAGCTATCATACGGTTCGATGGCGCGGCGCAGTCGCTTGATGAGCGTCTTGAGGCGGTCTGGATCGTCGATCAGGACCTCGCCCCACACCGCTTGCTCCAGGGCTTCGCTGTGTACGACCTGACCTGCCTGTTGCGTCAGACGGGCGAACAGGTCGAATTGAGAGGTCGTCAGATTTAACTCCTGACCGTTGGCGTGCACTGTGTGGCGTTGCCGGTCAATGACAAAGGGGCCGGCTTGAATGACGCCCTCGACTTCCTGCCGGCGCACAAAACGACGCAGGATTTCGCTGGTGTACTGGTAGACTCCGTTCTCGGAACGCACGAGACATTGCTGTTCCAGCAGGCGCATGCTGTCGACTGGCCCTTCCAGCGTCGCCAGTGTGTACTGCTCCTCAGGCGTAAGATTCTGCCACAGGTAGCTGAGGTGCGAGTCCGACTCCATTTCGATGGGAGTATCCAGCTGCGCCAGCTCGTCCGACGTCTGCAGCGGCGTGCCGGCGCTGGCAGCCTGGAAGGCATGGTAACCGGCAATGTGCAGGAAAAACGGGTGCGGGCCCACGAGGCAGAGCAGATGATCGCAAAGCGCCGGTGAAAATGAGACGCGCGTTCCTTGGAGTCGTTGGTCCAACAGGCTGCGCGCTTCATTCTCATCGTAGAGGCCCAGTGGCAGCGTGACAAAGATATTGAAGAAGGGGGAACTGAGGATCTCTTCGTCGGCTGTAATATCGAACAGGGGTCTCTGGCTGGCAGTGAGGTAGGCCAGGCCGTATTTGGTAGTCAGGCCGCGCAGGCGTGCAAAAAAGTAGGGCGTCAGACGTTCGTTGGCAGCCAGCAGTTCAAATTCATCGAGCAGGACGACGACGCTGGCGCCCGTGCGGTGGATGTGGTTGAGGGCGCGGTCCAAAGAGCGATAGGTGCCAAACCGGGTCACCTCGCCGCAATCAATGCCGGCCTCTTTCGCATGTTCCATCAGCTCCGTGAGCAGCGCCTCGTAGACCTCTTCCGGCGGCGACCCACCGAATTCCTGACAGTCAATCAGCACGAAGAGCGCCTGGGGCGGCGCCAGCTGGAAGGCGCTTCGCGTCTGAGACCGGGCCAGATGCAGGAGCAAGGAACTTTTTCCAATGCGGCGCGGTCCGATCAGTGACACGCTCTGCCCGTTACGTAAGAGGCCCAGAACCTGGCTGATCTCAGCCTGGCGACCATGGAACTCTTCGGGCTGGCGAATGGCGCCGCGGTGGAAAAAGGGATTGTCTACAGTCATAAGCCTATTTTACGGCGTTAGGAGCAAAACGTAAAACGGAATTATCCCCGATTTTGGGTTTCAGTGTCACTGTTTTGACCTTTAATTTACACTTCCGCCTACTTGGAATGTTGCAGGAAGCGGTGGATGGCGCCCAGGGCCAGAGAGCCTGACGTGCGCCGCTCCCGTTGATAGTAGCGCGTATAGCGGCTGCGGCTGATGTGCAGGTAGCGTCGGGCGCGGGTGACGCCCACGTAGAGTAGCCGCAGCCGCTCGCAAATAAGTTCGATGTGTGCCGATTCGGTGGGGTCCCGTCCGGCGTGTAGCCCGAGCCTGTCCTTCATCAATTGCTGCAGGCGGGCCACGGCCTCGGCGGCGGGATCTCCGCTGAGAAAGTCGTGCGTGCCCAGGAATGGGCCTTCCAGGTCGTGGGGAATCCAGAAGTCGTCGATGCCCACCAGAAAGACGGCGTCCCATTCCAGCCCTTTGGCGCTGTGTTGGGTGGCCAGTGTGATGCGTCCCGGTGTGGGTTCGAAGCCGGCGTCTCCGGCGGGAGCGGTCCGTAGCGGACGCCGGCCGCTGGCCACGTCGGCCAGTTGCGCTGCCAGTTGCGGCAGACGCCAGCCCGGCTGCAGGTCGCGCCAGCTGCGAATCGTGGCTGCCAACTCGTAGGCGATGGCCAGGTCGTAATCGTGGCTTTCCGTCTGCGGTCCTGCACCGGCAAACAGCTCGTGGCCCAGAGCAAGGACCAGATCATCTGGCGGCAGGCGGCGCAGTTCGAACAGGTGGCGCAGAAACCGGGCGTACGCTGCAATATACGCCACGTCCTCCTCGCTGGCCACGCCCGCGGGCAGAGCGGCCTCCAGGCTCTGTTCTTCGGAGGGAAAAAGCAGCGCTTCAGGTCGTCGAACGCTGCGCAGGAGGGTGTGTACGCGCTCCGTATCTGGCGCGGATCCGGGCTGGTAGTCAGAAACCAGATAGGGTTCTCCCTCCTCCTTCAGTTCAGTGGTCAAAGCGGCGTCTGTTTGCAAACCGCCGTGGTCCAGCTCCGCCAGGGCCCGATAGCCGTCAACCAGCGCACGGCTGTCCAGCGGGTTGGCTAACAGCGCCATGAGGGCGTGAATGGTCGCCGCTACTTCGCGTTCGCGACTGCCGCCCCGCAACAGATTGTCGTAATCGGCGCCCAGCAAGTCCAGTCGTTGTGCCAGAGCGTGGCCGACGCGATTGGTGGGGACCAATACGGCAAGCGTGTGCTCCGGCCTGCTATTGGCATAGCGTTGGGCCAGGCGCGCCACAGCGGGCAACTCTTCATCTTCACGATGGTTGTACACTTTCAGACGAACGTTGTGCGCCGTGTCCGGTGGATTTGGTTGGGCGTCTCCCGGCGGCGTGGGCAGGATCTCCTGGGGACGAAAGGCGTGGCGGCGCGCTTCGGGCAGCGGATGTTCTTGCACAGCCCATTGCAGCAGGGCGTTGGCGGCGCCCATGATGCGCGGCGCGGACCGGCCGGAGTGGGGCAGGGGCAGGGTGGTGACATCTGGACGGTCCAGAAAGGCGTTGAAGTAGCGTGGGTGGGCTGCGGTGAAACTGCTGGTAATGGCCTGGTTGGGATCACCCACACGGACCCAGTTGCCGTCTGCTCCCGTCAGCGCCTGCAGCAGGGCCTCCTGCAAGGGCACGCTATCCTGTGCCTCATCCTCCAGCACGTAGGGCCAGCGCTCCCGGAACGCTTCGACGACGTCGGGGCGTTGCTCCAGCAATTCCACCGCCTGCCAGATCAGATCGTCAAAGTCCAGCGCCCCCTGCCGGCGCAAAATGGTCTGATAGTGGCTGTAGATGCCGTTGAGCATGTACAGGAGTGCGTTTTGGGCCTGAGTCTCTTCAGTCCCAAAATCTTGCGCCCTCTCCTCGCCCTCCGCCTCTGCCCACGCTTCCTGCAACTTGCTGTGGATTGTTTCCGGACCGTAACGCTGGTTCTTAGCGCTGCGGATGAAGCTGCGCGCCGTGCGTTCGGTTACGTTTCGCCAGCGGGTGCGCATCTGCAGGTTGCTTTCGTCGGGCAGGAAGGCGCGCCACAACTGAGCGTTGGCGTCGATCCAATCGTTGGTCGCCCGCCCCAGAAAGTGGTCGGATTGGTCTTCATCCAGCACGGCGAGTTCCTCGACGCTGCCGGCGACGGTGCGTACGATTTCCAGCCCCAGGCTGTGCAGCGTGCGCACGTCGAAGCCGACCAGAGGTAAGTCCAATTCTTTCAGCCGCTGCCGCACGCGAGCCTTGAATGTGTCCACGCTGGCGTTCAGATAGGTGACGATAAGGACCTGTTGTCCCGCTTCCGGCTGCACGCGTCCCCCGGCAATCAGCCGCGCCGCCAGCAGCGACAGGGTGAACGTCTTGCCGCTGCCGGGCACAGCGCTGATGGCCAGTTTGCCCCCCTCGTACTGCAGAATTTTCTCTTGTGGCTGGCGTAGCTGGTAGGTCACGGATGCCTCGTGGCTGGCCTAACGGAATGGGACCGCGCCGGACGTATACGTCGCGGCAACCGCAGCGCTATTGTTGCGCCTAGAATCGAGTCGCAAAGGCGCCGCACGGTGCCCATTATAGCATGTTCGGCGCTCGAGGCGCGTGGCGTGGTCGACGCCTACCTGCTAATTGACGAGATATGCGTTCTCTTTCAAGCGAGGCTGGCCAACGCCGGCGAAGCGATGTCCAGATAATCGTAGCTTTCTCCGAAAATCAGCTCCCGTACCTCCTCGTTTGTGAGAAAATCGAGGGGGAAGCCGTTGCTGTACGGATTGAGGTTGCTCAGGCGTGTGAGCTGCGCGGCGGTCAGAGTGAAATCCAGCGCTCCCAGGTTCTCCAGCATTTGTGCTTCCGTGCGGGCGCCGACGATAGGGATCACGTTTGCCTGCTGTTTGGCCCAGTTGATGGCGAGTTGTGCTGGCGTGCATCCCAGTTCGCCGGCCATTTCTACGACACTGGCGGCAACGCTTTTCGCCTGTTCCGAGGCGTTTGCATACCGTTTTGGCGCGTCGCTCTCCCCGTTGTACTTTCCTGTGTAGACGCCGCCGCCCAGAACGCCCCAGGCGGCAACCGCCAGACCCAGGGTGCGGGCCATGGGCAGAATGGCTCGCTCTGGGTCGCGTCTGGCGAAGCTGTACGGTACCTGGGCCACTACCGGTGGGGACCAACCATGACAGTGGGCCAGGGCAGTGGCCTGTGCGATGACCCACGCCGGCGTGTCAGAGAAACCGGCGTAAAGCACCTTGCCCGCGCGCACCAGATCATCCATGCCACGCAGCACCTCCTCCACCGGCGTCATGAAGTCCCACATGTGCAGGTAGAGCACATCGATGTACTCTGTGTTCAAGCGGCGAAGGCTATTTTCCACCGACCGCATCATACTTTTGCGACTGTTGCCGCCTTCGTTGAAATTGCGGCGGTTACCCGTTTGTAAGCAGAGCGTATACTTGGTGGCGACGACGAAACGGTCGCGCTCTTTGGCGATGAACTCGCCGACAAACCTCTCGCTGGTACCGTTGGTGTAATTGTTCGAGGTGTCGACGAAATTCCCGCCTGCTTCCGCGTAAGCGTCGAAAATCTTACTGCTCGTTTCTCTGTCTGCTCCCCAGTTCCAATCAGTGCCAAACGTCATCGTGCCCAGCGCTAACTCGGACACTCTCAGGCCACTCTTTCCCAATAATTGGTAACGCATCATGAGACAACCTCCTTGCCGGGCGGCAGGGCGCAAGCTGCCCTGGCACCGGGCGAAGTATAAAAGCGACTCAGATGGATAGAGTCACGAAGGGTTACGGTTTCCGGACGGGAATCTGCAATTCGGTAACCAGTTCAGAGGCGCGGTCGGTAAGGTAGACGGGCGGCAACGTATACTCTTCCTGGTCGGCTCCGAAGCGCAGATAGGCCTCCCGCAGGCAATCGATGATCCGGTAGCGATGCTGCTCGATCCAGCGAAGCAGGGCGGTAAAGGCATTCGGAAGGGAATTGTAATCGCCTGTATGCACCACGCAGGCAACAGTCTTGTAGCCAGGGAGTTCCCAGATCCGCACCCGGTCACTCTGCGGTACGGGTCGGTTGAGCGGCACCACGACCTCGACTTCCTGGCCCGCATCCTCGTATTGTGCATCATGATACAGCAGGAGCGGCGGACGTGCGGCGCGGCCATCGTATCGCGCAACATACGCTTCCAGTTCCTCGAAAAGCGCCGGCACGCCAACTCCTTGGCCCACCTGCTGCTGGATGCTGGCCACCCTCTGACCTGCAACCGGACGCAAGACGACTTCGTAAGCCGGCAGCCGCTCAGTTTCCTCCAGATGGGCCAGGCGGGCCTCGATTCGCGCCAGGCGCTCCTCCTCCTGATGCAGGCTGGCCTGGATTTCGGCGCGCCGTAGCTTGAGCATGCCCCGTACCTCGTCAGTCGAAAGCTCCTCGTCAAGCAGACTGTCTATCTGCTCCAACGAAAAGCCGAGATCTTTCAGAGCAATGATGCGTTGAAGGCGCGGCAACTGATCGGCGGTGTAGTAGCGATACCCGGTAAAGGGATCGACGTGAGCCGGCTGCAACAGACCGAGCCGATCGTAGTGTCGCAGCATCTTCACCGATACCCGGCTGAACCGGGAAAACTCACCGATCTTGAACATATAGGCATTATATACTCTCCCACAATAGGAGAGTCAAGGCCCTGGTCGATGCCAAATTGGGACCGGTCGCGGCTGTTTCCCAGGACGATTCTGCCCCGCTCTCTACCGTGTAAGCAGCGGCAGATAAAGCTCAAGTCCGAACGATACCTGAGCCATCACTTCCAGCCGGGAACGCCCGGTTTGCTGCCACAGATGATACAGGATCTGGCCGTTGTTCTCAGGATCGGGGATGTTGTCGCGCAGGAACTCGATGTATTCGCGCGAGGAGATCTGGTAGAGCAGGCGGACGACGCCGTATTCTACCTCGGCGGGCAGTGTATACGTCGTCGTATCCCACTCTCACTTAATGGCTCCAGATGGGGTAGCAAGCGTATCGCCGTGGATGCCAGGTTCCTGATCGTGTTGGGGCAGGGGCGGGTAGAGATGGTATTATATGGTGCGCTCTCAGCGCCCATTATTAGACTGGAATGTCGTCATTTGAGTAAGTGCAAAGCGGAGTACATCGACACCATGCGTTCACGCTTCTTGATTGGCCTGCTGGTGGTCCTTTTGATCTGCCAGCAGATTGCGCCTGCAGTGGCGCAAAATGACGTCCCGCCCGACCCGCGTTTCGGCGTGGTCTCTGCCTTCTGGTTGCCGGAGGAGGCAGCTGCGTTGGGTGTGGGCTGGGAGCGCATCCTATTTTACTGGAACCAGATCCAGCCCACGGGGTCCGATGATTGGAATACGTTGCATGTAATGGAGGAGTGGCTGGACGAGGCCAATGAACAGGGGCGGCAAGTGGTAGGGTTGTTGAAAAACACGCCTGACTGGGCCACCGATGGCGTGTCTGACGCCGGCGTGCCTCGCGGGCTCGACCTGCCCATTGACGATCCTGACAATCTGTGGGCCGCTTACGTGCGGCGCATTGCCCGCTACTACGGGCCGCGCGGCGTGCACAACTGGATCATCTGGAATGAACCGGATATTGACCTCGGTGTCTACGGCACGGAGTGGGCCGGGAGCGTGGAAGAGTATTATCGCCTGCTGAAGGTGGCCTATCTGGTGCTCAAAGAGGAGGATCCACTGGCCACGGTGCATCTGGCGGGTCTGACCTACTGGCACGACGTGGTGTCTGGGCGAGAGCAGTATCTGCGTCGCCTGTTGCGCGTCGCTGCAGCCGATCCGGAGGCCGAGGCGCACGACTACTTCTTTGACGTCATTTCCCTGCACATTTACTTTCGCACGGAGACGGTGGGTAGCATTGTGCAACAGATTGACGAGATTCAGAAAGAGTTTGGCTTGGACAAGCCGATCTGGATCAATGAGACGAATGCAGCGCCGACGCAGGATCCCGAGTGGCCGGTCACACGCCCGCAGTTCCAGCTGGACCTGGAGCAGCAAGCGTGGTTCATTGTGCAGGCGCACGCCCTCGGTTTTGCGGCTGGGGCTGATAGCATCAGCGTGTATAAATTCTTCGACGTCAATCTCGGCCCTGGCGAGGAATCTTTTGGCCTGATACGCGCCGACGGCTCCCTGCGCCCTGGCTACTATGCACACCAGACCACGGTCCGCACATTACAGGGCTTTACCGGTGTGAGCATAGACAGCGAGCCTGAGCACCACGTGGTCACCTTTGAACAAGCCCGCGGTGACACGCGCGTACTCTGGGCGCGGACGCCGGTGTCCGTGACGCTCTCCCTGCCGGCGCGCCTGGACGAGGCGCAACTGATCAGCGCCACCGGCGAGGCGGAGACGATACGGCCCAGCAACGGTGTGTACACGGTGACGCTGGAGGGTGCCCGCTGTGAGGGAGAGTGTTTGGTTGGCGGCCCGCCCCTTTTCCTGGTGGAGCGCTTGCCGCCGCCCACGCCAACCCCAACGCCGACGGCGACGGCAACAGCCACGCCCACCGCAACCGCAACCCCCAGCCCATCGCCGGCGCCGACGGACACGCCGACAGCCACGCCATCGGCGACGGCGCAGCCTGCAGAGGCCGCCACAGCCACTCCGGCGACAGGGGCAGCGACCGCTGAAAGCGCCGGCTGGTTATCGGGTTGGTGGCTTGCGGGCGGCGGTCTGGGTCTGGTCTTGCTTC
>DATHSI010000242.1:0-11244 GCA_035464315.1 Candidatus Sulfomarinibacteraceae bacterium
ATGGTATACTTCTTAAGATTGTGACCTGATGCGTCATTTCTATCTCTCAGAAGGGATTTCCCCCTAGGATTCAGGCCTTTTATATGACCATGAACAAGAGTTCAGACACACAAGCGAAGAAAGGCCGGGAGGCCGGGCGAGAAGACCAACCAACCGCAGAGCGGCAGCTGACCGTCGTCGGCCTCGGCGCCTCGGCCGGTGGGCTCGCGGCGCTGCAAGGCTTTTTCGACGCCATGCCGGCTGGTACCGGCATGGCCTTCGTCGTCATCACCCACATGGACCCAGAGCGGGAAAGCCTGCTGCCTGAAATCCTCCAGCAACACACCGCCATGCCCGTCCGTCAGGTGACCGACATGGTGGCCATCGAAGCGGACCATGTCTACGTCATCTCTCCCAACCGGCGCATCCTAATCACCGACACGCACCTGGAAACCGAGCCGTTTGCGGAGCCGCGCGGCCGGCGCACCCCCATCGACGATTTCTTCCGCAGCCTGGCCGCCGCCCACCGCGAGGCAGCAGCGGTCATTTTCAGCGGGGGTGGCACCGACGGCGCCGTGGGCATCAAGGCGGTCAAGGAAAAGGGTGGCCTGCTGATGGTGCAGGAGCCGGGTGAAGCCGAGCACGACAGCATGCCGCGGGCGGCCATCGCCACGGGCCTGGCCGACGTCGTCTTACCCGCAGCCAGGTTGGCCCGCAAGCTGGTCGAATACCAGAACAGTGGTCTGAAACTGGCCCGAACGCCGGAGGCGCTGAATCCCGAGCAGCAGGCAACCGTCTACCACATCCTGGCCGAAGTGCAGGCGCAGACGGGCCACGACTTCAGCCAATACAAGCGCTCGACCGTCGTGCGCCGCATCCAGCGGCGGATGCAGCTGCGCGGCCTGGTGACCCTCGACGCTTACCTGGACGCCCTGCACACCAGGCCCAGCGAGGCCCAGGCCCTCTTCAACGACCTGCTCATCGGCGTCACCAACTTCTTTCGCGACAACGAAGCGTGGGAAGCTGTGTCGGAGCAGGTAATTCCGCACCTCTTTGACGGTAAGGGGCAGAGGGACGCCGTGCGCGTCTGGACGATAGGTTGTGCCACGGGCGAGGAAGCGTACACGCTGGCCATGTTGCTGCTAGAGCAGCGCGCCGCTCTGGCTTCGGCTGCGCCGCCCAAGATCCAGGTCTTTGCTTCTGACCTGGACCAGGCGGCACTGGATAGGGCGCGGGAGGGACTTTATCCGGAAGCGATCGAGACCGACGTGAGCCCGGAGCGACTCGCGCGCTTCTTCGTCAAAGAGGGTAACCACTACCGTGTGAGGCAAAAAGTGCGCGACCTCGTCCTCTTCGCCAACCATAGCGTGCTCCGCGACCCACCCTTCTCGCGATTGGACCTCATCAGTTGCCGCAACCTGCTCATTTACCTCGACCGTGATCTGCAGGAGAATGTGTTCCAGATTTTCCACTACGCCCTGGCGCCGGAAGGGTATCTCTTTCTGGGAAGCGCCGAATCGATAGATAAGGCTCAGGATTTGTTCAATACGGTGGACAAGAGCCACCGCCTCTACCGCGCCCGGTCATGGCGGGGCGCGCACCCGCCTGTGCCCACCCTGCCCCTGACGGTGCCCAAGTCGGACCAGCCAAAGCGCGCCCCTACGTTGCCGGGTGCGTGGCCGCGAACCGGGCAGCAGACAGTGGCCACGACTGCCGGTCATCTATCGCTGCTGGAGGAATCTGCCCCACCCAGCCTGGTGGTGGACGAGTCATACCAGGTCATCCACCTCTCTGAGACCGCCGGTCGCTACCTGCACCATCCGGGCGGCGCGACGACCGGTGACCTGCTCAAGCTGGTGCGGCCGGAGCTGCAATTTGAGCTGCGCAGCGCTCTCTTCCAGGCCTTTGCCCACGGTAAGCGCGTGGTCAGCACACCGGTGCGTGTGCGCTTTGATCCCAACACAGCCGGCAGCGCCCGCCGCGTCACGCTGGCCGTGCGCCCCCGACAGTCCCCGGCCGGTACGCCTCACGACACGAGCAGAAAGGAAGACGGCGAGCGCCTGGCGCTGGTCTTCTTCCTGGAGGACGAGGTTACCGAGACGGCCGGTGACGAACAGCCGCTGCCAGAAGCGGTTGGTGATGAAGCCCGGCGCAATGCGGTTCTGGAAGCGGAGGTGCTGCGGCTGCGCCAGCGGCTCCAGACGACGACCGAGGAATACGAGAGATCCAATGAAGAGCTCAAAGCAGCCAATGAGGAGCTGCAGAGTATCAACGAGGAGTACCGCTCCACCACGGAGGAACTGGAGACGAGCAAAGAAGAGCTGCAATCGCTCAACGAGGAACTGGAGACGGTTAACGCCGAGTTAAAGAATAAGTTGGAAGAGATCTCTCGGGCTCACAGCGATCTGGAGAACCTGATGGCGGCCACCGACATCGCCAGCCTGTTCCTGGACCGCGAGTTGCGCATCCAGCGCTACACGCCGGGCACGACCGAGCTGTTCAACATCAGGCCCGCGGATCGGGGGCGGCCCGTCGGCGATCTGACCAACAAGTTAGATTATGGTACCCTGGCTGACGATGCTGCTCGGGTGCTGAAGACGCTGGTGCCCTTCGAGCGCGAGATTCAGGACGTGGAGGGACGCTGGCTGCTGGCCCGCCTGCGGCCCTATCGCAGTATCGAGGACCACATCGACGGGATCGTACTTACCCTCGTGGATGTGACCGAGCTAAAAGAGGCGGAAGAAGCGGTCCGAGCAGCCAAAGAATATGGCGAGAAGATAATTCACACGGTGCGAGAAGCGCTACTGGTGCTGCAGCCGGACCTGACGGTGGAGTTTGCCAACGACTCGTTCTACGAGATGTTCACCGTGAGCGAGGCGGAGACAGTGGGCAACTATATCTACGATCTGGGCGATGGGCAGTGGGACATCCCACAACTACGCACGCTATTGGAAGAGCTACTGCCGCAAGAGAAGATTTTCAACGGCTACCGGGTGGAGCGCACCTTCGACGAAGCCGGCCATCGCGTGATGTTGCTCAACGCCCGCCGCCTGGACCACGTGGACCTCATTCTGCTGGCCATCGAGGATGTGACCCAACGGGAAGAATACGAAGAAAACCTGCGCGTCCTCAATGAGACACTAGAGCAACGGGTCGAGCAACGAACCAGACAGGTAAGGGCGCTGGCCAGCCAGTTAACGATGGCCGAGCATGAGGAGCGGGCGCGCATCGCAGAGATCCTACACGATGACCTGCAACAGCAGTTATATGGCTTGCAGATCCAACTGAGTCTCTTGCGTAACGACACTACCGACGAGGCATTGCTGAAGGAAATTGAGGAAATGCAAGGTGTCATAGAGACGGCGACGAAGACGGCCCGCCGTTTGAGTGTGGAGCTTAGCCCTCCAGTTCTGGAGGGCGAGGGGTTGACCGAAGCCATAGGTTGGCTCTCTGAGCAGATGCATGAGCAGTACCGGCTTCAGGTCAAGGTGGAAGCCGAGGGCTCTTTCGCGGTGCCCGAACTGGACCGGCGTGTGCTGCTGTTCCAGGCAGTGCGCGAGTTGCTTTTCAACATCGTCAAACATGCCGGTGTCCCGGAAGCGACCGTGATGCTACGGGTTATTCGTGACCCTGAGATGGGCCAGCTCTATCGCATCGACGTCCTGGACGAGGGAGTGGGCTTTGACCGGGACGCGGTGCTCGGGATGGAGGCCGCGCCTCACGGCCGAGGACTGCCCCACATTCGGGAGCGGTTGCGCTTTATTGGCGGCCGGTTAGAGCTGGCGTCGGCACCGGGCGATGGCGCGCAGGTTACCATTATTGTGCCACCTGGGGCCGGAGCATTTGGTAGCCGGGAGCAAATGGACGAAGCGGAGTAGACCGCGCAAGACGTAAAGCGCCCGCAAGCACAACAAGTCCCGTCGGGATTCGTCTCGTGGCTGACCATCAAGCCTACCACCCCGTTCGCCCCACCAAAGCGACTGAGGTAACGTATACAGGGAGTAACGTCCGGATCACAAGCAGGCACGGAGCCCTGATGGAGCCAGTCTCATGACACAGGAACCAGACGGAGAAAGGTTGCAGGTAGAGCAGTTCCTGCGCTATCTGCGTGCGCGCCACGGCGCGGAGGCCCACATCGAGCAGGTGCAGGAGCTGGGTGGAGAAGCCACCGGCGCCGCCGCCATCAAACAGTTCGGCTATGGGCGCCCGCTCCTCATCACGTACCAGGTCGAGGGCCAGCGCCATCAGGAAGTGTTGCACACCATCCGCCGTACCCCCTTCGGGCGGGAGCGTGAAGACGACCGCGTGGCGGCCATCTGGCTCGACTACCATACCTTCAACGAGCTGCCGCGCCACGTGCCGGCCCTGGACATGATCGGCCGCACCACAGACGGCGCCCTGCACTCCCTGGCCGACCTGGACGAGCTACTGCTGGTCACTCGCTACTATCCTGGCGCGCCCTACGCCGGCGACCTGGCCCGCATCCGCGATGAAGGAACCGCCGGCGACGCCGACGTGCGCCGCGCCGAGACCCTGGCGGCCTATATTGCCCGCGTGCACGGCGAGAAGCACGGAGACGACGCCCACAGGGCGGCCCTGTGGCGTCGCCGCTTGCGCGACCTGATCGGCCACGGTGAAGGCATCATGGGGCTCACCGACAGCTACCCGCCCGACCTGTTCTACGCGCCGGCCGAAGAACTGCGCGCGCTGGAGCAGATGGCCAACCGTTGGCGCTGGCGGCTCAAACCCCTCAGCCACCGTCTCTGCCAGGTACACGGTGACTTCCACCCCTTTAACATCATCTTCGACGAAGCGCACAACTTCCGCGTGCTGGATCGCAGCCGCGGCGCCTGGGGCGAAGCGGCCGACGACGTCAGCTGCCTGACCATTAACTACCTCTTCTTCTCGCTGCAACGCCAGGCAGACCTCTCGCCGCCCTTTCGCACACTCTGGGATCGCTTCTGGCAGACATACTTTGCCCGCCGCCCTGATGAAGAGCTATTGCAGGTCATCCAGCCCTGGCTGGCCTGGCGCGCCCTCGTCGTCGCCAGTCCTGTGTGGTACCCCACGATCACCGTCGAGACGCGCCGCACCCTGCTCACCTTCGCCCGCCGCGTCATGGAAAGCGAGCGCTTCGACTATCAGAACGTGGAGCGCTATCTGGAGACAGGCTGATGGCCCGCGAAAAAAGCAACGGGTTCGCCATCTGGTTCACCGGCCTGCCCTCCTCCGGCAAAAGCACTCTGGCGCGGGCCCTGGCCGAGCGGCTGGCCAACGAGGGCATCGCCGCCCAGATACTCGATTCAGACGAGATGCGCCGCCGCCTCACCCCACAACCCACCTACACTCCCCAGGAGCGCGACCATTTCTACGACGTCGTCCTCTACATCGCTGAGCTCCTCACTCACAATGGCGTCAACGTACTCATCGCCGCCACCGCGCCCAGACGTCGCTACCGCCAGGCCGCGCGTCAAGCGCTGGCGCGCTTCGCCGAAGTCTACGTAGTCTGCACGCCCGACGTCTGCCGCGAGCGCGATCCCAAGGGCCTCTGGCGCCGCGCCGGGGCCGGAGAAATCGACACGCTGCCCGGCGCCGGCGCGCCCTACGAAGCGCCGCACGACCCCGAAGTCACAGTAAACACCGACAGCGCCACCGTGGCCCAGAGCATCCAACAGCTCTGGACCGAGTTGCAACGCCGCTCGTTCTGGAGCAAATAGAACGACGCCTAATCGGGCCGGCAGACCTTCCCCATACCTGACGAAGATCACCCCCCAGCAATGTCAATTGATACTGTGCCCGCCCCCGGCCCGTTGCTACACTGTCAGCGCATTGGGCGGGGAGTATGGCCCCCCACCCACGCTTTACTGTGCCGGGCCATAAAAAGAATACACCCTGACATCGAGCCCATTATGAACGAGACGAAAGGGATTCAACTGGGGAAACCCCACAGCTTACTAGAGCGGCGGTCGCCTGCGGCTGCCGCTTTCCTCTTTTCGCGCAAAACACTCAGCCTGCTCATCGTCCTTCTCCTGAGCGCCATAGGCTACATGTTGGGACCGTCCGACCTACAACCGGGCCAATACGCCGTACACATCGAAGCCACAGTCAACGGCGAACAGTTGCAGGTGTCACACCCCTTCCTCCTGGGCGACGCCAGCAGTGAAACCGGCGAGTTCACCTACCCCGCCGGCGACTATCAGGTCGTCGTCAACGGTCGCCAGAGCTACGCCAACGAGCTGGGCGAGTCCATTGCCTACCAGATAAGAATACTTGACGAGAGTGGACAACCGCTTCACGTGTCGATGCAAGAAATGACGTCAACCGTGACCAACGCCGGCGGCTACGAACAAGAACTACCGCCCACAGACCGCGCCGGAGATGCCCTTTCCTTCACCATGCGCGTGCCCTACCGCGCGCAGGTGGTGACCGGCCTGCTCTTCGCCGTGGCCCTGCTCTGGGTCACCGAGATTGTGCCCCTGGCGGCAGCGGCGCTGGTTATCCCCGTCGTCGTCGTCGTCGCCGGCATCACCTCGCCGGACACCGTCTTCCAGCCCTTCTTCCACCCCATCGTGGTCCTCTTCTTCGCCGGTTTCCTGCTGGCCGAAGGCATGCGCCGCACCGGCGTAGACCGCGTTCTGGCCCTGAACATCCTCAGCCGCGCCAGCCTCAAGCCCGCCTTTCTCATGCTCACCATGATGGGCCTCAGCGCCTTTCTCTCCATGTGGATGTCCAACACCGCCAGCGTGGCCGTCCTCATTCCCATCGCCATCGCCGTGCTGGACAAGCTGCCCAACGATGGCGGTAAGCGCAGCGGCGGCTATCGCCGCGCGCTGATCCTGGGCCTCGCCTACGCAGCCACGGTCGGCGGCATCGGCTCAGCCATCGGCACTCCGGCCAACATTCTGGCCATGACCTTCCTCAACGACCTCGCAGGCACCCGGCTGGGCTTCGCCGATTGGTTCGCCTATGGCCTGCCCATCGTATTCATCATGGTCCCCGTCATCTGGCTCTACCTGCTGCTCGTCTTCCGCGTGCGCTTTGGGGAGTTAGGCGGCCACCTCACCCGCAACATTTATGATCGCGAGCTGAAAGAGCTGGGCCGGCTCACAACCGACCAGCGTGTCTTGCTCATCATCTTCGTGGCCATCATCGCCCTCTGGCTCACTGATCGCTGGCACGGCGTCCATACCTCCATCGTGGCCCTCGGTGGCGTGCTCCTGCTGTTCCTCAGCCAGTCCATCACCAAAGAAGATCTGAACCGCATCAACTGGAACGCGCTGCTCACCTTCGGCGGCGGCCTGGCGCTGGGCAACATGCTGGTGCTCACCGGCGCCTCCGATTGGCTGGCCCTGCAATTGACAGTCCTCTCCACGCTGCCCGCCCTGCTCGTCGTCTTTCTCGTGGCCGGACTCACGCTGGTCATCGGCGCTTTCATCTCCAACACCGCCTGCGCCGCCATGCTCATCCCCCTGGCCATTCCCCTGGCCCAGATCCTGCACATAGACCCCCGCCTCCTGGTCGTAATCATCGCCATCGCCTCCTCCATCGACTTCGCCCTGGTGGTGGGCACGCCGCCGACCATGATGGCCTACGCCACCGGCTACTTCGAAGTACAGGACATCTTCAAACGCGGCGTAGTGCTCGACGTCATCGGCATCCTGATTCTGAGCTTCGGCGTCATCTGGATCTGGCGCCTGTTAGGCATGGTTACTTTCTAACACCTACCGAACCCATCATGAGCCGCCATCGAAGAAATTCTCTGCACAGCGATGCGCCGCATACGCCGCGTACCACAGGCCCGTACCGGCAAAGCCCTCCTCGCTGAAAACGTCAGGGGTCCTGTTCTCGGCGATATACCACACAACGTGGAAAGGCGTCGCCCCGTCGCCCACAGTGGTCACCAGCAACCGCCCGCACCGCGCACACATCGAGCGGCACGCCAGCAACCGCAGCGAGACCCAGCCATCGGCGCTGCCCTCATTGGCCCACAGCTCCGACTGGAAAAGCACATCCTCCACAAAAGACGCCGCCGTCTCCCGCGTGGGCAAGCGCGCCACACCGAACACCCAGTACGGCAGGCCCGGCATCAGCGGCTCCTCGACAAGGCTATTATCCAGGATGGTCACGTAACGTGCACTCGTCATTTCACTGCTCCTCTCACACGGCGCGGTCGTGCCCGCGAGATTGAAGATACGCGTAACAGCTCCGGCAGCGCTCCTGCCGGTACATCGGGCGCTCCCCGCACACCACACACAGCCCCTCGCCGCCGGCGTCGTCCGTCGGGCGGTCGCGGCCCGTACGCCACCGGTAGTGATAGCACGTCATACAACGCCCCCGCACCTGCGCGTATCTTCTGCCACACACCTTACACAGCGCCTGCGGCCTGCCGCGGCGGCGCATCTCGGCCCTCGTGGCATCCCGGCCGTGTCGCCGGTAGAAGGCATAGCACGCCGGGCACCGCCCCCGCGCCCGAATGTCCCGGCGGTCACAGGCAGGATTCGCACAACGAGCGCCGCCGTTCCTCGCCCTGTCCTCAGCCATTGCGCCTCGCCCTCCGGGAGTCATTCCTCCATATTCCTGTCAAGAAACACAATCCGTCCAAGCAACAATATCCTTTCAAGAGTGTCATCACCTTCCACTAACTTAAGGGTCCCTGTCTCCACCCTCGCGTGCGCGTAGAACAAAAAAAGCCGAGACTGTTGTCCGTCGACAACAATCCCGGCCAGCGATCACGCGAGGACGGTTCAATATGTAGTTGCTTTCAGATTAGCACATATGTTCTATTTCTGTCAACACTCTGCCGCGTGAAGGACGCGAGAAAGTAAACTCACCCCTTTTTCGCTTGTTCGCCCACCGGCAAGTATAATGGGGACGGTAACGGACTCAGCTGCTCGCCTACTCTATCACGTAGTGGAAGAACGTCGTTTCGCTTCCGTCCGAGCACAGCATCGGGACTGACGCACATCAGTATGAAGACAGCGACCATCAAACTTTTCCTCGCCGAAGATCACCACGTCATGCGCGCCGCCCTGCGCAGCCTGCTCACCCGCGAATCGGACCTCGAAGTCGTGGGAGAAGCGGCCGATGGCCGGGAGCTGCTGGCCGAAGTACAGCGCCTGCAACCGGACATTCTGCTCATGGATGCCGAAATGCCCGAGCATGACCCGGCGCAGGCTGTCGTCTGGCTGCGCGAGCACTGCCCGCAGGTCAAAACGCTGGTTCTCTCCGCCTACTGCCGGCGCTCCTACATCGTGGATCTCTTCAAGGCCGGTGTCCACGGCTACGTCCTCAAAGACGACGCCGCCGACACCCTCCTCCACGCCATCCACCAGGTGTGGCAGGGAGAAGAGTGGGTCTCGCCCAAAGTGGCCGCCGTTCTCGTGGAATCGCTGCGCCAGGGCGACGAGAAACCGCTGGCCCAGCTAACAGAGCGCGAGGTCGAAGTGCTATCCTTGCTGGCCCTGGGCAACACAAACCGCGCCATCGCCGAAGAACTGACCCTCTCCGAACACACCGTGCGCACCCACATCTACCATATTTTCAACAAACTGGGCGTCCAAACCCGCGTCGAGGCCGCCGTCCTCGCCATCAGCGAAGGACTGATCCCCATGGACGTCATCAAAAACAAATTCGCCGGCCGCCTCTAAGCCCCTCCCCTCTAGCTCTTGCTCTATCTCTGGCAAAAGAAAAGGGGCGCGCCCACGCACGCCCCCTCCTCAACTAACTTCCCAGCATAAGAGCTACTGCGCAGCAAGCGCGCCCACGGGATAGCCACCCGCAGCCCATTCAGCCATGCCGCCCTTCAGGCTCAACACATCCTCGTACCCGTAACTCCACAAAATCGTCATGGCAATCGTCGAGCGATGTCCGCTGCCACAGTAGACAACGATGGACGCCGACTGATCCTGCGGCCACTCCGCCTTGCGCGCCATGAACGCCTCCAGGGGGATTACGACCAGGTTCTCGCCTTCGATGACGCCATTCTCGGCAACTTCCGCCTCCGTCCGCACGTCAATCAGAATCAGATCCGGGTTCTCCACCAGCTCCATCGCCAGCGCGTCAGAGTCCACGCCGCCAAAGCCCTGGGGCACGTCGGCCAGCATCTCGCCAATCACTGCCACCAGCGCCGTATCAGGTTCGGCCACGTCCAGGACCATCGGCTCGCTGGGCAGCCCTTCGGCCACCTCATAGCCCGCCTCGGCCCAGCCTGCGAAGCTTCCGCCCTTCAGGCACAGCACGTCCTCCCAGCCCAGCGCTTCCAGCGCGGCGAGCGCGATGGTGCAGCGCCAGCCGCTGCCGCAGTAGCTGACAATCGTGGTATCAAAGCTGGGCAGCAGATCCAGATTGTCCGCCAGCTCGCGCAGAGGAATGTGCACCGCGCCGGGGATGTAGCCATTCTCCTGTAGCTCCCCCGCCTCGCGCACGTCCAGCAGAAACGGCGGCGGATCCTCCGCCATCATCATATTCAGCGCCTCCGGCGAGATGGTGTTATACGCTTCCATGTCGGCCAGAAACGTCTCATAAGCCGTATCCAGGTCCGCGCTCGGTTCCGGCGCGCCAACCACAGGATAACCCGCCTCAGCCCAGGCGCCATAGCCGCCCTTCAGGCTGTACACATCCTCATAGCCATAACTGGCCAGGATGGGCAAGGCAATCGTCGAGCGATGCCCGCTGCCACAGTAAACGACGACTTTTGCGTCCATGTCCGCCGGCCATTCGTCACGGCGCTCGACGAACTCTTCGATGGGAATGAAGGTCACGTTATCCGCATCCAACGACCCTTTCTCTTCCACCTCAGCTGCTGTGCGCACGTCGATCAGGATCAGCTCCGGATCCTCCACCAGCAGCGTGTTCAACTCCTCGCCGCTGATCCCGCCAAAGCCCTCGGGAATGCGCGCCAGCATCTCCTGCATGGCCAGCACCATAGCCTCATCAGGCTGCGCTTCGTTCAGCGCCACCGCCTCAGGCGGCTCTCCTTCGGCAATGGGATAGCCCGCATCCACCCAGCTGGCGAAACTGCCGCCGGTCAGGCTCAGCACATTCTCCCAACCCAGCGCTTCCAGCGCCGGCATGGCGATGGTGCAACGCCAGCCGCTGCCACAATAGCCAACGATCGTCGTGTCAAACGACGGCAGCTTGTCCAGGTTGTCTGCCAGCTCCAACAGAGGCACGTTCACCGCCCCTTCGATCCAGCCGTTCTCTTCCAGTTCCGCCGGGCTGCGCAGATCCAGAATGAAAGGCGGATCCTCCACCAGCATCTCATTC
>DATHSI010000243.1:0-8519 GCA_035464315.1 Candidatus Sulfomarinibacteraceae bacterium
CAATAATCGAGGGCGTGCAAAACGGCCAGCTGGGTGGCGAAGTATACGAACTCACATTGGCCAACGGCGGCCTGCGCCTGGAATTCAATCCCAACTTTGACCTGCCCGACGACGTGCGCGAAAGGGCGGAAGAAGTCATGCAGGGCATTATCGACGGCACCATCGACGCCTCCATCGACCAGAGCGGAGCCACACCTCCCGCCGGCGACGAGGCCGACGAAGCGGATACCGAAACCGGCGACGGGCCGTTCCGCGTCGCCGCCGTCCTGCCGGGCCAGGCCAACGACTACGGCATCAGTCACGGCGTCATCGACGCCCTCTATGAAATGCAGGAGGAGTGGGGCGAAGAGAATTTTGAAATCGCCCTGTCCGAAAGCATGTTCGTCGTTGACGACGCCTCCGCCGCCATCCGCGACTACGCCAGCCAGGGTTACGACGTCGTCATCGCCGCCAGCTCCGCCTTCGGTAGCTCCGTGGAAGAGATCGCGCCCGACTTCCCTGAAGTCAGCTTCATCTGGGGCACGGATCCCATAACCTTCGGCCTGGACAACGTCTACGCCTTCTCTGTAAACGCCGACCAGGGCGCTTACGTGGGCGGCGTGATGGCTGCCATGATGAGCGACACCATCGGCTTCGTTGGCCCCATCGACGTGGGCTCTATCTCCCGCTCCACCGACGGCTGGGCCGCCGGCGCCGAAGCGGCCAACCCTGACGTGCGCGTGCTGGAGACCTTCACCGGCTCCTTCAGCGACGTCTCCCTGGCCACCCAGGCCGCCAACACCATGATCGAGGCCGGCGCCACCGTGATCGCCGGGCAAACAGAGATGGGCGTTGGTGTGGCCGGCGCCGCCGAACAGGCCGATGGCGTGGCCTTCTTCGGCAACGACGCCGACTTCTCCGGCTTCGCGCCCGAAAGCACCTACGCCAGCCAGGTCTTCAACTACGGCGTCGCCCTGCGCCAGGCCATCGAGCAGGTGCAACAGGGCCAGCTGGGCGGCGAGGTAATTGTGCTCTCGTTAGAGAACGACGGCATCTACATCGCCTTCAACCCCGACTACCCGCTGCCCGACGAAGTGCGCCAGGCAGGCGAGGAAGCAATCGAGGGTATCATCAGCGGCGCCATCGACACCGGCCTGCCGCCCCTCGAGTAGTCACAGACGCACACTGTTCAAAGCGGGCGCGGCATAGGAGCCGCGCCCGCCCGCTACCACAGCGATCCACAGAGGACTTATGAATCAGGAACAATTGCTCGCGTTGCAGGAGGAAATCGAGACCTTTGAGGCTGACGAGAACTTTCCCCACGACCCTTACGTCCTCATCACCCTCCAGGAAGCGGCGACTGCCGGGCTGGAAGGCAACGCCGGCGTCGGCGCTCTGCTGGTGGGACCGGATGGCGAGGTCGCCCACCGCGACCGCAACCGCATGTTCCACCCCTACTTCCGCAGCGACTATCACGCGGAAATGGTGTTGCTGACTGCCTTCGAAGAGCAAATCAAAGGCGCACACACGCTGAAGGGCTATTCGCTCTACTCCTCGCTGGAACCGTGCGAGATGTGCATGATCCGCATCATCAACGCCGGCGTGAGCAACGTCTATTACGCGGGCATCGACGCCGGCAAAGGCGCCGTCAACGGCCCGCACCGGCTGGCCGACCACTGGCGCGACCTGGCCGAAAAACAGAACATCGCCCAGGCAAACTGCTCGCCTCGATTGGCCGAAATCGGGCTGGAAATTTTCCTGGCGACGATTGCAGACGTCAGGCGCAAGCTGCACGAGCGGAGGTGAGATGAGCTCTTTCCGGCAATTTCTGGACGAACTCCCCGAAAGCGACATATTACGTATTACAGAGCCTATAGCGCTCGACTACGTGCCCACGGCGCTGGTGCTGGAGCTGGAAGAGCAGCAGCAGTTCCCCGTGGTTTACATCGAAAATCCTCTTGGCTTCGACATGCCCGTCGTGGCCAACCTCTTCGCCAGCCGCGATCGCATCGCGCGCATCGCCGGCGCGGACAGCGCCGCCGGCTTCAACGATGCCTGGCTGCGCGCCGAATCACGGCGACAGCCGCCCGTGGTCGTAGACGATGGCCCGGTACAGGAGCTGGTGTTCCACGAAGGCGACTTCGACGTCGCCGATCTACCCATCAGCCGCCACTTCGACCAGGACGCCGGGCGCTACATCGGCTCCGGCATCCTCGTCTGCAAAGATCCAGATACGGGCGTGCGCAACCTCAGCTACCAGCGTCTACAGATGAAAGGGCCTGCTCGCTTTGGCGCCAGCCTGCACTCCCGCGGGCACATCTGGCAACACTTGCTGCGCTGCGAAGAGCTGGGCCAGAATTTGGAAGTGGCCGTGGTGCTTGGCGCACCGCCCGCCGTGCACCTCGCCGGCGCCGCCAAAGCAGCCATGGAAGTGGACGAGTACGACATCGCCGGCGGCCTGTTGGGCCGGCCCGTCGAGCTGGTCAAATGCCAGTCCATCGACGTCGAAGTGCCTGCCAGCGCGGAGATCGTGCTGGAAGGTGAAATTCTGGCCAACACGCACGAGGACGAAGGCCCCTTCGGCGAATACACTGGTTACTCCACCTCGCGCTCCACGCACAACGTCTTCGTCGTCAAGGCCATCACCCGCCGCCGCGCCCCCATTTACCTCGACGTCATCCCCGGCTACTCCGCCGAGCACCTGCTGCTGGGCCGCTCGGCCAAAGAGGCCCACGTCTTCCACCGCCTCAAAGAGATCGTGCCCCAGGTGCGCGCCCTGAACTATCCCCGGTCGGGCACCCACTTCCACGCCTATCTCTCGCTGCAAAAAAGCGCCGAAGGCCAGGCGCGCCACGCGCTGATGGCGCTGCTGGGTCTGGACAACTACATCAAGTTCGCCGTCGCCGTGGACGAGGACATCGACGTCTTCAACGAGGAAGCGGTGCTGTGGGCCATCGCCACCCGTTTCCAGGCCGATACCGATATGTTTGTGGTGCCCAAAGTGCTCTGCAACCGCCTGGACCCCTCGGCCGTAGACGGCATGTCGGCCAAGCTGGGCATCGACGCCACCGCCCCCCTGGACTGGGATGTGGAACGCACTTCTGTAGACGAGGACGCTGTAGCCGAAGCACGGCGTCTGCTGCAACAGTACGCTGGAAACTAAGTGACACGGAGCACCATGGAGATTTCAAAGAGAGAACCACAGAGAAAAAAATCAGGAACAATCACATGAGCATGAGCCAGAGGGCAGTCGACCAAACCCTCTCCGGTCTTCGACAGGCCGGCGTCAGCATCGCCTGCTTCCTGCCCGAATCCCTGATGAAAGAGCTATACGTGGCGCTGATGGACGCCGATGACATCCGCACCATCCCCGTCACCAATGAAGGCGAAGGGGCCGGGATCTGCGCCGGCGTTTATCTCTCCGGCAAGCGCGCGGCCCTGGTCATGGAAAACTCGGGCATACGCGCCGCCGCCGAACCTTTGGCCCGTCTGGGCCTCGGCGCGCGCATCCCGGTGGTCATGATCATGAGCTACCGCGGCGACGTCGGCGAGCCCAATTGGTGGGCCGTGCCCCACGGCATCACCATGGAACCGATGCTCCAGGCGTTGCGCATCCCCTACACCATCGTGCGCCGCATCGACGACATCGCCCCCACCGTGCAAAAAGCATTCACCCACGCCTACGCCGGCACCCAACACTACGCTGTCGTCCTCGCCGGCGAGTGCACTGAGTTCTAGGCGGCACGGAGGAGACATCCGATTTTTTGAAAAAATCGGATGTCTTTTGTCTTTGCTTACTACACGAAAAAGGACCCCCAATGGACCGCATCGACTGCATGAAAAAGCTAGCCGCCCGATTAACAGATGAACTGGTCATCCTCTCCCTCGGCGGCTCCGTAGACGAATGGTACAACGCCGCGCCGCACATGCGCGAAGCCAGCCTCTTCCAGCAACAGCTGGGCTGCGTCACGCCCCAGGCCTTCGGCCTCGCCGCCGGCCTGCCCCACCGCCAGATCGTGTCCCTGGACACCGACGGCGGGCTGCTCTTTAATCTGGGCATCCTGGCCACCCTGGCCAACGAACAGCCGTCCAACCTCTTCGTCGTCGTCTGGGACAACGAGTGCTACCAATCTATCGGCGGCCCCCCCACCCACACGGCCAAAGGCATCGTGGACCTGGCCAACCTCGCCCGCGGCGCGGGCATCGAACACGCCTACACCGCGCGCGATCTGGACACCTTCGACCGCCTCTGCGCCGACGCCCTGGACGCTGGCGAGCTATACATTGTCGTGGCCAAAGTCAGCCAGCGCCCCGCCCCCAGGCTCAAGCGCAAACACAGCGACGGCATCGAGGACAAGTACATCTTCGTGCGCTACGTGGAACAGAGCGAAGGCGTGACCATCCTGGGCCCGTCTGAGCATAATTAGTGAGGCGCAGTCACCAGGCATTCTGGGTGGGAGCACTGGTGACATTTTTCCTTTACTACGAATATGACGCGGCGGGCAACACGACCGTCGTCACCGACCCACTCGGCCGGCAGACGCGAACGTTTTATGACGAATTGAACCGGGTGGCGGCCACAGTCGAGAACTGGAGCGGGAGCATTAGCGACCCGGCCAACTGCAGCTTTGCGAACACGCCCGGCAGGGACGCCGACCTCTGCACCCTCTACGAATATGACGAGGTGGGCAACATGACCGTGGTGACGGACCCGTTGGGCCGCCAGACGCGCACCTTCTACGACGCGCTGAACCGGGTAGAAGGAACGGTGCAGAACTGGCAGGCAGGCTTCACGCTGGCCAACTGCTTCGACGCCGGCCTGGACCCGCACCGCGACGAGAACATCTGCACGCTCTACGACTACGACGAGGCCGGCAACCAGATAACGGTCACGGATGCCAAGAACAACAAAAGCCACACCGTCTACGACAGCGCCAACCGGCCGGTGGTGCAGGTGCAGAACTGGGACGAGACGACCGCCATCGAAGCAAATGGAACCGGCTGCGCCGATACCGCCGCGAATCCCAACGCCGAACAGAACCTGTGCAGCTTCACCCAGTACGACGCCCTGGGCCGGCGCGCCCCGACGACGGACGTATTGGGCCAGGTCACAGGATTCGCCTACGACGGGCTGGGCCGGGTCGTGACTACCACGCGCACGCTGGACGGACAGCCGGTGCAGACGACGACCAGCTACGACGCCCTGGGCAATCGTCTGAGCGAGACGGACGCCAACGGACATACGACCAGTTTCGCCTACGACAGCCTGAACCGGTTGGAGCTAACCACGAGCCACGAAGGGGTGACGACGACCCAGACGTACAACGCCGCCGGCTGGGTGCTCTCGAGCAGCGATGGGTTGGGGCACACGACCACGAATACCTACGACGATTTGGGGCGTCTGCTGACGACGACCGACCCCGAGAACAACACGACGGAGTACGAGTACGACGCCGCGGGCAACCAGGTGGCCATGATAGACGCCGAAGGGGTGCGCACCACGTATGGCTATGACGATCTGGACCGGCTGGCCAGTGTGGTGGAGAACGACACGGGCGGGGCGCAGACGGAGGAGAGCAACCTGTTGACCCAGTACGCCTACGACGCCCTGGGCAACCGCGTGGACGTCGTCAACGCCCGCGGTTACACGGTCACGCACGCCGTCTACGACGGCCTCAACCGGCCGGTCGCGACGCAGGATGCGCTGGGCAACACGACACAGGTCACATACGACCTGGTGGGCAACCGGGCGGTCATCACCGACGCCAACGGCGAGGTGACCAACCACAGCTACGACGCCATGGGCCGACTCATCACCACCACGTATGCCGCCGACGGCGTGACGGTCAGCTACCAGTACGACGCGGCGGGCAACTGGACGGAAATGGTGGATGACCAGGGCACCACCTCCTACCTCTACGACGACTTCTACCGCCTCATCACGGTGACCAATCCGTTCAATGCCGTGGTCGGCTATCGCTACGACGACGCCGGCAACCGCACGCAGCTCATTTACCCCGACAGCCGCGAGGTAAGTTACAGCTATGACGGCGACAACCGGCTGCTGCAGGTCGATGACTGGAACAGCGGTGCAACGACCTACCAGTACGATGGAGCAGGGCGGCTGATTACGACCACGCTGCCTAACGGCGTGGTTTCCGTGAACGGCTACGACAATGCGGGCCGGCTGCTGAGCCTGCGCCACGAAGGCACGGACGGCAGCCTCCTGGCCGAGTACCTCTACCAACTCGACGGTGGCCCAGCGTGCCCGCAGGGCTAAGCCAACCGCGTGGCGGTGACGGAGACGGTGCGCGCACCGGACGCGGTGCAGACGATTGACGCTTACGTGGAACAGAACGGCCTGCTGGTGCTGGAGGCGGAGAACGGCACGGCGACGGCCAGCGCCAGCCACGATTGGGAGGCGCAGACGGCGCAAGCAGGCTACGAAGGAACCGGCTATCGTCGCGCCTTGCCCGATATCGGCGCCCGCTATGAGGAGACAGAGACCGCGAACAGCCCCTCGCTCTCCTGGCCCATCTACAACGAGACAGGCGGAACGTACAGCGTCTGGGTGCGGGGCATGGCCCCGGACGCGGCGGGCGACTCCCTGCACGTGGGGGTGGACGGACAGGCGCCGTCGACTGCCGCCGACCTGACCGGTTTCACAGATGAGTGGGGCTGGAGCAAAGTCACGATGGCAGGCGGGGACGCGAGCGTGGACCTGACGACGACGGGCGAGCACACATTGGAGGCCTACATGCGCGAGGATGGCCTGCGCGTGGACCGGATGTTGCTGGTCACAGACACGAACTACATTCCGAGTGGGCTTGGCCCGGTCGAGAGTCCCTTCCAGACCATCACGGAGACGATTCCTGGCGGGTTGGGCACCACGAACATTGCGTACAGCTACGATGCCCTCTATCGTCTAACAAACGCTGTCTACACTGGCGCCATCACGGCGACCTTCGCTTACGACTATGACCCCGTCGGCAACATGACGGCCTTCACGGAGACGGTGGGCACAGAGACCACGAGCGCTAGTCGCACCTTCGACGGGGCCAACCGGCTGCAGGCGAGCACGGATGCGACCGGCACGACCAGCTACATCTATGACGACAATGGCAACCTGAGTACCGTCTATCCGCCCGGCAGTGACGCTCAGAATCCAGTGGGCGCGCTGCAGTATGCCTACGACCAGCGTAACCTTATGCTCAGCCATGAAACGAATCCCGATGGTACGGCCTGGCTGTTGCAGGCGGAGTATGTCTACGACGGCGCGAATGACCGGCTGCAGCAGGTGGACCACACGGGTGCGACGCCCATCACGACCACGTACGCAAACGATATCTTCGGGCTGACGCAGGTGCTAATGGCCGATGACGGCACTGCGCAAGTTTACAACCTGTTCGGCCTCGACCTCATCTCGCAAGACAGCGGGGTTGAAGTGCGGACGTTACTGGTTGATGGCCTGGGCAGCGTGCGCGTGGAGATGGTGGGCAGCGTGGTGGAGACGGCGACGACCTATAGTCCCTATGGCGAGGTGCTGGCGCAGACGGGGGCGAGTGGGACGGCCTATGGCTTCACGGGCGAACAGGAGGACTCGGCGACGGGGTTGTTGTATCTCCGGGCGAGATACTATAGCGTCGAGCTCAAGACCTTCATGAGCCGGGACCCGTGGGAGGGGACGGGGTGGCGACCGGCGACGCTGAACTATTACACGTATGTATTCAATAACCCGACGCGTTACATTGATTCGACAGGATACTCGCCGCAGATACCTATACCCCCTATTCCGCCATCGCCAATCTGCCTATTCTGTTTCGATAATCCAATAACTGGATTTGTTGAGGATTTTCGAGATAGTAGTGATTTAATTTTGGAATATCGCGAGCAGATAATTAGTGCATCGCGGAGACGGCAAGTGAATCCTGTTGTAACGGGAGCGATCATTTATCATGAAGCAAGATCATGGAATCGCGCCGGTGGGTTAGGGGATGTGCTGCAATTAGCGATTAGGCCACAAATTCCTCAATCGATTCCACTGCTCCCAGAGGCGCAGAGCGATATTTCCATTGGCATGGGACAAATGGACTTGTTTAATGCAAGACGCCTCGAACGGTTAGGCTATGTAGAACCTCAACCATGTGTTGAGGAAACTATTGCGGCTCTTTTGAGTGCAAGTGCAATTGAGTATGTTGCAGCCCATCTGCAGTATTTAGGAGAAGAGATCGATGCCTGGTTTGTTGTTCAAGGCGTCAAACTTGAGACTGAAACGCATGATCGGCTTATCATCTTGGCTTACAATCAAGGATGGAATGATAGTAGAACGAAATATGATCTTCGTGATCAATTAGAGGCTGATACCTCAGGAGATTATCAGTTGCTTGCTCAAGATCTGGCGTACTCTGGTGAAAATACGTCTGGTGTGTTTATTAACGATTACGTAATTGGTCGAGTCTGGACTGACGAGCGCATAAGAATTGTTGAAGAGCTGCTTGGGGTTTCTTATGAGTAGCAGAGGAAGGATTCGACGGTGGAAG
>DATHSI010000244.1:0-3750 GCA_035464315.1 Candidatus Sulfomarinibacteraceae bacterium
GAAGCGATCCCCTCTTGACGAGCTGCCGGTGGTAATTTTGTACCACCGGCGGCTCGCCCCTGGCTTTCCCTTCCCAGCATAGCCACTCTGGGATTCCTCTGGAACCGTTTTGTAAGGTAAAATTCCGGCTAAATATTTTAAGGTTTTGGGCCGTCAAGATGCTTGCTATGGCCCTATGCGTATGTTATAATGCGACGCACCTAAGGCCTAGATGTGGGGGATGCGCTTTGATTCACCCTTATATCTGGTACTTTTTTTCACACAGTCGCCCACACCGTTCGAGCCGGGGTCGCTGGCCCCAAGTGGAGTCTATTCTGTGAGATGCCCCTACTGTGGCCACGAGAAGACGCGCGTCATCGACACCAGTCATGACTCGCGCGGAGGCATACGACGCCGGCGAGTGTGCACTGCGTGCGAGCAGCGTTTCAGCACGTATGAGCGCCCCATTTTAGCCACGCCGCTCCTGATCAAGCGGGACGGCACACGCGAGGAATTCTCGCGCGAGAAGCTGACGTCGGGCATTCGCGTGGCCTGCGCCAAACGCCCGGTCGCCGCGGCAGACATCGAACGGATGGTGGGTGAGATTGAGGCGGAGCTGCAGCAGATGGGAAAAGCTGAAGTTCCGAGCCGCCTTGTGGGGGATAAGGTCATCCGCAAATTAAGGGAGATCGACGAAGTGGCCTATATACGTTACGCCATCGTCTATTTGCGCCTGGGTGACCTGGAGTCAATACAGGACGAGATTGATCGTCTTCTGGAGGAGTAAGCGCTCAAGTCACTACTCTCCATCCACACCCGTGCCCCGCCGTCCAAGGCGAGATCAGAAATCATACGGAGGACAATATGTTGAAGGACGTAGAACGGGATCAACCCAGAGAATCAGCTCCAGAAATCGCGCTGAGTGAAAACAGCCGCGCAGTTCTAGAGCGCCGCTACCTGCGGCGCGGCAGGGATGGCAAGCCCGTTGAAACGATAGAGGAGATGTTTCGGCGCGTAGCCCGACATATTGCTGCGCCCGAGGCGGATCACGACCAGGATGTTGAAGCTGCCGAAGATAAATTCTACCGTCTGTTGACCGAACTGCGCTTTATGCCCAACAGCCCCACGTTTACGGGCGCGGGCACCCCGTTGGGCCAGCTGGCGGCCTGCTTTGTGCTGCCCATCGAGGATGATATGGGGCGCGACGAGGCGGGCATTTTCCAGACCCTGCGCGACGCGGCGTTGATCCAGCAGACGGGCGGTGGAAACGGATTTTCCTTTTCGCGGCTGCGGCCCAAAGGGGCTATCGTGCACAGCTCGGCGGGCCAGGCCACGGGTCCGGTGGGCTTTTTGCGCGTTTATGACCAGGCCTTTGGCGAGATCGCCCAGGGCGGCACGCGCCGCGGCGCGAACATGGCCGTATTGCGCGTGGATCACCCGGATATCTTTGAGTTCGTCTCGTGCAAGGCGGATGAAAACGCCATCACCAACTTCAACATCTCAGTGGGTATCACCGATGAGTTCATGGAGGCAGTGGCCGAGGATGGCGACTTTGATCTAGTGAACCCCCAGGATGGGGAAGTGTGGCGCACGATCCGGGCCCGCGATCTATTCGACGAGATCGTCAAATACGCCTACAACAACGGCGAGCCGGGCATGTTGTTCCTGGATAGCGCTAACCGCTCCAACCCTGTGCCGCACCTCTATGAGCTGGAAGCTACGAATCCCTGTGGCGAGCAGTGGCTGGGACCTTATGAGAACTGCTGCCTGGGGTCGGTTAACCTGGCGCAACACATCACTGATGATCGGCAGGTGGATTGGGAGAAACTGCAGCGTACGATTGAAGAAGCGACGCATTTCCTGGATAACGTGGTGACGGCCAACGCCTACGTGCCGGCTGTGCAGCAGCTAGAGGTAGCGGCGCTCCGCGCACGGCGCATCGGCCTGGGATTCATGGGCCTTGGCGATCTGATGTACCAGCTTGGCGTGCGCTACGGCAGCGAAGAAGGGCAGGCGCTGGCGGGCAAGGTTACCGAGTTCATCCGCTACCATTGTATGCGCACCAGCGTGGAACTGGCGCGCGAGCGGGGACCATTCCCGGCAATTGAGGGCAGCATTTACGATCCTCAGGATTTGAAGTGGGAGATCCCGCAGCCGCTGTTCCGCTGGGAAAAGGATTATGGTCGTCCCCCACTGGACTGGGAAGGATTAGTGGCGCAGATGAAAAAGCATGGCATCCGCAACGCTGCACAAACCACGGTCGCGCCGACGGGCACCATTGCCACCGTATCGGGCTGTGAGGGGTACGGCTGCGAGCCTGTCTTTGCTTTGGCCTATGTTCGCCACGTGGATGACAGAGGCCAGGATCTGGAACTGACTTACACCAGCCCCTTGTTCGAAGGCGCTCTGATTGAGGCCGGGGTGGACGAAGAGACGCGCCAGGAGATCGTAGACGAAGTGGTGCGCATCGGCAGTTGCCAACACATTGAAGTTGTGCCTGAGGAGGTGCGCCATACCTTCGTCGTTGCCGCGGACATCACGCCGGAAGAACACATTCGCATGCAGGCGGCCATTCAGGCCTTCGTGGATAACAGTATCTCCAAGACCTGCAACTTCCCCGAATCGGCCACTGAGGAGGACGTAGCGCGGGCTTACAAGATGGCCTGGGAGTTGGGCTGCAAGGGGCTGACCGTGTACGTCACCGGCTCGCGCGAGAAGGTGGTGTTGGAGACAAAAGCGACCAGGGAGGCCAAAGAGCAGAACCTGGAACAGCCAATGTTGTGGCATGAGTCGAAGAAGCCGCGCGCTGCTGTTCTCAAGGGCCAGACACACCGCATCAAGACGCCATTGGGCACCACGTACGTCACAATCAACACCGACGTACAGGATCAGCCTTTTGAGGTCTTCATTCAGACGTCGAAAGCGGGCACCGACACGCTTGCCGTTGCCGACGCCATTGGGCGCCTGATCAGCTATGTGTTGCGCCTGTCCTCGCCCGTTGAGCCAAAGGATCGTCTCAAAGAAGTGGTGCGACAACTGGAGGGCATTGGCAGCGGTCGTCCGCTGGGCTTCGGCGCCAACCGCGTGCTTTCATTGCCCGATGGAGTGGCTCAGGTACTGCAGGATTTCCTGGAGGAGTCCGTGCCTGATCTGAACATCAATGGACGGCCGGCGGGCCAGGGTAGTCGCCTGCTCATCGGCGACCTCTGTCCGGATTGCGGCGAGGGGGCGCTGGTCAACGAGGAAGGCTGCCGTAAGTGCTACGCCTGTGGCTTCAGCGAGTGCTAAATTCGTACCTTAAAAATTTGCGCAGGTGATTGACTTCGCTGCGCAAAATCGTCTATACTGTATCTACCTTCTAGGTTCAAACTTGTGAAAGATTGGCTTAGAGGGGAAGGGCGCTCCGAGAAATTGGAGGATGCTATCGCTCAAATTAACTTTTGCACACTCGAGTTTCGCACGAAACAGAGAGAGGTGCGATAAAAGTTACTGCGACCCTAGACTCGTTAGCCGCACAGGTTAAGGAGATGAGGAAATCGTAGGAGAGTTTAAGCGAAGCATTCAGAAGATTACTTGGAGCCCCTTTTTTATGCTTTTCAAACGACCCCGCTTGCCGGGGTCGTTTTTTATGTGTGCGAGTTGCCCCTGACCTGATTCTGTATGACGTGGGCGTGGAGCAGCCCGACGAAGGGCAGATTGCGGTATCTTTCACGGTAATCAAGGCCGTACCCTACGACAAATTTGTCCGGTAAATCAAACCCTTTGTACTTG